>JBLHSN010000180.1:0-11674 GCA_047626195.1 Myxococcota bacterium
TGCCTGTCGATGCACCGACCGAGCTGGACATCTTCCTGTATCGAGCCGACTCGGGAGGCTCCGCCCTGTGGACCGACGAGTTTACGTTGACCCCGGAGGCCGGCTTCTACTCGGTCACCCTCGGGCAAGACGTCGCGAATCCGATTGCGGACTCGGTCTTTGATGGCAGCATCTACTTGTCGGTCTCCATCGACAACGGTGCTGAGTCCTCGCGTCAGCTCCTAGCTAGCGTGCCCTTCGCGGCCCGTGCCGGCGTTGCCGACAGCTTGTCCGCAGCCGGATTGGCTCAGGTTCTAGCCGCATCCAGCACCTGTTCAGGACAGCTGGTGAACGGCGTGTGCTTGATCGACGTGGGCCCCGCTACTGGATTCATTGCCGGTGCTCAGTACTGTGCAGCCCTAGGCGCGGACATGTGCACAGACAGCCAAAACACGCTTATTCGCAATGACCTAGGCAGCTCTCTTGGGGCGGTCTGGTCCAGTTCATTCGCCGACAACGATGGTCACACGTGGAATGTTTCGAATGGCGGTACGGGCGATAACCATAGCGCGACTACTAGCTACGGAGTGACATGCTGCTCGAACGCGACGCCATCGCGGGTCACGGATGTTTCGGTAGGCGGTGTTCGCCTCGTCTCCGAATCGACGGTTGCTGTGAACTGGGCTTCTGCCACCACGTCATGTGGGCTGAAGCAGTCCGATATCTGCAGCACGGGACAGTCTTATGTCTTGCGCGCGAACGGACGGCTGACGTCAGGCGCCAACTGGACCTCGGACCACGCGGACAACGACGGTAATCAAGCCAGTATTGGCAACGGTGGAACCAGCGACAATACCAGTCCGAGTCAGAGCTATCGGTATGCGTGCTGTGCAACCGACCAGCCCATGGACCTATCTTGCCCCTCGCCGGCAACGGATGTGGGGGGTGTGTGCATGACGAGTATCAACAACGTTGGCGGTAACTTCGCGACCGCCGCGTCGAGCTGTGCGTCGGAAGGCTCGTCCCTGTGCTCCATGTCGCAGACCGGTGTCCTCCGCGCTGCGGGTGTGGTGACCCATTCAGGAAGTTGGACGGAGTCTTATAGCGATAATGACTCGAATAACGCTAGTGTGGCGATTGGAAACGTCGGCGATAACCACAACAACAGCTCTATCTACGGCTGGGCGTGCTGCTACTAGCCAGCACGCGGAGTTGTTGAGTCTGCGTGGCTATCGGGTCCGTTCAGGGCATGCTTGAACGAACCCGGGCGGGCAGAGTCGCTCCACACAACTAGTTGCCGATTCGCTCAATGACCACGAGTCCGTGACCGTTGTTCGAGTCGCTGGAACCTACTGGGCTCGAGCCCGCGTTGTAGCTCTTGCCGCCTTCACCGACTCCGCCTCGAATGGAGTCGCCCGCGTTGCCGCCTTGGTAGCCTCCGCCTCCGCCGCCGCCGTTGCCGCCGTTGCCTCCGCCGCCAAAGCCACCGGCTCCAACTGACACGCACTGGCTTGGACGTACGCCGATGTCACCGACGCCTCCGTTCACGAATGCGGCTCCGCCGCTGCCCCCTCCGTTTCCATCGAAGCCGCCACCTGCGCTGCCAGACCCACCACATCCACACCAGCTGCCGTTATTGTCTGATAAACCACCGCTTCCGTTCCCGGATACCGAGCTGCCGGCCGTGCCGCTTGGCGGTGTTGAGCCGGCGGTTCCACAGTTTCCGCGTGCGCCGCCGCCACCCGCGACAATCAGCGGTGAGTTGTTGGTCAGCGCAACATAGGTTCCGCCACCGGCGGCGTTGGTGTAGGGGCCGCCGTCAGCACCGGACTGACCCACAAGCACCTTCAGCTCGGTTCCGGAAGTGAAGGTGAAGGTCCCTTCGAGGTGTGCGCCGTATCCGCCACGGCCGTAGGAGTTGTGGTTTCCTCCACGGGCCCCATCAACGCTGATCCGGTAGGTTCCGCTCTGCCCAAGGGTAAGGGTCTGGTAGCCACTGGAGACCGCAACACTGTCTGCCCAGTCGGAGCCGCTGTAAGCGGTGTCGCACGCACTCTGCGTCGGGCCGTTGGCTCCGGTGGTGTTGCAGTTGGAGAGGGTTGCTACATCGAAGGAGGGCAGGCAGGACTCATCACAGCTGAAGTCGCAGCTGGGGTCGCCATTGGTATCATCGCAGTCCAGCCCACCCATTGCGATGGATGCCTCGCCATCGGCGTCGGCGTCGAATGCGTCTGGGTAGACAGTGCCGCGGGGGGAGAAGATGCCTTCGGGTAGGTTGGAAGAGTTGCCCAGCTCAACCAGCGCAGCGAGACGTGCGTTCGCACCCACAGAAGACCCGGTCTTGAGCAACACATCCCGACCGATTCTGCTGGACGATCCCACGGTGACATTGCTCTCAATCTCGCTCTTTTTCCGCAGCCGTACATTCGAGCCGATGAGGCAGTTGGTTCCGATTGTGGTTTCAGGACCAAGAATCGTGCCATTGAGGATGGATGTGCCATCGCCGATGACGGCGCTGCGTGCCACAACGACGCCATCCTCAATGGTGGCTCGTCCAATCGACGCCAGGTTTCCCACGGTGAAGTCGTCGCCGATGACGGCACCGCCAGCGACGGTGGAGGCGTAGCCAAGCAGCAGGCGCTGGCCGATGCTGGCGTCTGAACCCACAGAGGTATTCCGCCCCATAGTGGCTTCATTGCCGATAGTCGCTCTCGACTCAACCCGTGCGCGCCGGCCAATAATGGAGTTGGAGCCGATGGAGGCTGTGGAGCCGATGTTGGAGAACGCCCCAATGATGGTATCTTCGCCAATGGTTGCGTTGGACACCACCGCACCGGCGTTGATGGTCACATTCATCCCAAGTACAGCTCCAAGGTCCACTTGTGCATCAAAGTGGACACAGGAATCCGGCGACAGGTCGGCGTTGACGTCGACATCTTCGTAGTCACACCCGCAGAGTCCAGGCTCCATCTTCTCAGAGTCAGGGCATTGGTCTTGGGCGAACGCCAATGGAATGGACAACAGTATTACAATCATGAAAACCCCCCGATTCTAGTAGAGTATAAACCTAATAATGTGCAAGTCAATAATGATTTCCCCGCACTTCGACACGACGTCCTCGTCGGGGCCCCTGGCGCGAGCTGAGCGGCGTGGCATCTACGCGAATGTCCAAGACTCTACCAACTTGCTGCCTGTTCCGCCACGAACGTCGCTGGCGTGAGCGCCGCTTTGGGAGCCTTCTTTGCGGTCAATGCGGCAGCCATCCACCACTTATGCACATCCGCTGCAAAACGACGGCACGTCGCGAAGAAGGAAAAGAAGGCGGCCGCTACCTCGGCGCCGCGCTGCCTGGGACCGTGCGGGTCTCCACACCAAGAGCGGTGTCGATGTGACCACAACGGCAGCTGTACTTTTGACGGCCGTGGACTTGAATCCGGTAGCTATGCTCGACCGCGATGATGAGGGCAAGCTGGTTGCGGGGAAGGCGCTTGACCCGTTTGCACAGCGCGTTCACGCGATTTCGCCGCCTGACGAGCCCGCCGTTCGCTGTTGGTCGTTCCATAGGCTTCTTTCTGCGCATCCGCGAGACGTGCTTCCAAGTCGCGAATTTCCAGCTCCAACTGGGTTCGCTGGTCGCCGCCCTTCAGTCGTGTGACCGGACCCCGCAGCTCCGACAGTCGGCGTAGCAACACCCGGAGTTCAATCGTGAGCGCCTTCGCTTTGTACTCGGCAATGGCCCGCGCACGTTCCGCGCGTTTACGGGCTTGTTCCACCTGCGCATGGTGCGGCTCCGCCTGCGCCAGTTTCTCGCGAAGCGCGTCACGTTCATCGGCATTGGACGGGGGGTTCAACATACCGTTATCCCACCCGATGAACCCCAAGAAACATGCTCATTAGCGTGCTTTCTTAGGAGAAATGGGTGGCTTCTACGTAGGTTTGCGCCCTCCATCAGGAGGCCGAGTTCGCTCTGGGTCAACGACACCGTCGTTGCTGTCGAAGCGTCCTCCCACACGTAGATGCACACACCCGTTCCGGCCCAATGGTCTACCTTCGCTGCCGTTTTCCGCCGATCTATGAACAGGAACAAGTCGCCGTCGTGCAGGTCTCGCTGGAAGTGGCGCTCCACAATGCCCGCCAGGCCGTCGAATCGCTTGCGAAGGTCTGCAGGTGCGCCGTAGGCAAACACGCGAACCGCGGGGCTCGTGCCAATCATGCAGCCTCCTTCACCAGCGCCAGGACATCGCACAGCGTCAGACCGCGAATCTGCACACCGTTCGGGAGCACCAGTACTCGCTCTGCTGGACGCTCGCACGACCACGCTGTCAGCGCTGATTCCCGTACAACGACCCGAACGAAGCCCGCCATCGACGCAGCAGGTACCGCCCCACACCAACGCGTCAACGTGGCGATAGGAAGTCCCAATTCATCCGACCACACCCGCCAGCTCCCGCCGCCAGTTCGCCTGGCCCGTACCACCTCACGCACGAGCGACCGTACATCTGGCGGGTACCCATGTCTCGCAACAATGGGACGTTGGCTCCTGATATATCGAGCCAGTTCTTCTGTACCCATTCTGACCTCTCCGGTCAGACGCTTTCACCCTACGAACAGAAACCGCCCAGGGGCTAGAGCGAGGACGTAGACGAAGATGGCGTGTTGGGTGCGGACGACAACTGCGTCGGATTAGCCAATTCACTCCAAGAGGACTCGAACCCAGACGTCTATGGCGATGCCTGCGTGGACCCTACTGCCACCGTGGGGATCGACCTCGTCCTTGGGGATGGCGCCCGAGTCTTGCACCCGCCACGGCCGGCACCGGAGCGACGGTCGGTCGCGACGCGATTGTAGGACGCGGAGACACGTTGGGCACGAATGCCTCTCTCGGCGCTGATGCTGTGCTGGGGCGAGCTGTCCGCGCCGGTGATGAGCTGGACATGTGGGCGGGGGTCTCCCTCGGCTACGCGGTGGCCACGGGTAATCAGCTCCTCGCCGAAGAGAATACTGTGGTCGGGAACCTCGTCCAGCTCGGGGACCGCGTACGATTGGGTGTTCTGTAGGTCGGGGGCGGGGAGCCTCGCTGGGCGACGACGTTCAGATTGGTCAGCAGGCGGTCCTAGGCCCGTGCACCGTGATTGCGGCCGGCGCTGATATCGGCCAGAACGTGCGGGTACGGAAGTCGAGTCGGGTAGAAGCCGGCGCACGTATTGGTGGCAACGCACGTATCCGACGCGATGTAAGAGTGGGCGCGAGCGCTACCATCGGGGCCTCGGCGCGCAGCGGGGCGGGCGCCATCATCATTGCAGGCGCGGTCATACCGGAGGGGACATCCATTGCACGGGGGGCGACCTTCGGGGGGGGGGGCTCCGAGGTGTGCGACGACGGCAGTGATACCGACGGTAACGGTCTAATGGACTGCGAAGAAGCAGTGTGCATCTCGCACCCAACGTGCGGGTCTGAGGTATGCACGGATACCATTGACAACGATGGCGACGGCCTCAACGACTGCGTGGATGACGAATGCATTGCTGAGGTGCAGGGTCAGCTCACTGTGACCCATCTGTCCAACGTGATCGATATCGACAACAGTCGCGTGCCGCGGACCAGATGCGTGACCGACCACGGGGGTAGCAGGGGCAGCAGCGGCCACCCCGATAGATTGCTGGACGGCGCCCGACGCTCTCGCGAGCGGCGACAACTCGGGCACTGTCTTTCTACTGACTCGTGTGGCTGTGCGGGTCACTGGCCGCGTGCGCCGGAGGTAGCCCGCCCCTTCCAGCTATCGCGACTACCTCCTGAACGTGACCTTCGAGGACGCTGTCTTCCGCGGGTCGAGCGCTGTCGTCCCGCTTGTGAGCCGAGAGGGTGTCACGATTGACCCCGGCTGCGACCTGTCAGGAGATAGCTTTCTGCCTACTCAGCTGACAGTGGACTTCACTCCAATCGTTCAGGCTTACTACGGGCAGCAGACTCGGCCGCTCAACCAACGCAATGTGGATGTACAGTGGGAGGGAGAGGCGTGGTACTTTGCCGTCTTCCAAACTGCTGAAACGGGAGAAATGATGCCCCATCCGCAGGTCCACCCACAACCATTCGGAGACTGCGGCGACGCGCTCCGACCAACGGGTCCAGACAGCCGATTTCTAGGCTGGGGAACCCACTACCAAGGCGAAGGGCGGTTCAATCGGTCGGGCGAAGACGTTCGATGGAATTTTTCGTGCCGGATTGTCCGCTTTGACCGGTAGACACCGTAGGCGGGAGTCGGCTCCACGATGACTTTGTCGACTGCGCTAGATTGTCTCTGGACGCGTGAATCTGCCTTCCGGATGTAGGCAGAACGACGCGGCTTCCCAGGGTGCACACACAAAAAAGGGGAGACCCGAAGGCCTCCCCTTGTCTTGCGACTGTCTCGACTAAGCGAGAGAGGCCGCAATCATCAGGCTGACAACGCTCATCACCTTGATGAGGATGGCGATGCCGGGGCCCGAGGTGTCCTTGAAGGGGTCGCCTACGGTGTCACCAACGACGGATGCCTTGTGAGCGTCTCCGCCCTTGACTTCGCCTTCGAGTCCACCGGCTTCGATGGTCTTCTTTGCGTTGTCCCATGCGCCGCCAGCATTGGCCATGAACAGTGCCATGACTGCGCCAACGACCATGGCCGAGGCGAGTGCGCCGGCGAGGGCTTCTGGGCCGAGTCCGAAGCCAATGGCGATGGGTGCCACAATGGCGACGGTGCCCGGGAAGAGCATCTGGATGAGTGCGGCACGGGTGGCCAAGGTCACGACTGCGGCGGCGTCAGGACGCACACCTTCGCGGCCTTCGAGCAGGCCGTCAATCTCGCGGAACTGGCGGCCAATCTCGGTGACGATGGCACCGGCTGCCTTGCCGACTGCGGTCATGGTGCTTGCACCAACAACGCAGGGGAGAACCGCACCGATCAGCATGCCGACCATGACCCGGGGGTCATTGATGAGCAGCATGAGTTCAGCGCCGTCATTGGCCCGACGCACAGCATCGATCTCCATCTTGTAGGCGGCGAACAGGGCCAGAACGGTGAGAACGGCAGAGCCAATGGCGAAGCCCTTGCCGATTGCGGCAGTGGTGTTGCCAACGCTGTCGAGCTCGTCGGTAATCTTGCGGACTTCGGGGCCAAGCTCGGCCATCTCGGCGATTCCGCCGGCGTTGTCCGAGATCGGGCCGTAAGCGTCGACCGTCATGACAATGGCGGTGACAGCGAGCATGGACACGGCTGCGATGGCAATGCCGTATAGACCGAGCTGCTGGTCGGCGAAGAACACGATGACTGCGAGGATGAGCATGGGAGCGATGACGCTCTCCAGTCCAACGGCGAGTCCCTGAATGACGTTGGTACCGGCACCGGTCTTGGAGGACTCGGCAATCTTCATGACCGGGCCCATGGACGTGTAGTAGTCGGTGATAAGGCCAATCAACCCACCGCCAACGGCGCCGAGGGCCAAGACGACAACGATGCCCATGTTCAGCTCAAGCATCTGAACGACAACGGCGCTCAGTGCAATGAAGATGAACGGCGGCACGAGCAGGGCTGCGCGAAGGGCGGCGCTCGGTGATGCGTTCTTGAAGAAGCGCACAGCGACAATAGTGACCAGGCTCACGACCATGCCGAGGCCGGCGAAGACGAACGGAAGGCTCGTACCGATGAGGCGCAAGTCCTCGATGCTGCGGTCAACGCCGGCAGCGCTGAGCATCTGCATGCTCTCAACCGGAGCGGCGAGGGCGATAGCGACCGCGGCGATGAGTGCTGCGGCGTACGATTCGTAGATGTCTGCGCCCATGCCGGCGACGTCGCCAACATTGTCACCGACGTTGTCTGCAACAACGCCAGGGTTGCGGGGGTCATCCTCAGGGATGCCTGCAATGACTTTACCGGCGAGGTCGGCGCCGACGTCAGCGGCCTTGGTGTAGATGCCGCCGCCGATGCGGGCGAACAGAGCGATGGACGATGCGCCAACGCCGAAGCCGTGCATGGCTTCTGCGAGGTGATGGTCACCCCGCATGACGAGGTAGAGCGATGCCAGCCCGATGACCACGAGGCCAGCGACGGCGAGGCCCATGACGGCTCCACCATCAAACGCGACCATGAGTGCTTCGCCACGACCCTTGGTGCGTGCGGCTTCTGCCGTACGAACATTGGCCAGCGTGGCCGACGCCATGCCAGCGAGGCCGGCTGCTAGAGACAGGCCTGCGCCGATCAAGAAGCTGACGGCAGTCAGCTGACCGAGCGTGAAGAAGATGATGCCGAACGCCACCAGCGCGTACACGGCGAGGATGCTGAACTCGACCTTCAGGAAGGCCATGGAGCCGACTCTGATGTCTTCTGCGATGACAGCCATCTTCGCATTTCCGGCGGGCTGTGCCCGGACGCGGAAGAAGAGGCTGACAGCCAAGAGGAGTGCTACAACGCCGGATACGGGCGCTAGCAAGGTAAGATTTTCGAGCATAATGAGAACGGGCTCCCAGATGAACGCCCCCGAGCTGACAACTGCGGGCGGTGGGGGTAAAGCGGCGGGCTCGTAGGCTTTTGTGGCCCAATTGTCGACTCGGATTGGCAACTTTGTGGCTTGTGCGGCGGGTTCTGCGCGATGGGGCCGGTTGATCCAGGGATGTCGGGAGGCGTGTAATTGGAGGCTGCGCGCACCGGCGCGACGGTGTAGGTTCGCGGCCATGTGGACACGCGTAGACATCGTCAACACACCGGACAGCCTCCGCATCCAGTTCGGTCCGGGTGTTGGGCGGCATGTGCTGGCTTGGCTCGTGATGGTTGGCGCCGGGCTCAGTGTGTACGGGGTGCTGGATCAGGGCGAGGTCGGACCGGCATCACTCGTCATCTCAGCGGCGGTCATCCTGGTTGGTGCTGTGTTGCGGATGGGGCTCCGCGCGCGCTCTACCCTAGAGCTGTCGAAAAGCGGGTTGTCACTCGTGCGTCGTGGGGTGCCGCCACAGACGGTGCCGTTGAACCACGTGGAATCGGTCGTGGTCACACGAACAGGCGTACGGGAAGGGGTGCCTGGGCATCGCTTACGCGTTCAAACGCGGCGCAGCTCGGATGATGCAATTCGCATGGGAGCGGGCGTTAGCAAGGCGGACCTGCATGATCTCGAGGATCGGTTGACCCAGCGCTTGTCAGTGCTGCGTGCGGTCTAAGACGCGGTAGCTGGAGGCATGTTTGGCCTGCCAAGAGTAGGTTGGACACTGGGTGGTCCTAGCTTTCAAGGCTTCCCGGCCGGAGATCCCCCGTGTGGGATGAGCGCTACGCGGACGCAGAATTTGCCTACGGGACCGAGCCGAACGATTTCGTGCGTGAGCAGGTGGCGTGGCTGAAGGGCCGGTCTTGTGCCTAGCCTCTGGAGAGGGACGCAACGCGGTCTGGCTTGCCGAACAAGGTCTAGAAGTTCAGGGCGTGGGCAGCTCTGCCGTTGGCGTTGAGAAGACCTTGCGGTTGGCTGCGGACAAGTCCGTACAGGTGCACGCACGGGTTGCCGACCTCGCAGACTTTGGTCTGGGTGAGGGCCAGTGGGGGACGATTGTAGGGATCTTCGACCCTCTTTCTCCACATTGGTCTACGGCTCTGAGAATGACACCATGACCGCGCGAACATTCAGGTATTTTGCCGTGTATGGCTCGGAAGGTGGCCTTCGGTTGCTCGACGGTGGCCCATCCGAATGGGAGGGCGAAGGCTTTGAGTTCTCCGCCACTGCGGTCACGCCCGAGGACGTCAGCTGCGACGATACCGCCACCGACAGGAGTCTGCGCGTAGTCAAGGATTGGGTCCTCGACCGCCTGGACGACGACGACGTGGTGTTTTTCGACGTGCGGTTGAGTAGCGAGTGCGCGGATGGCCACATTCCCGGCGCCCAAAACGTGAACGGGACCGACAACCTCGCATCGGGCCTTCCGTTATTGCCTGCTGCGGACACGCTCGGACTTGACGAAAAGAATCATCAGTCCTCGGTAATGGTGCGCTATCAGAGTCGGTATCTTGGGCGCTGCTCGACTGGTCAGGGTTGGAGGTGTGCCTATATGACGGGTCGGGAAATGAACGGGGAGCAGACCCCGGCGCGCCCAAGAGCGAAGGGAACATCCCCTAAGGAGAGTATGGACGTAGCCTTCCTGCGCTTGGCGGTGCTGCGGTCGCTCCTGCGCGACCTAGACGACAGCGATGGCCTCATCGATGAGTTGAAGGCCAGTCGTACAGGTCGGGGCACGCGATGAATGTAGAAGACGCTCGTACGAACCGGACGGATGAGCTGGCGGCCGAAACCGGTGGGAAAAGACGATAAAAGGCAAGAATGCAAGGGTAAAGACGCGTCATAAGGCGTGCGGGAAAGACATCTGGTTGAGAACGGCCTGATGTAGACGTGCGGGCCGATCTAGGGTGGGGGGACCTCCGCCGCTGCTTCCATAGGTCCCAACTCCAATCCCCACAGCGCATCTACAAACGCCAGCACGCTGGAGGCCCTTGGCCCGGCTGGTGGACCGACAGGCGTTGCTTTGGGGTCGAAGGTCACGCGCACGAAGGTACCCATGGCGCTCGGACCACTACGCACGTGGACGCTCGACTCTTTGGCGCCGCAGGCCTGCCAACTAGCGCCGTCTTCGCATAAGTATACCTGTCGCTCACCCTCACTTCGGACGGCTGAGAGCGTGACGCATCCGCCGCTGCGATGGGCGTCTGCGAGCTCCAAGAGCACCGCCTCCAGAGCCTCGGGCCGCCAGTCCACATCAACCCCAGCGCTGATGGCCAAGTGCAATAAATACAGCGGGAGGTCGGGGACACCGCGTGCAACGACGGATAACGCACCGCCAAAGCGCGGATTGAGCTCGGTCGGAAGAAAGCCGTCTCGGGTCAGGACGCCGTCCACGGTGAAGGTGCCTCGGTAGCCGTGCGTGGCTCTCAAGTGGTCGCCAACCGTCTTTGCGAGGGCTCGCATGACTTGTCGGTCCGCGGTGGGTGGGTCCCAGAAAGTTGCCGATTGGCCATAGCGAAAGCGTCCCGTTCCTGGAACGCGGAACATCATCATCTCGCACGGCCGTAAGGCGAGTACGTAATCGTCGAATACTATTCCGTGGATGCTGCACGGAATGCCGTCGAGGAACGGCATGACGCGGGCGCTGTCGCAGTGAGGGGCGAATAGTGCGACGGTCGCATCTGCGTCGGCTTCGGTCCGCACCCAGCGAGTGAATGACGCGCCACCGTGCCAGCCCGAGGCGTTGTCGCCAGCCCACACCGTGCCATCGCCGCGGTCGACGTGGTTGGCTGCGGCCATCAGAGCCTCTTTCGTGCACACCGCTGTGCGTGACGGAGCGCGAGCGATGTTGAGGGTGTCCCACAACGCATCGACCGTCATCTTGTCTTCAAGGGCTGCCCATGCTTGGTTGCGGGCGCCGAAGGTCTGGCGACCGGCGACGGGGGTGTCATCGGCGAACAGGGTGCGGAGGACTTGGGCTTCCCGCGCCGGGTCCCAATGGTCGAGCTGTGCCACAACGTCCGCGGGGGGCTGGATGATGGCCTGTTCACACAGGCGAATGCTATCCATCAGGGTGTCAGCGGAGACGGCCATGGACACGTGGGGAACGTCCGCGTCGATGTCTCCCATGCCTCGATTGGCCCCGAGGGCAAAGACGGATGTGGCTCCCATGTCGAGCACCTGTTTGGCCA
>JBLHSN010000181.1:0-11557 GCA_047626195.1 Myxococcota bacterium
TAGCTTCATCGAACTCGGGGACGTCTGCCGTGCGAATCGTCTCACCGGTGGGATCCCCGGTGTCTGTCTCGCTACCGAGAGCGATGGTCATGTCGTAGACCTTGACCGATTCGTCCAAATACTGGATAAGCCGCGTCGCGTGTCCCAAGGCCAACGGCAGCACGCCGGTAGCGAAGGGGTCCAGCGTACCGGTATGTCCGACTTTTTTGATGCCAGTTACTGCTCGCACGGCAGCAACAATGTCATGGGAAGTGACGCCCTTAGGCTTGTCAATCACCAGGAATGCGGCGCTCATACCTCGTCCTCGTTCTCTTCGCGTTGCTCGCGGTCTGCGGTCAACTGGTCGAGGAGAGCTGTGACCTTGATGGCCTGTTCGGTGTGTTCGTCGGTCTTGAAGACGATTTCCGGCGCATGGCGCAGACTGAGCGCGCGACCAATCGGGCCGCGCATCTGCCTTCCAGCGTCTCGCAGTGCGTCGACGACTTCTTGCGGCATCGCTCCGCCGCCAAGAGGCATGACTGAGACGGTCGCACGGGACAGGTCCCGACTTACCTGCACGTGGGTGATCGACACTGGAACCAGGCGTGGGTCCTTGATGTCCATCATTAGTCGCTGTGCGACCTCTTTGTGAACGAGTTCTGCGACTCGCTCCGCTCTGTAGCCACCCATGTTGGGTCTCCCGGAAAGGCGGCCCCATATGGTGGTGGGTTCACAAAGAGCAACCCTGGTGCCTCAAGCGAGTGCTTTGTCTTTCAGTGAGGGTGCTGGCGCTGGGCAATCATACGGCTCAGGGTCCGGGTATCGAGTCGTCCTCCCCAGACCTCTGGGTCAGACAGGAGCTGCATCAGGAAGTCTCGATTGGTGGTAATTCCTTCGATATGCAGATTCTCGAGTGCCGAATGCGCTTTGACTAATGCCGCCTGTCGCGTGGGCGCAGACACTGTGATCTTACACAACAGCGGGTCGGTCAGCGAATTTGCCGGCTGGTCGATATCCGTTCCGCTCTCCACCATCACACCCTCCGGCACGTCGAACCGAGTGATCTTCCCTTCCGGCCGTTCACCGCTGACCGGATCCATATGCATTACGCGAATCTGCAGGAAGTGCTCGGTGGGCGTGGTGTCGGCATGCTCCCAGTCCAAGTGCTGACCGGACTGAACGCGAATCTGCGTTCGAATAAGATCTACGCCAAGCGCCTGCTCGAATAGCGAGTAGCCAACAGACATTCTCGGACTGAACTGCAGCAAGTAGACACCACCGCGCGGCGTTATCGCCCAGGTGATTCGCCCGAGACCGGCCCAGTTAAGGCCAGTGGTGAAGCCCTTTGCCTGTGTGATGAGGGTTGCGGCCAGTTCCCTGGAGACAACCCCCTCTCCAATGCTCTCAACCCAGCTTCGGTAGTTCATCCGCAAGGAGCTATCAACGTGCCCGAGTGCTTCGCAGGCCCCATGCTGATCAGCCACGACAACCGTTGCGAGGGTACGCATGTCATCCACCACACGCTGAAAGTAGACGGCGGGATTCCCCGTGGTGGCCTCGGCCACAATGCGGACATCCGCAATCGCGGCCGCAAGGCCTTCCATGCGGTCCACGCGAATGCGTTTGCCGCCTGAACTGGCTTTGACGTACAGAGGAAACCCGAGCTGAGCGGCTTCGGCGATACCGTCGTCTGTCTCACTCAAGTCGGCGGTACTGGGAATCCGGTCAATGCCGTATTTGTCGCATACAGCATCGATATGTCCGCGATTCAGCGCGGCCGCCAACCGAGGAATTGAGGTCCCGATGACCGCGATGTTGGCGTTCGCAGCTGCCTGGAAGAAGCCCAGATGCTTCGCCAAAAAGCAGTAGCCGGGATGGATCACGTCGCACCCAGCGTCCATGGCGGCACCGATCACCCGACTCGGGTTGGCGTAGGTCTCTTCCACCGTCTGACCCGGCACGTACACCGAGTAGTCAGCTTCATCGACCCAGGGTTGCTCGGCGTCAACCTCGGAGAACATGGTCACCGTTTCAACCGGAGGGTCTTGTGCCTTGAACCAAGCCACCAGTCTTGAGGCAATCTCACCGCGTGTTGCGATGAACACTCTCTCCATCATCAGCGCCCCCTAAACGTCGGCTCACGCTTGCTCACGAAAGCAGCGATGCCCTCGGCGGCGTCTTCCGTCATCAAATTCAATGTCAGTGCTTGGTGCAAATACGCCAAGCTCTCATCTAGCGACTGGCCGTCGGTCACGGCCATTGCGCGTTTGCCCATCCGAATAGCAGTTGGCGACCGTCTTGCGATGACCTCAGCCTTCTGAATGGCTTCGCTCACACTCTCACCCGCAGCGCTTACTTGGTTGACCATCCCGTATTTCAGGGCATCTTGAGCTGACATCCGCTCACCGGTGAACACCATTTCACGCAGCACACGGTGCGGAACCACACGCGTGAGAACGGCCAGGATGATCATCGGAAACAGGCCGACTCGGACCTCTGGAGTACCCACAGTGGCAGACGGATCCATGACCACAAGATCCGCTGCCATGGCTAGACCAAACCCACCGCCCAGCGCATGGCCATTGACCGCCGCGATGACGGGCACAGGACAGTTCACCATCTCACGGAGTAGGTCGGCAAAGACCCCACGACTCCGGTGAGCGTCGACAAAGCCCTGTTGACGTCCCATTCCCTCCGCTAAGTCGCCCCCTGCGCAGAATCCCCGGCCGCTTCCGGTGATGATAACGACGCGGACAGATGCGTCAGCCGCAATGGCAGTAAAGGCGTCCGACAGCGCTGACACCAGCGCTATCGACAGGGCATTTCGGCGTTCGGGCCGGTTGAGCGTCAGCGTCACGATGCCATTAGCATCGGAGCGCTCAAGTACAGGCTGTTCCACGGGACCTCGCTGTTCGGACGATACACTAAGACGGGCCCTGCTTGGAGTTGCCCGATGTCACCATTCGCTGTACCCGACGCCATGCATATTGGAATCGTTGGAGCCGGACGCTTGGGGTCAACCCTCGCCGTACTGTTGACGCGCGCGGGACACACCGTACAGCTTTGCACCCGTGGCGTTGTGCCTACAGCCGAGTGCGATGGCGTGCTGCTCGCAGTGCCAGATGGCGCTCTTGCGGCCGTAGCGACGCAGTGGAGCGGTCCATTCCCCGTCCTCCACTGCAGCGGAGCGTTGAGTGTGGACGTACTGCGACCGCTGACCCCAGCAGGGAGCTTCCACCCTCTCATGACCTTTCCGGGTCCCGATACCGCCATCCCCGATCTGATGGGCGTTGCGGCCGTCCTAGACGGCGATCCCGAGGCGCGGATCTTCGGTCAATCGGTGGCAGACGCCCTTGGTATGCGCGTCCTAGGGGTCCCTGGGGACCGCCGGCTCTACCACGCAGCCGCTGTGATCTCGGGGAACTTTGCGACGGTGTTGTTGGCACACGCCGCACAGGTGCTTCAAGCCGCGGGTGTCCCAGGTGATCTGGCCGGAACAGCACTCCTGCCCCTCGCTCTGGAGTCGTTGCGCAATGCCGCCCGCGACCCTGCTGGCTCACTCACAGGCCCTGTGGCGCGCGGAGATGACGCGGTCGTTGAGTCACATCGCGACGCGTTGGCTGACGTTGGCCTTACAGATTGTCTAGAGTTGTACGACAACCTGACTAGGGCAACTCGCGAACTACATAGTGGGAAGGCCTGATCCGTTTGACGTGCTGTACCCGTAGCGTGACTCTCCGACCGCCACCCACTTGCGGGTCGCAAATCGGGGAGTACTATTCATTCACCTCCGAGGAGGAGACGATGCTAGACGCCTACATCATCGACCGCATCCGCAAGGAGCGCGAACCGCAAAAAGACGGCCGGATTCCTCTGCACATCCACGTGCCGACACCTCCGCCGCCCGATGACCGTGCCAAGAACCGGGACGACGAATCATCCGACCGTGGGTCTGAAGTCGTCGACTACCGGATGTAGATGCGCCGCATCCGATCGGGTGACGATCGGACAATGCGATGCGAATGACATACCGAAACGACAAACAGCGCCCACTGGAATTCCAGTAGGCGCTATTTGTTTCGACTAAGAAGTTTGCGCGTTAGCGCAAACCTTTAGAACTTGGCGAGGTCGAGGCCGACTTCTGCCGCGAAGGGACCGAGTCCCTTCTTGTCGATGGTGCGCAGGGCACGAGTCGACAGACGAACGCGGATGAAGCGGGCGCCTTCGGCCCACCAGAGGCGACGCCACTGAAGGTTAGGGAACTGGCGCTTCTTCGTCTTAATATTCGAGCGGGACACTCGGTTTGCAACGTTGGGGCGTTTACCGGTGAAGGTACACTTGCGAGCCATGATGAGACCTCTTGGAGTCGTCGAGAATGCGATGTTGCCGGCGCGCTTAACGTTGACACACTCAGTGGTCAACCCTGTGGGCCGTCTGTCCGGCCAGCAGGTACCACGGCACCGACCGCAATGCGCCCTTCTCTCTCAACTGCTTTGTAGACTGGGACCGGATTCGTCGGGTCAACAAGGCAGTGACCGGTGCGAACATCGAAGCCCCAGCCATGGGCCGGACAGGTCAATACCGCCCCATCAAGGCTCCCATCCGCCAAAGGCCCCTGCGCATGCGGACACACCCCGCTGACGGCATGCACCACCCCGTCAACCCGGCACACAGCAACTGGATCACCGTCAACAAAGACTTCTACAACGTCACCCTCCGGCAGCTCATCAGAGGCCAGAATCTCGGTAAAACCGTCGGAAAAAAGCGACTTTTCACGCTGCAGAGACGCTTTTCCGCCCGAAGAGGTTCTCCAGCGCGACCGAGCACGTGCCCGAACACCGTCTTCCCGTCCGACGAACAAACCCCGCAACAAACCTGCAATGCCGGCCACTCTACCCCCCGTATGGGACAACGTACCCCTTGTGCATATGGGCTACATCCGGGTCACGCACCTGTTCACCGCGTGCGACTCGAGGCCATCCGTGGCACATTGGCGTGGGGAATCGGGGCGTTTACGGAGGCACATGCACTCGCCTGCACATGGTCAACACAACAAATCAACACTTCACCGCAGGAGCATCCGATGAAAGGATCACGCCTGCTGGTCGGCGTGGCTCTGTGTCTCGTCGGCTTCGACCTACCCACTCCTGGGTTGATGGACGCCTTAAGGACGCCCGACCCTGTCCTCACTCCAATCATGCCAGGATCTCTGTTTACGGCGCGAGCAACTTCGCTGGCCCTACCGGTTCCATCTCCGTCGGCAGGCGCCATACGCGACGCCATGGCCGCTGGAGACACGGACCGCGCCTTGCGGGTTGCTCGACGCTACGTCGAGGAGCATCGCTGGGGACGAACCCGAGATGCGGCTTGGCTCGTCATCGGTCTCCTCGAGCGGGAACGAGGCCACGCCAACGACGCCTCAGCGGCGTTCACGAAAGTCCGTGCGGCTGAGGGCCCTCTCGCAGAATTCGGTGCCTTTTACGAAGCGGAACAGGACCTCGAACGGGGCAAACCATTCGTCGCCATTCGCGAATGTGAGCGGCTCTTAGAGACGTGGCCCAAGAGCACACACGAAGCCGCCTGCCGACGCATCGTAGCCATGGGATGGGCAACCACCGGTAACGACTCGCGCGCACTCAGTGTCGCCGAGGAGTATGACGAAGATCACCCGATTGGCCCCATCACCGAGCAAGTCAGGCTGAAGCTCGCCGAGGGCTACCTGCAGTCCAACCCGGACCGGGCCGCGGACGCTCTGCGCGACCTGGCCGTCGACCATACGGCGCCGCTGACCGGTCGCATCTCCGAACTCCTCCTTGCGCAACTCGCCGAACGGGGCATCCAGAATACGGAGTTGCCAACCGATACCGAGTCCCTCAAGCTGCGCGCGAGGTCTTTGCGCGATGCTGGGCGTACAGATGACACCTGGGCAATTTGGGATGAACTGGCCATACGTGCCGAAGACAACCGCCGCCTTGGCCAGTGGCTTGATGCAAACATCACTAGCTTCGCCTGGCGTCTGCGAAACTGGGAGCGGCTGACCGGAGAGTACGAAAGCCGCTACAACGACGACGCAGACGGTGATCTCGCGTGGCGCCTTCACCGCGCTCATTCACGAGCTGGAGACTTCGAAGCTGCCACCGCATGGGTCGCAATCGGACGCGAGAACCATGGTGGCCGAGGCTCCTGGCGGAACAGCGAAGACGTCCAGGCGCAGGCCTATCTGTTGGGGGGCCTGTACGAGCAGGCCACTGAGCTTCTCGATGTCGCGGCTGCCAGGCGCGGCTGGACAGCTCGACGGGCGACGTTCCGCGGTGCCTTCTCGACCTACATGGCCGGCGACCACGCCGACGCCATCGCCCGTTTCACATCGATCATCGACGCCGGTAGGTCTGACGTCTCTGGCGCCACCTACTGGCGGGCCCGCGCCTACGACGCTTTGGATGAGCACGACTCTGCCGACACCGACCGTGCATGGCTTGCACAATGGGATTCACAGGGATGGTACGGCCAACTCGCCAAACCCATGACTGCCGATACTCCCACGGAGCATCCGTTTGCACGTGATGGTCGCTGGCCTGGGGCCGCCCTGCCCCTCTTCGAACCTGCAGCTTCCCCCTTGGTCTCGGCTTCCGAGCCAGCCGTACCACGGCAGCTTGCCCGCAATCCGACCCGAGCAGCTAACCCTGGGTTCTCTGGCATTCGGTGGCGTGTACTGCCTCCTCCGCCTCGCGTTGCGGCGGAGCAACCGTCACCGGAACTACTGCCGGACCTGACACGTCCCCCCGCTTCCTACCGTCCGGCACCGTTCCACATACTGGACGACAGTCGGGAATTCACGAGTACCTTCGCCGAACGGCATGGGGATAGCTTTCCGATGCTGCGAGCGGCCGTGGACATGGCCGAAGTGGGCCTGTACGACCTGAGCGGGCCGCTGATGGCTGCCACGTACGAAGACATCACCAAGGCCCGTCGCCAGCGTGGCCACCGCAACCACACGGCTGCGCGCCGCATTCCCCCAGAACATGCTGACTGGCGCAAGGTGTTCCTACACGTCCACGACCACCATCACAGCGCCCGGTTTACATTCGGTATGCATGAAGCCTTCGAGACAGCCGAAGAACAGCAGCAAGCACGCCGGCTCACCTACCCGTTGGCATATGACCGCTTTGTCTGGGACCGAGCTGAAGAAAATAGCATTGATCCCTACTTGGTTTTGTCGCTAATGCGCCAAGAGAGCGTGTACGATCCGAACGCGTTGTCGCGAGTCGGCGCACGTGGCGCCATGCAGATCATGCCCAATACCGGGCATCGAATTGCCGACCTCACTCTAAACGTGGACTACACGGCGGCTGACCTCGAAGACCCAATCGCTTCGATCGGCTACGGCGTGACCTATCTCGCGCGTCTTATGAAGCGCTTTGACAATGCCTACCCACTGGCCATCGCGAGCTACAACGGCGGCCCGCATAACGTCTCCGCTTGGCTCAAGGGTACGACCGCAGACATGCCGATGGACGCATTCGTCGAGCACATCCCTTTCAAAGAGACACGCGGCTACGTCCAGTCCGTCTCTTCCCACTACGCCACCTACTTGAGTCTGTATGCACCCGAGGGTACCGAGCTCGCCATCCCGCCGCACCCCAGTGGAGACCACCCCGAGGTCGTCGATTTCTAGCCAATCTGCTCTGTTGCCCATTGTCGTTCTGGGGATAGCGGTTTTGTTGGTGCTGCCTGCCGAAGCTGGCCGTGGGCGCCGCGGTCGACAAGCTCAGCCAGAGCCAGAACCTGTTGTCGTTCCACAGCCCGTGGTGATCCCCACGCTGGAGCAACTGTTCCCGCAGGTGCTTCCACTCGACCCAGGTGCCGTACCAGAAGGGATAGCTAACGGTACCTCCCAAGCCTGTGCGGCCTGCCACTACACCGCAGCGGACCAGTGGGCCGACAGCGCCCATGCGGGACCACACACTGTCTTCTTCGACACCATCAACGAGATGGGCATGCCGGCTTGTGGCTCTTGTCACCGTCCCATTGCTCAGCAATGGTCGGCTAGCCTTCAACATGAACAAGGTGACGCCTCGCGGCCGGTGTTGCGCGACAACGGACTGCTGGATCTGACCCTACAGGCCGAAGGGGTCACCTGTGCTGCCTGTCACGTTCGCGACGGCAGTGTCATTGCCACGTCACTGTCCGGCAATGCCCCGCACGCAGTTCTCAAAAGCCCCGAATTGGGCGCTTCGAGTGGGTGTGCGAGCTGCCACCAACTGACGCTCCCGGATGCTTCTGCCCCACTGTACGACACCTACGGCGAATGGGAACGCTCCCCCTGGGCAGAGGCGGGCATTGGCTGCATCGATTGCCACGTTGCAAGTGCTACAGACGGTGGGCTTGACCACACCATGCCAGCACAGACGGGCAAGGGGCTGTCGATCTCGGTAAGAACCGCCGCACGACAGATTGTTCGTGGCGGCGACGCTATCGACATTGAGCTGGTTCTACAGAACGTCGGAGCGGGTCACGCATTGCCAACGGGTAGCCCCTTCGTCAATTGGCAGCTTGCCGCTTGGGTCGAAGGCCCACCTCGGGGCAATACTTCAGAACCAGACCGTACGTCCGAGATGACCATCATGCTCGCGCGCACGCTTACCAATACTGCTCCCTTCGCCGTCCAGGACGACACGCGCCTTGCTGCCTTCGAGCAGCGCGCCATTGACTGGTCCGCTCAACTCGACCTCGACGCAGAACAAGGTGATTGGAGCCTGGTCGTGGAGTTGTCAGAGAAGGTCGGCGATACTGCGCGCACCCCCGCGCTTCGCACATGGCGCTTTCCCATCGTCGTCCGCTGACGCACCGCCCAAGAGGACCGAATGCTCCGATTCCACGCCCGCACTGATGTGGGGCTAAAGCGAAAGCACAACGAAGACTCCCTACTGGCCAGTGAGGAACACGGCGTCTTTGTCGTCGCCGATGGTGTCGGTGGACGCCAGGCCGGTGAGCTGGCTAGCGCCATCACCGTCAACACCTTTCAGTCCTGCGCGCCGAAACTCCGCTCCGCTGTAGAAGCATTCGCAGCCGATCCGAGCAAGACCACGCGAAACGCCGTGCTCAGTCTGCTCGACGCTGTCGCCAACGCCGCGAGCAAGCGCGTGTACGAAGCCGCTGCTGCAACTGGCCGCCAGGGCATGACGACGACACTCGTCGCCGGAGTCGTCGGTGGTGGGGCAGCATTCTTGGTTCATGTTGGAGACAGTCGCTGTTACCTCGTGCGGAAGGGCGAGCTGCGACAGCTCACGGAAGATCACTCGATGGTCAATGAGCTTATTCGCACCGGTTCGATGACCCAGAAAGAGGCCGCAACAAGCCGGTACCGCAACGTCATCACCCGAGCGATTGGCCTGTACCCAACAGCCAAGACCGACACACTGTTCGTTGAGCTACTGTCCCAAGATCGCCTGCTGCTTTGCTCCGATGGCCTGACCGACATGGTTCGCCCCGAAGGCATCTTGGAGCGGATGGAAGAATCCGGCGTCAGTGCCGCGGTCGACCGACTCATCCAAGCAGCCTTGGATGGTGGGGGCAAGGACAACGTCACAGTCATCGCCATCGAACCCGAAGCTTCCCTCGAACCCGATGCTGTCGTCGCACGTGCCAGCGTCATGGAAACCTTGTTCTTGTTCGCAGATCTGCCTTTCCACGCCCGCCTTCGCGTGGGTCGTATTGTTGGCCAACGGTACGTGGCAGACCGTGAAGTCATCGTCACCGCTGGCTCTGCAGGCGACCAGATGTATGTCGTGGTCCAAGGCACCGTATCGGTGCGATTGAACGGAACGGAAGTGGCCCGCTTGGGCGTTGGCGAGCACTTCGGAGAGCTCGCCTTGGTCGACCAGGAACCCCGTTCCGCAGACATTGTGGCGGTGGGGCCTGGCTACCTGCTGTCGGTTGACCGGGCCGCCTTCCGCGAGTTCTGTACGCAAGAGCCAGCACTGGGCAACCAGATGATGTGGAAGCTTGCCCACACCTTGGGGCAGCGTCTGCGTGGCGCCAATACCCGCCTGAAGGGCTAGTCGGGCTGCTGTCCGTAAGACTGGGGTCCTGACCGGAGAGGCTTGTAGACGTGCCAAGAGGCGGGTAGGCAACGTGCTCCCTGTCCGCTTCCAAGCAGAGGTAACGTGGCTCTCCGCCCTGCCTGTTGCGTCGTTGGGGTGGACGTGGATGAGCACCGTTACTTCAACAGCACGCCGCGAAGTGAACGCTGGGCGATAGCTTTTGGATACAACACGCATACATGCCGCCTCCATCACCCGACAGAACATGCCGCCGCGGCTGTCCGTAGGGACGCGCTGGAATGGTCTGCTCAAACCGCTGAAGCCAGGTCTCTGCGACCTCCGGCTCGCCAAGTGCGATGCTCCATGAAGTCCCGAAGAGCAAGCGTGTATCGTCATCCTCACCCATGACCTCAGCGAAGGCCTCCAAGTCGTCCGTAGATACCACGGCTGCGTGACCGCCTCCGTCAGCACGTGAATCTGACGGAACGTTATTCGGACAACAGTGGCGTCTTGAGAGTTGCGGGCCATGTCCATGGGGAAAGAACGGCTGTTGCCCCCAGTGCCCCCGATAGGCGAGTCCATCAACATGTCTGGCCTCGCGAAATCAGCAACGTCATGACCGGCAAAATCACGGATCAGTGAGTCAACATCCTTCAGGGCTTGCTGGTTGTAGACTGCTGCTGTCTCGCCACTGGGACTTATGACAGACGCGTCGCGTGGCCTGGTCTTCCCCGCTTGCCAGCGATCGTGCAGGATCAACAACCGTTCCCACCGAGCGTCAGACTGTCGCACATCCGGGTCTAACAATCCCTGTGGTCGCTGAGCGTAGCGTGTGGGCGCGCTCCTGCTCGGACACCTGGCCAACCCCACGGGCTAGGTCTGCTTCGAGTCGCGTACGCACGCCAAGGTCCACGTCTCGAGCGGTCTCGAGGCCGATCACCGCTAGACCCCGAGTGAGACGAGACGGGCAGCAGGCCTACCCAGCCTGCGACCAGACGGTTGCGCCGACATACGGCACCGCCAGTGAGCCCGAGCTGCGGAACAGATGCAGCCGCCCGTGTTGCTGGCCACTCATGCGTGCTGACGTACACCACAAGACGATGTCCAAGCGCACCCACAGCAAAGCTACCCAAGGCCATCGTCGCCTCGTCATCTGCTCTACGCTGGGAGCTTACCCAAAAAGTAAGAAACCTCCCTGAACCGAAGTTCAGAGAGGCTTGCTTAATGGTCGGGGCGACTGGATTCGAACCAGCGACCACCAGTCCCCCAGACTGGTGCGCTACCAGACTGCGCTACGCCCCGATAGTGGCGCGCAGGTAACGCCACCTACAGGCAGCGTCAATCCGCATCGTCCTGGTTTGGCAACGGAAACGGCAGAACCTTTTGGAATCGGGAGCGTGCCGCTCGAATCCGATGGGCCAACGCCTCTACTCGGTGAGTCGCTGCCCGGATCTGGTTGGTATCACCTTCAGAGACAGTCCCACCGCCGGCCAACGCCTTGCGAGCTCCAGCAATGGTGAAGCCTTCTTCGTGCA
>JBLHSN010000182.1:0-11548 GCA_047626195.1 Myxococcota bacterium
AGCTACCCACGAAGACAGTGGGTCGAAAAGCGAGACCGTCGGTCGAGACAAACACCATGGCCGCCTCAATGTTCGTGTTTCGCTGCGGTTCCAGATCCGCCTCGCCCTCTAAGAGGATGACATCGTCGATAGGGTCGCGAAAGCGAGATGCCGACTCGATCCAAGATGGACGACGGAAAGCACTACCGGCGGAGACTCGGAAAAACGTTTCTTCCGAAGTCCGAAATTGAGCACTCGCCCGCCAAGAGCCTTGGGTCCTCGTCAACACATGCTTATCCACGCGGTAGTCGGCATTGAGCCTCCACTTATTACCAAGCGGCTGCGCCCAGGTACCGCGAACATGGCCGTGTGCGTAGAAGTCGCCACCCGTGGGCAGATACGGCGCGGTCACCCGGTCAGCTCCGACGCCAGACGCGGCGATGACGGTTCCCCCCCCGGGTAAGTTCACCCGGACCGTGGAGGTAACAAAGCCGCCATTTTCTTGCGTTGCGTCTTGAGTGGGTCCTAACGACTGACCCAACTGCGAGGTCTGCCGGGACGCAAAGCTGCCTTCGACAGATACGCTGTCAAGCATCTGGCCGAGGGTGTAGGTCGCGCCGGCCGTGAGCATTGTGGCGGGTTCCATGTATTCAACGCGGTCGGCTACCACCGCATTTTCGCCACCGCGCATGTCCACGGTCCACGCAAGACGTGTCGCGCCTGACCAACGGCCTTTGGGATTGAACTGTACGGAGAGGTCGGTCCCCAATCCACCTCGGTGGCGCAGATCTAAAGCCTCCGAGCGTGTACGGACGTCGCTTCCGCGAACATGGACTCGCCAGGACAGCTCATCTCGACCGCCACCACCCGACGCCCAGAAGTGTCGCTCGACTTGACCCCTGGTACGCCCCCCCAACGTCAACCCGGCCATTGGACGTGGATCGGCAGGATTAGTGATGATGTTGACAACCGCTGACGACGCATTCGCACCATATAACGTACTGACTGGACCGCGAATGACCTCGATACGGTCCACCTGGGGCAGTCCAACCGGAAGACCACTCCACCTGACAGCGCCATCGGCCAAAGTATTCAGCGCAACGCCATCGACAAGGACCAACACATTGTTGTCTTGAAGGCCGCCAAACCCACGTGCAGCCACCACAAAGTTCCCAGGTGACACTTCTACAACTTGAAGACCAGGTACACGTCGCAGCATGTCTGGGATGGTCACTACGCCGGACAAAGCAATGTCCTCGCGGGACAGCACTGTCACCGAAGCAGGCGCATTCGCCGTAGTGCGCGCGTGGTCGGACTCGGTGACCACTACTTCGAGAAGCCCTTCGAGGTCCCAGTCCTCGATATCGTCATCGCCGGCTATCGCTAACGGACTCCAAATGCCGAAGAAAAGTGCTGCAATGGTTCCGACAACGCGCATGATCTCCAGTCGGAAGGAATGGCCAAAGATGTAGCTAAAGTTGACCACCAATCTGATCGATTCGTAACACGGAGGTTTCATGCGTTGGATGGCTGTAGTCGGACTCGCGGCGTGCGCCGAGTTGCCGCCACTTCCCCAGGTCGGTGACGGCGTTGACTGGACCTGCTCGGACGGATTCGTCGCAGCCATAGACAGGTGCAACGCAGCGGATTGCCCGGGCTTCATGTCCATGAACAGCATTGTAGACAATGAAACTGTTCACTACGTCTCGAGGTCGGTGTACAGCGTCATCAAGTACGGCGACACCGACTCGATGGAGACTATCGAGCTTCACAGCACCACCGACCACTTCCGCAGCGCCGTTACCCTCGGCAGTGTCGACCTCGTGACGGAACCGTCAAACAGGACCTACCGAGTCCTCAGCCAAGACCTTGCCGACGCAGAGGATGACGCCGTCTCTCTGAGGTGGGAAGCCTCAAACTCACAGATTCCGCAGGTCAAGATCGGTGTACGCGGACTGGCGAACATCGCAATAAATGACGACTGGGTGCGAGTCATCTTCCTTGTGAACAACTCGCAAGACGAGATTCTCCAAGGGTGCGCTTACATCCCCGTTGACTGAAGGGTCATCGAAAACACAGGCGTCGACCCATTAAATTGCGCACTGTAGATCGGAGGCCCAGCAGTATCGAGGTTGAAACACGACTTAGTCACCCTAGAGTCGGACTCTTGCACCGTGTAAAGCACACACTGGACCGACCCGGTGGGCAGTTCTACACTCGACCATGTGCGCGCAGTCTCACTCACTGGGTACGCCGCATGGCTCTGCAGCTCTTCCCAGGATTGGTACGCTCTCGTCGTGTTGACCGGCGCGTCTTCCGGAGTCCACGGAGCAATCGTTGAGACCACCCACGCCCCCTCTGCGTCAACCGCATCAAAGCGCATCGTACGCCGCATGGCCGGAGCCGCCAGGCTCTCAATTCGGAATACATAGGTTCTTCCTTCCTGATTGAATGCCGAGAGCTGTCCCACAGTGTACGGCATAGGGGCAGACGTCTCGGACATCACCACACCGGCGGGCATGGGGGGCGGGGATGAGCAGGCAATAAACAGGGAGATAAAAACAATCATGTGGCCTGCTATCTCACACCGCTGGTGCGAGTCGGGCCTCGTCCAGCGCACCGGTGTAACGAACAGGCCACCTCGTGGGAAGTGAGCGACTTGGACGAACCCAGTCATGGGACAGGTAGTCGACCGGAGCCCCCAAGAGGTCTTGCGAAACCACTTCGCCGACGCCCACACTGCAGGTGATTCCATATCCACCGAGACCCGCGGCCCACCACAGGCCGGGTGCGTCATCGTCCTCCCCCAACATGGGGCGCCGATCTGAGGCAAAGGTTCGCAATCCACTCCAGGATCGGGCGACGGCCAACGCGCCGAGCGCCGGTAACCAACGCGCCAACCGGTCATGAGCCATAGCCATTGCGTCGGCGCTCGCACGCCCTGTACTTCCGGGCCCAACCGGTGGCGCTTCAGGGACTTCATCGCAGCTGCTCACCAACCATGCACCGTCCCGGGGACGCGCGTACACACCGACGTCATCCAACCACACCCACGGGTGCTGGTCTGTGGCGAGGTCGTGCCGCGAAGTCTGCGCAATACTCCGACGTACCGGCATAAGCGGACGCTGTCCTAACACCCCACTCCACGCCCCAGCTGCCAGCACGACCGCGTCAGCTTCCAACACCTCGTGAGCGGTCTGCACCCCCACCACGCGGCCTTGACGGCGGACGAGCGACAGCGCCGGAGTGTTGACGCGCACCTCAATGGGTGCGGATAAGAATCCGCGAACCAGTGCTGTGGGGTCGGCAACCCGCTCCGCCGGCAACCACCAAGCAAAGGGAACCGCTGAACCCGCCAGCGCTGGTGCGAGATCGCAGGGACGGTCGCACGCGTGAACGTCAACACCGCGGGCGCGCAGATGTGACGCAGCATCATGAAGGTGCCACTGGTCATGGGCCAAGCCGAGTACCGCACCGGTCACGCGCGACGCTCCGCGAAATGCCGGAGGGGGGTCTGCCAGCCACTCTGCTGTCCGAATGGCCAAGGCGCGCTCAGCGGGGTCTTCCCCAAGTCGTCTAACCATACCTGCGTTCTGTGCGGTCGCTTCGCCACCAGGCCTGGCACCGGCTTCGAGCACCACAACATCTGCATGCGGCGCCAAGTGCCACGCGACACTGCACCCCACCACACCACCGCCGACCACAATCACCCGCATGCTGTGCCATATTTCGCTGGCCCAAACTTAGCCCCCCACACTTTGTCCCGAGAGAGCCACATGCGTGCCTGGCACATTGAGTCCTTCGGAAAGCTCACCTGTTCTGACATCCCTGAACCCGTGGCTGGACCCGGCCAACTGCTGGTGGCGGTTCGCGCGGTAAGCCTCAACTTTCGCGACCATCTGATGGTCGGTGGCCTATACGACTCTCGACTCGCCTTGCCCCTCATCCCAGGTTCGGACTGTTGCGGTGTTGTTGTGAGCGGAGGCGAAGGTACAAATACGGCGGTCGGAACCCGAGTAGTGCCATCCTTCAACACCTTGTGGACCGACGGCCCGCTGACCGACGCCGTTCGTCCAGGAACACTCGGTGGACCAGTGAGCGGTGTGTTTGCCCAACGCATTGTGGTGCCGGAAGACAGCGTGATTGTAGCGCCCAAACACCTGACAGATGCTGAAGCCGCCACACTCCCCTGCGCCGGAGTGACGGCCTGGCGAGCCCTGGTGACCGATGCCAACGTCGGCCCTGACATGTCCGTCCTGACCTTAGGAACTGGCGGCGTCAGCGTCTTTGCAGTGCAGTTGGCGACAGCTCTAGGGGCCCGTGTAGCGGTGACCAGTTCGTCAGATGCCAAGCTCGAGCAGATGCGCGAGCTTGGTGCCGTTCACACCGTCAACTACCGCACCACCCCAAAGTGGGGACGAGCCATTCGTGAGTGGCAGCCCGTGGATGTTGTGGTCGAACTCGGCGGCGCCGGCACACTCAAGCAGTCGCTGGCGGCCATCAAGACCGGCGGACACATCGCACTCATCGGAGTCCTCGATGGGGGGGTCACCGAAGTCCCACTCACCCAGATCTTGATGCGCGCTATCCGTGTACAAGGGGTCTTCGTCGGAAGTCGTGCCGACTTGGCCGCCCTTGCGGACTTCCTGGTCCGACACCCAGAAGTAAGGCCTGTCATCGACCATGTGGCTACCTTCGATGACCTGGGTACCGAGCTCATTCGTTTGGCAACAGGACAGCACGTAGGCAAGGTTGTCGTCGCGTTCTAGCCGACCGCCAAAAAATGCAATCGGGGTTGTAAGGTGCCGGAGCTTCTAGCCTTGACCCACTAAACTCCACAGCACACCAAGCGAATTGAGCTTTCCATCTTTGACGCCCTCAAGACTATGGCCTACTCGGCCCTAGCCGATGGCATGTCGACAACAGTCAAAGGTGTCACCAACATCTCGGTCGAGCTCGCGGTCGCTCACGCTGTACCTACACCCTCGGACATTGCATCCAACCCAACCGCCGAAGCCGACCGCGACGCATTGGGCACGTTGACTGCGGACGCCGCCCCTTCTTCAGTGACCCGTACCTGCCATGCGGACGCAGGTAGAGCACCAACACGACGTGGCCGGTAGCGTTGTAGACTCTGCCCAATGACCGCCGTCCACGATAGTCCGCGCCAGGCGTCTGTACCAGAGGCGTACCGCCCTGATGTTCAGCGATTAACCCAGGTATTGCGTGCGGGATGAGCTCCAAGTCGGGCCTACTACCGCAGGCGCTTCTCACAGCACTACTCACTGACGCAGACATTCGTGTCGCCACTGCTGAGCTAGGCCCTGCGGAGACCGACCAGATGGACGACCACGCTCTCGCCGGTGCCCGCAAGCTGGCCAAGCGGTGGTGTCGCGCAGAGTCGACAGACCGCGGTTAGACCCACTTCCCCACTTTGCTGCGACCCACCCTGTCGCGGAGCCCACATGCGCATTCTGTACGTGTCACCCCATTTCCCACCGGATATCTCCGCACTGTCGGCACGGGTCCACGACCTGACCACACGCTGGGTCGCTTCCGGTCATGAGGTTCACGTGCTGTGCGGTATGCCCTGCCACCCCACGGGTGTTCTGCCCCCAGCGTACAAGCGCAAGATTGCGGTGAATGAAGGGGTCGACGGCGTTCAGGTCCACCGCCGCTGGGTCTACGCCACGCCCAATAGTGGTACCAAGCGGCGCTCGCTGTCGTACGCATCCTTCGCCGCATCCACTGTGGCCTCCGCAGCCACCCTGCCAGACGTCGACGTCGTCATCAGCACCAGTCCGCAGTTCCTCTCGGGCATGGCGGGTTCGCTTCTCGCCTACATCAAGCGACTGCCGCTCATCGTCGAGATTCGCGACCTATGGCCGCTCAGCATCACCGAGATGGGCATGATGGACACCGAGTCGTCCACGGTAAAGCGCCTCGAAGCCTTAGAAGAGATGCTGTACAAATCCGCCGATACGCTAGTGGTGGTCTCCGAGCCCTTCCGTCAGCACATTGCCGACCGAACCCCTGGGACAGAAGTGGACGATATCGCGGTCATCACAAACGGCGTGGATGTCGAGCGATTCCACCCGGACAATGACGGTCAAGCTCTGCGCGACCAGCTCGGCGTGACCGGTACGTTGGCCATCTACGCTGGGACCCATGGCTTGGCCATGGGCCTGACAACCGTTGTCGAAGCCGCCCGACTCGTACCTGAGGTCACCGTCGCTTTTATCGGCGAAGGGGCCGCCAAAGCGGACGTGATGATGGCCGCCAAAGGCGTGCCCAACGTACACTTCCTCCCCGGTCAGCAACGCGAGGCCATGCCTGCCATCTACGCGGCAGCAGACGCCTGCTTGGTTCCCCTGCGCGACCTAGACGTCTTCCAGACCGTCATCCCGTCGAAGATGTTTGAGATCTGGGCGAGCGGAAAGCCCGTAATTCTGGGTGTTCGCGGACATGCCGCCGCCATGACCAAAGCGAGCGGCGGCGGTATCGTCGTCACTCCAGAGGACCCAGCCGAGCTCGCCGCCGCGCTTCGAACCCTAGCCGCCGACCCCAAAGCGGCTACCGCCATGGGCCTGTCTGGGCGCGCGCACGTCATGACCGACTACAACCGAGACGTTCTCGCCGACCGCTACCTAGAGCTAATGGCCGACACCATTCGTACCGCCGACACCTCCCGTCGCCCGCGCTCATGGTCGCTGGTTCGCCGCGTCGTTCAAGCGCTCGCTACCGCGTAAGCGATGTCCGACGCCCTCTCGAAACGGCGGCGCTGGTTGGCCCATCCTCGCACACTTTGGGTATGTGTAGCGCTGGGTGTCTTGTGCATGCTGGTGTCTGTGGACACCGGTCTCTCAGCAGATGATTACCTGTTAAAATACACATTTGTCGGTGGCACAGAGCTGCCATGGGCACCCCTGGGGGGCTCCGGACTTCCCGGTCCCGGTGATGCCGCCCAAGTCGCAGCCGCACGAGACATCGGCTTGCTGCCGTGGACCGCTTCCACCGACTTTTCCTTCGCCTTTCTCCGCCCGCTATCCCTGCTGACCCACCGGCTCGACTTCGCCCTATGGCCCGACCAACCGTGGCTCATGCACCTGCACAATGTAGCCTGGTTCAGCCTCTTTCTCGCTGCAGCTTCCGCATTCATTCGACGCGTAGAAGGCCCCACCTGGGTTGCTGGCCTAGCCATGGTCATCCTGGCTTTGGACGACGCACACGGGCCGACCATCGGCTGGATTGCGAACCGCAACCTGGTCATGGCCGGCGCCTTCGGATTCGGCGCGCTCTTGGCCCACGACCGCGCCGTTCGCGACGGACGTTCGCGCTGGCTCGCTCCCCTGTTGTTTGTATTGGCCTTAGCCAGCAACGAAGGTGCCCTCGGACTGCTCCCGCTGTGGCTTGGCTACACCCTGTGGTGTGACCACAGACCTAGACGCTGGTCAGACTTTGCCGTTGTGGTTGGGCTCGGACTGGTATGGCTAGGCGTGTGGATGGGACTCGGCTTCGGCGTTCACCACTCGGGGGTCTATGCCGACATTGGTGCGGACCCGCTCGGCTCCATTCTCCAGGTTCTCACCAATTTTCCCGTCTTGGCCATGAGCCTAAGCGTCGGAGTTTGGGCTGAGCTGTTCAGCTTCGCACCCGCCGATGCCCGTCCCATCTGGCTCGTTTTGTCGTGGACGGTGTTCCTCGTCACCTTGGTCATCGGCCTTCGTTTGGCCCGCACAGACCGCCGGACCGCCATGTGGCTCTTGGGAGCTCTAGGCGCACTGCTGCCGGTCACCGCAAGCTTCCCCAGCGACCGTCTGCTGCTCATTGCCAGTGTTCCCGGTGCCGTCTTGCTCGCCAAGTTCGTCCAGCATCTACGGGACGACCGACGGGCTTGGCGTCTGGCCGCGGTGGTGGTGACCCTGGTGTTGGTACGCCATGTCGGGCTCAACCTGCTGCTCTCCCCGCTGCGCTCGCGGTCCATGGAAGCTCCCCAGGACATGGTGGACCGAAGCACCAACAGCCTGGACCTCGGTCAAGCCGCCGGACGCATCGTCGTGTTGATCAACCCCCCATCCGACGCCATGGCAGCCTACGGCGTGGTGTTGCAGGCGGTGCGAAACGGTCCTCTCCCGCGCGCGATTCAGGGCCTATACAGCGGCCTCGACGCGGTGCAGGTCGTACGCGTGGACACCTACACTCTACGCATCCTCCCAGACAGTCCGTGGATGGACAAACCCAGTGAACGCCTGTCGCGAGACCACGCTACCCAGCCGTTCTCCGTCGGCGACACTGTCCGAGTACCAGGACTGACCTACGTCATTGACGCCATCAGCCAAGATGGCCGCCCTGCGGCACTTCATGTGGTGTTCGACGCTCCGCTGGAAGACCCTCGCTACCGGTTTCACGCGTGGGACGTCATCGACTTTCGACCCTTCGACGTCCCTGCAGTTGGCGATTCAACCCAGCTGCCAGCGACAGACGGAGCTGCCGCCTACTTCGGGGTAGCACCCGAGTAACGGCGGTGAAACCCGGGCTCACGCGCCTCATCCCCCCACGTTGTTGAAAACCTCAACACAACCCAAACACAATCGCCCGATTTTCGCGGTAAGCAGGGGCCCAAACACGTTCAGGGACCTCATGACCGACCGTAAGCACCCCGCAGATTGGCCCAAAGCGGGACCGATCGACCTCGCTATTCACGACCTTCCGCATGCCTCTTCGGACATGGAGTGGTGGTACATCCACGCGCATGTCAAGCTGGTAGATGGCCGCGATGTCAGCCTGTTCTCTAGCTTCTTCCGCCAACGGGACCAGTCGGAAGCACGCGGCGTCGACCGCCACGGACACACCGTGCTTTGGGGTATCTCTGACGTCGAAGGCCGCCGCTACCTGCCGCAGATCCTGGCAGATGTTCAGGCGCCCGAGATTGCGATTGAGCGACTAAACGCCAGCGGAGAAGAGCGCGACCCGCACATTCGCGACAGCCTCATCGAGTTGTTGGAGACCGGTGTGCTCCCTCACCCCGACCGCAAAGCACGTGCCGAAGCGCATGTCCCGACCGACCGTCTGGACCTTCACTACGACGACAACATCTTCACCAAGCTGGACGACGGCCGCTACCGCATGGTTCTTAGCGGAGACGACGGAACGCTGGGCTGCGACGTCATCATCACCCCACGCAAGGGGCCTATCCTTCACGGCGACAACGGCGTTGTCCGCGGCGTAAGCGGTGGGGACATGTTCTACTACTTCTTCCCGCGCTGCGACATTGAAGGTACCGTCCGCATGGACGGCAAAGACGTCGAGATTGCCAGTGGAAACGCTTGGTATGACCACGAATTCGGCACTGCAGGCGAAGGTGGACGCACCGTCGCATGGAACTGGATGGGCATTCAACTGGACGATGGCCGCGAGCTGACCGCGTACGAGCTCATCTACACCGACGACCTGACCAGTGCTGGCGGTTGGTGTGTACTCATCGATACCGAAGGCAAGCAGCACGTCTACGACGACTTCTCCTTCGCTTCCAGTGACCCCTGGACCAGTCCCACAACGCTCATCGATTACCCGCGTCAGTGGCACTTGACCGTTCCAGAAGCCGGCATCTCGCTGTACGCGCGTACAGCAATTGACCATCAGGAGCTGATCACCATGATCAGCGAGCCGTCCTTCTACGAAGGCCGCATCCACCTAGAAGGCACACAAAACGGTACGGCCATTGCTGGTACTGGCTACCTGGAACGCAGCGGCTTTGAGCACAATCGGACCATCGGCGACCACCTCGTCCGTGTGGGTAAGACCACACGGAAGGTTGTGGCTGACCTCGTCCCCCGCCGCCCGACCCACCGCGAGCTGGTTCGCATGGTCAGCGGCGAAGACGACCGTGGCCTCTTGGACGGTATCGATCTAGACCAGGTGGGTGCACTCGCCCTCGACCCCGTCCGCGACATCATCGACCGTGGTGGAAAAGCGTGGCGTAGCTACTCGGTGCTGTTGTGCCGCGAGCTGTGGAAAGACGACCGCCGTGAACCCAAGGGCATTCACAACTGGCTCGCCCTGCCCGAGCTTCTGCACGCCGGCTCACTCATCATCGACGACATTCAAGATGGCTCCAATGTGCGCCGCGGAAGCCCCGCTGTCCATCTTGACTACGGGGTTCCTCTCGGCATCAATGCTGGCAACCTCGCCTACTTCTTGGGGGAGACTGTCGCGCAAGAGTCAGAGGCACCAGACGCCGCCAAGCTCAAGATCTACGCCTGCTACTTTGAAGCCGTGCGTGCCGGTCACCTCGGGCAAGCCCTCGACCTCGCAGGTCCGGGTAAGCTAGTCGATAACGCGGTTGAAACCGGGAAGTCAGAAGCTCTCTTGGCGCACTTGGACCTGGTGTACAAGCTCAAGACAGCCGTGCCGTCGCAGTCTGCGGCTCGCATTGGTGGCGTGCTCGCCGAAGCCCCTGAAGACTGGATTCGCGGCCTAGAGCGCTATTTCTTGGAGCTCGGCATCGCGTTTCAGATGGTGGACGATGCCTTGGACATGCAGGGCTTTGAAGACAACCGCAAGGTGCGTGGTGGCGACCTACTCGAGTCCAAGTGGACCTGGCCATCCGCCCTCGCGCTGAGTCGCTTGGGTCTTGAAGACCGCCGTCGGCTCAAAGCGGGCATCGAAAACCCGTCACAGGCTGTGGTCGAGGACCTACTTGCGATGATTGGTGGCACCGGTGCCATTGAAGACACAAAGACCAAAGCTCATGCCATGAGCAACGCAGCCTGGGCAACCGTACGCCCGCAGCTACGGGACAGTCACGCCGTAGTGCGGCTACGCGCCTTGTCTCGGTATCTGCTCGAGCGCCGTCGCTGACCTGCCTTTAGAATCGAAGAATAGTCAACCCACCATTGCAGGGCCTATTTTATCTGGTGTTATTCAAACGATTGACTAGCACTGCGAGGCCGTCATCTGAGGGATCTCTATGCGCTCGCTGGTTATTCTTGGCCTTGGATTCTTCGCTACAACGGCTGCAGCTGGCGTACCCGAAGTCAGCAATCTCAACCCTGCTAACGCCACGGCTATCCTCTTCGACCCGAGCACCCTTCTCGAGCCCCCAGGCGCCCCCCGCCCAGCCAAGTGAACGGTGACTTCCGGGCAATGGCGGTAGGCAATGACGACCGCATCTGGAGTCTTCACGGCAACCTGTCCATCCTGACGGCAACCGACGATGTCGGCACCGACGTCAGCTACGACATCTCCGCGAGTGGCCTGGACTGGACAGACATCGACGTCACGCATGACGGCCGGGTGTCCCTCTCCCAGTCCAACGGCACCGTCTACGAGCTCGATGTTGCGACTGGGAGCTTGTCCCCAACCGGCTACTCGCAGACACTCGCCGCCAACACCGACCTGACGAACATCGGTTTTGCTGGCGATGTCCTGTACATGGCCACCGCCAACTCATTGGAGCCGCGTTCAACGCCTACCGGTTCGACGTGTCCACCGACTCCCAACTTCGTGACTTCGCCCTTCCCTATTATCGCGGCCATCTGTTCTGATCAGCGACGACCGCGAAGGTCTC
>JBLHSN010000183.1:0-11533 GCA_047626195.1 Myxococcota bacterium
TTGCAGTTGCCTTCGTAGTTCAACAGCCACTCGGGCTGCAGACAGCCACCCACGGCTGCGCTCAGAGGGTCGCCGCAGCTCAAATCTCAGGTCGTGGTGTCGGAATCCGTATCCGCGTCTGCGTCTGCGTCTGTGTCTGTGTCTGTGTCTGCATCCGTGTCGGTATCCGGCTCGCTGTCTACGTCCGTGTCGAGCGATGTCCCCTTGTCGCAGCCAACTTCGGCCAAGAGGGCGGCCAAAATTACGATAGATGGTGTGCGCATGTCGAACTCTTATAGAGCCCGGACGCTTCTTATGTACCGGCTGGGACGGTTGGCGCGCCTGCGACGCCGCAACGCAAGTAGGCCTACGAGCACACCGAGCCCTCCCGTCGGACCTCCAGGCAGGCTTGTGCAGCCAATCGTGGGCTCTTCGCAGGCATCGCCGGTGCCATTATTGTCGCTGTCTTCTTGGTTAGAATTGGCGTCGTCCGGGCAGTTGTCGTCTGTATCGGGGATGCCGTCGTTGTCTGTGTCTATGGGGTCACAGGCATCGCCTAGACCGTCGTTATCGCTGTCCGTCTGCTCGGGGTTTGGGACGAGGTGGCAGTTGTCGACGACGTCGCTGATGCCGTCACCATCGAGGTCTTCGTCGCAGACGTCGCCGATTCCGTCGCTGTCTAGGTCGGACTGGGCGGGGTCGAAGTCGACCGGGCACAGGTCTATGGTGTTGGCCACGCCGTCGCCGTCGAGGTCTTCGTCGCAGGCGTCGCCGATTCCGTCGCTGTCTGTGTCTTCGGGTCCGGCGTCTGCGATGAGGGGACACAGGTCAGCGCCGTCGACTTCGCCATCGCTGTCGGTATCTGGGTTCTCCCAGTCGGTGCCGAGCAGGTCTTCGTCGGTGTCGAGCAGCCCGTCGTCGTCTTCGTCGCCATTGCATGCCGTGCGTGGGTCGTGGCCGGCGGCGTAGACCAGGGCGTTGGCGATGAGCATGGCCATGTCGGAATCTGGGGGGTAGCCCTCGGCGAATACTTGATTAGGGGCGTCGAAACTGCGAGCCAAGGAGTTGATGGAGACGACGCGGCCGAGAGTAGCGATGAGGGGTTGTTCGGATGGCCACCAAGCGTGAACGGTGGCGTCTGGGTGGACGGTCCAGTCGGCGCAGGCTGCTCCGTTGTTTTCGTGGTTGGACAACGAGAATACCTGGTCGAACAACGAGTTCTCGGGCGGAATAGCGCCGCCTGTAGTGGTCGTACCGTAGCCACAAAAGCTTGCGTTGTGAAAAGGCAGATAATCGGCTTTGTAGCGGCCGGTCGGTCCGACGTCTTCAGCCAAGCCGGGTTGCATGGCCACGATGCCACCGCCAGCGTCAACATAGTCTGCGTAGAGGTTGCCGTAGCCGTTGGCCTGCTGCCACTGACTTGAGTTTCCTTGGGCGGTGATGGAGCTGTCGTACACCACCAGGATGACGTCGGTGTCATAGTCGCCGTTGATTGAGAAAGGTATGCCAAGCGGTCGAACGGACGCCACCTTTTCGGTGGCCAGCAGTCTACTCGTGACATCGGGAAAGGTTGCTGCGTCAGCTCCGTCTAAGGCGACATCTAGGCATGGGCCGCCAATTGCGACATTGGAGACCATACCGAGAATGCCTGTCACAAGGAGAGCTCGAATTGGCAAAATGGAGGAAGCTACTGCCATGGGTTCACCTCCCACGCGTCTTTCAACTCGGGGTCTGTTCCCAGGTACTCGTAGGCGGGCGCTGTCGGACAGGAGGCGTCCTGTTCATAGGCGCGGTCAAGCCATTGATGTGTGAGGTCCATCACATCATCGGGAGTGGCTTCACCATTGGTGCAGTCGTCGTCCTGGTGACATGATCTGGAAGCTTGAATTGAAAGGGTCTCCAGAGTCGATGCAGCTCCGTTCGGTAGGGGAGTGTAGCCATTGCCGCTGGGCTCGCCTCGATGCACCAGCCGGAGGGTCCGGTCCAGTTCTAGCGCCTGACGGGAGGCGAACAGCACACGACCGGGAATCAGGAGTTCGCCGTTGGGTGTATCGTGTGCGGTGGGGTCAGGAACGGGCAGGTAGTTGCCTAGCGTGGCGTGGTCCGAGAGGTACATACTAGTCTCTTGGCTCCATAGCGCCGGTTGTGTGCGGACCCAGCTGTGGACCGCATAAGGGGGATGGTCGAACGCCGGCGTGTTTGGGTCCGCGTCTGCGAGGTACTTCTCGCCGTTGGAAGCCCAGGCATGCGCAGCCCAGAAGCTCCATGCGGCTTGGCCGCTAAAGCCGGTGTAGGGTGTACGCAGACCTGCTTGTAGGTAGCGCATGGCGCCAAGCTGTGAGCCAAATTGGTACCACCAGAACTCATCTGCGAAGTCGGGTTGTGTACCATTGTTGAAAGGATGTGCGAGAGGCATGTCGTCGGACATCCAGCTTGCTTGCATCCAGATGTCTACGCCGTCTCGCGTGGACGTGGAGTCTTCGTAGTCAGAGACGAGAAAGTCGCAGTAGTTGCTGTCGGGCGGATGGTGATTCACCAAGATCTTGGGCTGTAGTTTCATGGTGGCCGGCAGGTTGCGAACAACATTTGCGGCGTGGCGGAACAGTGTAGTGCGGGAGACTCGCACCCCCACCGTGCCGGTAGCGTCTCGCATAGGCACAAGGTGCTGCGCCCAACAGCGGGGTTCGCTGGTGCAGGTCAATCCAAACCCAACCCGCTCAATATCGATGTTGATGGTGCTGTTTGGTACAGCCGCATCAATTCCCGCATCTGTGCATGCGGCGGCGGTCAACGGGGCGGCTGGCCACACGGCCCTGTCGAACACCGGAAATGGGGTAGGCTCATCGACTAGACTCACGACCCACTCGTAGTCGTTGATCACCAACCCTCGCGCGATGGCTCGGTCCTCAAAGTCGATGAACAGCTTCTCTAGACGCCGCGTCCATCGAACGGTTGGAGTGGTGGGGTCTGGTCCCCAGTCGGCATCGAAGAGCACCTCATGCCGCGAGATGCTGAGCACAATGGTCCGGGGTCGCTCGCCGTAGGTCTCGTGGCGGTTGAGGTCGGCCACCATTCCGGCGACAATCCAATCAAAGACTTGAACCAGGTTGGGATTGTCAGGGTCGGTTCGACTGGGAAATCCAATGGGCACGTACAGCGTGTTGTGGTCCATTTCCTGTCGAATGCGAGCGCGGCCCTCCGTGAACGCGTTGTTTAGGATGCCGCCGACCTCGGTACGCAGCGTGCCGGGCTGATAGCTATAGTTCCACAGGTTAAGGTCGTTCTCGGCGTCATCGAGCGCATCCCAACAGGGAACCCAAATGTCGAACTCTAGCCGCTGGTTATCAGCGAGCGCGCCGCTTGCCGTTTTGTAGGTGAAGAACTGAAGACTACTGTTCCCACCGGTCTTGGATTCGTATCTTCCGGTCTGTTGGTCATCGGGTACGGTGATGACCATCCACAGAAGCCTGGATTCACCCTGTGGAATTTCGATGGGTGTGTTGACGATGCCTTCTGCTCGGTACAACGGGAGAGGGTCGGGGTCGCGTTGCAAGACAATGTCTCCAGTCACGGACTCTCCCGGACTCTCAAATGACCGGACGACTGTTGTGTCCACGGTAGAGATTACGTTCGGATACAGCCGTTCCCAGTCCGCTCGGTCGAGCGTGCCGTTGCCGTTCATGTCCACCCAGCGCGGGTCGGTCGGCTCTAGGTCGTTCAGCTCAATGACATCACGCCAGGTCAGCACGCGTGCGTGAAACACCGACTCGTCCAGCACATCTGTGACGCCGGCCGTAGTGCTGGGGACTTCGGGTAGATCCAGGTAGACCTTGACGTCAAAACCGTGGTCATTGACCAGCCAATAGCCCACGGTCACCTGCTCGCCTCGCGCGATGGAAAACTGAGCACGGGGAGCCAAAGATGTGTCCGGTTTCTTCTCCACATCAAAGCGGTAGGCGTATCGGTTGTCGACTTGCTGAACGGTCACGCCGTAAGCAGGTTGCACAAGGAATGGGGTGGACAACGACGGTGCGAACAGCCAGCCCCGCAGCGGGTAGCGGAATGCGTCTTGCGAACTGGGTAATGTCGTACCGGTGGATGGGGGTTTGGTGTCGCTTAGAAGCTACATCGACATTAGTCAACTCGTTTGATGGATAAGAGTTGAAAGTCTCAGAGCACACGCTTGAGTGTGCATGACCGGCTCTGTGTCCTCGGCTAGGGCAAATCATCAATCGCATCCAGCAGACCGATCACCTTTCGGACTCTGCGACGCCGCAACGCAAGTAGTCCTACGAGCACACCGAGCCCTCCCGTCGGACCTCCAAGCAGGCTTGTGCAGCCAATCGTGGGCTCTTCGCAGGCATCACCGGTGTTGCGTTGTGGTCCCAATGGCGGGCTGACCTGCTACCCGTTGCGGCGTAGGTGGCGCAGATAGGCCGAGGATGGGCCCACGGCTTTGATGCCGTTGGTCCGGTGCGAGTGGCCACATTCGTGGTGTGAATTTACCAATCTGCGGGCCGGAATGTACCTGCACGCGGTCAATCGCCTTGTCCTGGAGCAGTCTCAGATCTAGGACTTGCAACGTGGAATATCCAATAAGCGGGTGCTTGCACTCCGGTGGTCGCTTCCGAGAACGGAGGCGACCAAGCATCGATAGCCAGCGCATCACAACCACTCAACGATTGAAAGACAACGTCTCTTCCGATTCCCGACAGGCTGAGCGGTAGCGCCTTAACCGTTCAGCCCCCCTCACTTGACACTCACTCGCGCAAGTCGACTAGCGGTTTCGCGAGCTTTCCTCGTTCTCGTTTCCAGTTCCAGGGCAGCAGGTCTTCTGCGACACGTCCGGCCACCGGTCGTTGAACTTCGATGAGTACGTCCGCGAGCCAGCGCTGTGAGTCGACATCATGCAGCCGGCATGTGGTGAGCAAAGACAGGAGTTGCGCGTAGCGCTGGGCGGCCTCATCGTGGCCAGCGAATAGGGAGTTTTTCGGCAGAAGGGCGACGATGCGCAGAGCCCGTTCACTAAGATTGTTGTGAATGGGGATGGCCGGTTCGGTGAGGAAAAGCTTCAGCGACTGGGCTTGGTTTCGGATGTACGTGACTGCCTTGTACAGAGCGCCGTGGGTGTCCAGCGCGGCCACGATGTACACATCAATCTCGCTCATCAGCGACTCAACGACAGGAGCGCTCGTCGCGGTCCGTCGGTCTGCGTGGGCCGTAGTCCCCAAGATGCCGTCATCGCCAGCGACCTGTTCTATAGGGGTGGCCGATGTCGTTGATGGGTCTTCACCCACTCTTCGACAGTCATCGTGTCTTCAACATCTTTGATCAGAGAATCTGGAGCTCGGGCATTGCGTGTGTGAGGGTCTTGTCTTGAACGCCAGAAGAGAATTGGCGAGATTTCACATCGCAACAACTTGGTAGCTCACCTTCTGCGCTGCCTGTCACTCAACGACGGATTTAGCACTGGGCCAACCGATGACTGGCTTCTCGGATTCATTGTATCGGTAGCGTCCGAACCGCCAAGTGTTAACCGAACGCCCACTCCCGGAGAGCCCACTATGCGCCCCATTCTGTTGATGGTCCTTGCCGCCTGCTCGAACGACGCGCCGCAAGTCCCTGAAATCGTCGATGACGGCTCCCAGATGCGCATTGCAGAGGGCACCGTTGAGGCTTTCGGCGTTATCGGACTGCTCAACGACCGGTCTACGACCCAGGCCTTACTGGATGATACCGTCGGCCTCGACGTCCGTGCGGCACGCTCGCTCACTGAACACCGAAACGGTCCGGACGCTGTCTTTGGTACCCGTGACGACAACACATTCGATTCCATCGCCGAGGTCGACAACCAGTACTACGTCGGAGACTCTGCCCTGGAAGACCTTCTGGCCTACGCGGTGGCCGAGGGCTGGGTTCCCGGACCGAGCGATATCGTTGGCAGCTGGGAGACGGTCTCATTCACTGCGGTCCAAGCCGCAGCAGTCCTAGAATTGGTCAACGGAGCCAGTCAAGTCGTACTGGATGACGACGTTGGCCTTGACCGCCGTGCGGCCGCCAACATCGTCGATGTACGCCCCATCAGCGACATTGGTCAGCTCGCAGCGGTTCCATACGTCGGACGCTCAGCGCTTCGTGCGCTGCAAGACTACGCAGATCTGCTGTCGCTGGGTCAATCCGGCGACGACTGCCAGACGAGCGCCGACTGTGCAGACGACCTTCGCTGTATGGGCGCTATCGCTTACGGAGAAGGCATCCAGTGCGTCGATACCTGGGGCGTGTTTTCGTGGGCTGGCCCGGCGAACATTCCCGATGATGGCACAGAGCTCATCACATCGGTGGATGTCCAAGGCCTAGCAACGGTCCCAGTGGACGTAGTGCTGACCATCGACATTGACCACGAGCGGCCTTCAGACTTGGTGTTAACCATCGATAACTTCAATGGCTATGGAACCTCTCTTTGGACTGGCGGCGACGACAACCCCCAGCTCGAGATGGTGGTCTACGCCTTCCCGAGCGATGACGCGGTGCATGGCCTGTACAACGTGCGACTGACCGACACCGTACCCGGTGCACAGGGCGTTGTTCGTGGCTGGGACCTGCTGATTGTCTCCACCTACGACTGAACCGCGATTCTCTTGTGCTGCGGAAGGCTTGCAGTCGCGCGGCCATCGCTTGTAGTGGGCGGAACCGCTGCCTAGAACGGTCGGTGCCCATTCACTGACCGTTTGGTCTAGATCTTAAGGCGCAGTAATTTACCCTCTCCAGGCGCGTCAAACGGCCCTCCGAGGTGCTGGCAGCAGCAGTCGGCGATTTCCCTGGCAAACACATACATACAGGGGATTGCCGGGTTCGGCGCAATGACTATTTGTGAGCGGTCTCACGGGTCGAGGGGGCCTCATATTGATGCCTCAATAGAGTAATTCTCGTGTTTTGCCCGCCGTTTAGATTCCTTCCTCATCTGCGATGTCGCTGGCCAACAGCAAAATTCCGGCCCATGGAAATGGTCCCCGCGAATTCATTTCTTCATAGTAATTCTCGTGCATTCACCAGGGGGGCGCTGTAGCCTCGCGACAGCTCGGTCACGACCTGGGGAGAATTAGCATGTTGAGATTTCGAGGGCTTGGCGCCATATTCTTCCTAGCAGTCGCAGGCTCAGCACAAGCAGGAACCTGCGGTATCGATGAGGCGGACTGCGATGGGGACGGCCTGCTGAACAGCGTAGACCTCTGCCCATTCACTCCTTCTGCAAACAATGCGCAGACTCTGGTCACCTACGCAGACTCTGAGACACGACTGCCGACGGGTGCCGAATGCACCGACGGAGATGTCTTCGTTCATGCCTCTGTCCTCATCGGCCATGGTGTGGAGCTCGGCTCGGGCGCAGCCGTCTTAGAATACGCAAATATCGGCGACTACACGATATTGGGCGGTGCAGGTCAGGTTGCGGTCGTGGGGCGTAGGGCCGCTCTAGTCGACGCACCAACGCCGCGTCTGGGAACCGTTTTCACTTCTGGGATGATCGGCGGTGGCGCGGTCGTCGGCGCGGACCCGTCTGTCACTCCCGTACCGGAACGCGAGGGCGACGTCGTGGGGGCCGGAGGCTTGAGCGGCGGTCGGGCTTCTACCATCGGCTTCGGGGTGACCTTCGGGGCCAATGTAAGCCTTGGATACGGCGTCACCATTGGTCCAGGTGCACACATTGACGACAACGCAGTCATCGGCAACATCGCGGTAATTGGCTGGGACGTCGTGATCGGCCGGGGGTCTGTTGTGGCACGACAGGCCATCATTGGTGACCATGCAAGGGTGGGCAGCAACGTCATTATTGGGCCTGACACCCAGATTGGAGCCAATGCCACTATTGGCGGCGCAGAAGACGACGCACCCGCCGTTCGACTGCGAAAAAGCACCACGATCGGGCGTTGCGCAACTCTAGAGCCCGGTACCCGATTGGGCCGGGGCACTACCGTCGGAGCCCATGCTCAAGTCGCACAAGGCGTTCAGCTTGGCGCCAACAGTACGGTCCGTCAGGGGGGCGCTGCATGTACTCCAGAAACGGTCCCCAGCAGAAGTGACTGCCCCGCAGGCGGGAAATACGGCCGAGGGTCAATCGTCGACGCAGACATGAGCAATAAATACTGCGCCCCTATCATCGACCCCACGGTCAACATTGAGCTGGTCACGTCGAACTTTGCGGTGCAGACGCCAGTACCCGTCGGCTTCACCGCATCCGTGACCATCACCGTGACGAATGCGGGTCTAGACCCTGCAGATGCCTCCGACTTGGGACTCAAGTGGTCGGCGGCGACAACGTACAGCGAGCCCGCCGACTGTACCCTGACCGTCCCTGCCCTCGCGCCAGGCGAGAGCGCGCAGCTCGCGACCGACTGCGTGGCCGACGCACCCTCTGGCTTAGTCTATTTGGTGAGTCGGGCCGACAATGAAAACGTGGTCGTCGAGCGCGACGAGACCAACAACGACCTGGCATCCAATGCAGTCACTCTGACCCGTGTGGACTCCGCTTGTGGGGCTGCCGCGGGTGTCAGCTCAGCAGCGGCCCCGAGTGACGCACTGTGCACCATTGGCGCCGCGTCGAGTGTTGTTGGCGCCGGCCCATTCAACTGGACCTGCACCGATTCGAGTGGCGCCGTTGCATCCTGCTCCTCCAACCATGGGTGTGACGGCGGGAATGAGTCGTGGTCTGTTGCAGCGTCCACGTGTAGCGCTACTCTTTCGCAGACCGACCATGGCTTTGGCGTATCCGCAGACGATACAACCCTGCCGACAACCGGCGAACGCGCCTACAGCTGCGACCAAGGAACCTGGACTAGCAACGACTCCGGTACTTGTGCCACCGCTGTGGATGCTGTGTGCGGCGGCTCCAATGGTGCGAGCGCCGCCTCAGCTCCGACCACGGCTTTGTGTGATGCGGGCAGCTCGGGCACCGTTAGTGGCTCGGGGCCCTACATGTGGACCTGCAGGGGTATTGACGGCGGCGACAACGCTTCCTGCGCTGCCGACCGCAGCTGTGTGGATGCCGCCGAGAGCTGGGATGTCTCCGGCTCGTTCTGTACGGCGGATATTGTCGCGACTGTCCATGGCGGCAACACCTCTGCCCAAGACAACGGCCTCCCCACATCCGGAAGCCGGACCTACACTTGTGCACAAGGCGCGTGGAACGGAAGCGGAGATGGCGCCTGCGTGACGGCTGTAGACGCCGTCTGTGGAACATCGGACGGCCAAAGCAGTGCCAACCCACCGGCCACCGACCGGTGCAGTGCCGGCAGAACTACCTCCGTCAGCGGGACCGGCCCCTTCACCTGGGACTGCATTGGCATCTACGGCGGAGAGGACGCAACCTGCGCCTCGGACCACAGCTGCGACCTCGGCACAGAGTCGTGGACGATTGGCAGCTCTACCTGTAGCGCTGATATCTCCGCCAATTCTCACGGCGAGAGCCAAGACCTGAGCGATGCCAACGTCCCCACCACAGGAAACCGCACGTTCACCTGCGACCAAGGCAACTGGAATGGGTCCGGCGGCGCCTGTAACACGGCCGTCAACGGTTCCTGCGGTACCGCAGACGGACAGAGCACGGCCACCACACCCGACGCCGGGTTGTGCGCAGAGGGTAACGCAACTAGCGTCTCCGGCTCTGGCCCTTACTCGTGGAGCTGCACGGGAATTCATGGCGGCTCCACCGATTCCTGCAGCTCGAACCAAAGCTGCGACAGTGGCCCACAGTCGTGGACAATTGGTGCTTCTGCCTGCGACGCTGGCATATCGGCAGGGCAACACGGTGCCAGCCTGGCCCTAAGCGACAGCGTCTTGCCCACGACTGGGGACCGAACCTTTAGCTGCAGCCAAGGCTCGTGGGGGGGGTCGGGCGGAAGCTGCGTCACCGCCGTCAACGCGGAGTGTGGCTCGGCAAATGGCGGAAGCAGCACGTCTGCACCCAGCTCCGCATTGCGTTGCGCCGTGGGCGCTTCGTCGAGCGTCAGTGGCTCGGGCCCGTACTCGTGGACTTGCTCGGGCAGCGATGGCGGCGCGAATGTCTCATGCGCGTCCAACCGGAGCTGCGACGGCGGCAGTCTGTCGTGGACACTTGGTGGCTCCTCGTGCAGCGCGACAGCCTCCGCGGATACACATGGCGACAGCCAGCCTCTGACCGACAGTGGTCTCCCCACAACCGGAAGTCAGACCTACAGCTGTAGCCAAGGCTCGTGGAGCGGTTCGGGCGGAAGCTGCGTCACCGCAGTGAATGCAGTGTGTGGCTCGGCGGATGGCACCAACGTGTACAGCGCGCCGGAGGCCTCTACGCAATGCAGCGCCGGAAGGGCTTCGGTCGTGATTGGTTCTGGGCCGTACAGCTGGACCTGTTCTGGAAGCAACGGCGGAAGTACTGCATCGTGCTCAGCCAACCGAAACTGCTATGGCAGCGCGCAATCGTGGACTCTCAGTGGCTCGTCCTGTTCGCAGCCCACCAACGACCGACTGCACACCCAGAGTCAGACAGTCAATGATAGCGGCCTTCCCACAACGGGAAGCCGCACGTTCACCTGCGATCAAGGCAGTTGGAGCGGTTCAGGCGGCGCCTGCAACACCGCTGTCAACGGTTTCTGTGGCATCGCAGATGGCCAGAGCACAGCCAGCACACCTAGCGCCGGACTGTGCTCGGCAGGCAGCGCCACCAGTATCTCGGGCTCGGGCCCCTACTCTTGGAGCTGCACGGGCGCTCATGGCGGCTCTACGGATTCATGTAGTTCGAACCGAAGCTGCGACAGTCGCTCGCAGTCTTGGACCATCGGTGGTTCTACCTGCAGCGCTGGTACATTGGCTGACCAGCACGGCGACAGTCAGCCGTTGACCGACAGCGCCTTGCCGACAACCGGCGACCGGACCTTCAGCTGTAGCCAAGGCTCGTGGAGCGGCTCGGGTGGAACCTGTGTCACTGCCATCAATGCGGTGTGTGGCTCGGCCAACGGAGGTAGCACCTCATCCGCCCCCACCACGTCGCAATGCACCGTTGGAGACGCATCGGCTGTGAGCGGCGCGGGTCCTTACAGTTGGACCTGCTCCGGAAGCGATGGCGGCGCAAACGTTTCCTGCGCGTCCAACCGCAGCTGCGACGGTGGAAGTCTGTCGTGGGCCGTCGCTGGCTCCTCCTGCAGCGCCACTGCATCTACGGACACCCACGGTGACAGTCAGGCGATCACCGATAGTGCACTACCAACAACCGGTAGCGGGACCTTCAGCTGCAGCCAAGGCTCGTGGAGCGGCTCGGGTGGAACCTGTGTCACCGCAGTCAATGCTTCCTGTGGCTCGGCGAACGGCACCAACGTGTACAGCGCGCCGGCTTCGTCTGCCCAATGCAGCGCGGGCAGCGCCTCGAGCGTGAGTGGCTCGGGTCCATACACCTGGACCTGCTCCGGAAGTAATGGGGGGAGGACCGCATCCTGCTCGGCCAACCGCGGCTGTGTCGGAACGTCGCAGTCATGGACCGTTAGTGGCTCCACCTGCTCCCAATCCACCAGCAACCGCGTGCATACCC
>JBLHSN010000184.1:0-11532 GCA_047626195.1 Myxococcota bacterium
GCAGAGAGCGCCGACTTTTTGGTCTTCCTACGCGAGAACTACGGTGACGATGCTATCTCCAAGTTGGTGTTGGCAGGCAAACAAGGCGCTCCCTTCCCGGCCGCCGTACGCAGCGTGACTGGCGAGTTCTTGGAAGACGTAGAACGCGACTGGCGACGGCGCTTTCACACAGGTGCGCTCTCCTGGTTCACCCTGCTCAGCAACTGGGAGATGTGGTGGGCTGCCGGCGGACTCTTCGCCATGGTGGGTCTCGTACTCGCACGGCGTCGGTCGAACGCGAGACTGACAGCGATGGCTGCCGAGGAAGCGCGTCTCGACCGCTTGATGGCTGAGCTGTTTCAGCGGGACGAGGTGGGATAGGCCCGCGCCCACGAGGAAGATGTGGGCACAGCAGAACCAGCGTACAAAGACCCATGGTTATGGGGCGCCATTGGCGTCGCTTTTCTACTGCGCATGCTCCCTATGCTCATCTGGGGCGAAAACGGCTGTATGCGCGATGAGTGCGCCTACGTCGGGCTTGCCACTGGCATTGTAGATGGACAAGGCCTGCAACCTGCGCAGCGATGGCTGTGGGCACCGCTCTATCCGTACCTACTCGCTGGCTGGAGCACCGTCGCCAACATCGCGAGCTTCAAGCGTGTGCAGGTCGTCTTGTCCCTCGGCAACTTAGCCCTGCTGTACGCGATTGGACACCGTGTAGAGGGACGGCGGGTTGCTCGCATCGCCGCATGGGTCTTTGCACTGCACCCCACTCTCATCTACTTCAGCGGACGGCTGTGGACCGAGGCTGTTTTCCTCTTCCTTCTCACCGCTGCCATCGCACTCATACCGTGGGTGAGAGATGGTCGACCATGGCGGGGTGCCGCATTGGGAGCCACTCTGGCCGCGTGCGCACTGACCAGAGGCATGGGTGTTTACCTGGCCCCCATGTTCTTGGTTGCTCTGGTTTGGCCAACCAACGACTGGCCAGATGGCCTCCGCCGCTATGGCAAACACGCGGCCATTACTCTCGCAGCGACCCTCTTAGCGATTGCCCCCTACAGCTACAGCGCGAGCACCACCCACGGCGGGTTCATCATCAGTGACGTCACTCTTGGCGAAGTGGCGTACAACGGTAATAATGACTTCCCTGCACCCACCTGGGACCTTGGTAACGGGCTGGTAGGCACCGAGACCCTACAGCGCGTGTTGAGCAGCGGCCGCGAGCGCTGCGACAGCTCCCTGTCGGTTGTGGACGCCAAAGACTGCGAGGTAGAACGCGCCAAGGAGTGGGTGTTGGCCCATCCCGCCGAGTTCGCGCGCCGCATCCCATTGCGTTGGGCCCAGCTCCTCAATCCCAACTCATTTCTCACCCGCCACATCCGTATTGGCCTGTGGAGAGGCCTGCCTCACTGGGTACGAGACCTCATTGCGCTATCGGTAATCTTCACTAGTGTCCTCCTGACGTTCGGAGGAACGCTCGGACTCATAGGGCGTGGGAAGGGTGCCCTCTCCATGGTGTCTGTGGGCCTCGCCCTGTACGTCTTTGCCGTTGTCGGCTGCTTGTTCGGTGTGTCGCGCTTCCGGCTGCCGCTGGTCCCGCTGTGGATTGTGTGGACCGCCGTCTTCCTGGCCGCTCCACGCGCCACTCTTCAGACCATTCGAGGGTCCAAGTGGCGTCTGACCCTGGCAATCGCGGCAATCATCGGTCTTGTACCTCTGGTTAGCTGGTTCCTCTTAGCCGGCTTCCCGGCTTGGTATCGGTGAGGCCGCGGGCCACCCGTCCCGCAATACGCTAGGCTCACGCACGGAGGCCGAATGCGCCCACTCGTTCTATCCATCCTTCTCTTCGCTGCCTGCGACCCCGTCACTCCAACAGGGGACCTGCAAGGCTTGATGCAGCCACGACCGGAACCTCTGGCAACTGTTGCCCCTGCCCTGGCTCCATTAGCGGCGGACAATGTTCTGATGCCAGAACCCAGTGGCTTTGATTTCGACGCAGATGCTCCTGAAGACGGCCCCGTCGATGCCGACGCATTGGGCGACATGAGCGATGCCCTCGGAATGGATCCAGATGCTGACACGGACAGCGTGGTTCCGGACGCCGAGCCGATGATGGTCGAAGACTTCGCGATGCTCGAGCTTGAGCCGGTCGTTGCCCCCAGCACACCCATCAGCTCTCCGGTTGCCACTCCAGTTTTCCAGCCTGTCGTCATGGGCTTCGGCGTGCGATTGGTCAGCACAACATCCCAGTCACAGCCACCGCGGGCCATCCTTGGACTGACCGACGGCCGCGAGATCGTTGTGGAGCCTGGAATGATGCTGCCCGACGAACATCTCGTGGTGTTGGCCATCGGACAGGATTCCATTCAGATCGCCGAGATCACCCCCATGGGCGACCGCGCCAAAGTCGAAAGCCGGGTGCTGCAAGCCATGTATCGCCAAGGCAGTGACGGCCAGTAGCTGCCGAGGCTCAGCGTCTCTAGCGAACGCGGATGATGTACTGAACACCCGTAAAGAGCGGGCGATTCTCACCCCCGTGGTTGTGTGAACCTGCGGGATTGGTGAATGATCCGTTGCTGACGTTGCTAGCATCGGGTGCGAGGTCGCTCGCTGTCTGGCCAAACGTGTGGGTGTGGGCCCCACCCGCTGGGATGTCATTGCGCCCGCCGGAGGCTGCGACGCTCGACGCAGATACGCCCATCAAGAAGCGGTTGTCGGTCAGGTTCGGGACTTGAATGCCGCCCGCAGAGCTATTGAAATCCACTAGCCCCGCACCCGGCGAGCTGACCGTACCGCCATCACAGACCATCCAGCTGTCATCCAACGACAACGCATCTCCAGCAAATGGGAGGATCGTTCCCACGGGAACGCCCTGGGCGACAGACGTCGCATGTACCGCGTAGGGCACCGTGGTCAGCGCCGTCCGTTCACCCAGCAGCACACCGTCCACATTCACCTGTACATACATGGGTGAATCATCGAATAATCCGCTATCCAACGGATTTGTGGCGGTATCCGCTCCTAGTGTTGCGCTGAAATAGCCGTCTAGTACCGTCACATTGAAAGTCTCACCCCACTGCTCTTGACCTCCCGCCGCAGAATCCCACATGGCAATTCGCACCGCATGCGAGCCCTGTAGGGGCTCACCATAGACGTCGATCAATCGGCTCTGATGGACCGTTTGAATGGGCGACGCATGAGTAATTGTGGAAAAGCAAACTGTGAAAAACCCTGCACTGACGAACCGAATCATGACAATCTCCTGGCACCAGCGCATTTAGCACGCACACCAATACTGTCATGGCTCACCATGTTCGGTTCATTCAACCTTCAATCAACACCCTAAGTGCCGTCGGAGAAGGCAGCAGACGCCCAAGAACGGACGGCGAACGGATGGCGCGCAACCAGCCAGCGAGGGCTTGCCCGAAGGCAGCGACGTCGTGTGGATGCGCCCAAGCACACGATACGGCACCGGCCAAGGACAGCATCGCGGTGACGGCGGGAGCCGGCACTTGGGTACACAATCGCAGCCACACCATGCGCTGTGCGGCGTCCAGAGCAAACGCTTCGGCTTCACTGGACAGAACAATGAGCTGGGTTGGTGGAATGCCTTCGTTCAGGGCTTGCGCTAGCCCACCCAGACTATTCGTCAGCGACGGCGATGTGTCGGGGTCTGCCAGGAGTTCGTGTAGACCAATGCCCCGAAGAGCCACAAACCAACGCTCAAGGAATGCATGAGGCCAAGGGGAAGTGGAAGGGGAGCGGGTCAGCGCACCCAAGGCGCCGGCGACGGTGTCCTGACCGTCGAGAAGGGCGAGCACCTGCGCTTCCATCTGCGTCACTGTGTCGGGAAAGCCAGACGTGCTTGCAATCAGAGCTCCTGCCGGCACAAGCGGTCCTGTCTTCCACGTCTTCACGCTGGTGAAACAACCGGGGTCGAGTCCAACCCGGGTCTCGTCACCAACGCGGGTCGCGACAAGTGGATATTGGCGACACACGGTTGGTTTTGACAGCAGTCCCCACTTGGCATGGATGCGACACAATTGGTCATCTCCCAAGAAGACGCACCGACCGTTGACCCGCCGCAAGACTCCGTCCACGACCGGTTCTTCAACGCCCAACATCACCGCCTGTTCGGCAATGCGCTTGTGTTCGCCTTCATTCAGCAGCGGCACCTTCACGCCTTGGCAGCTTCCCCCACACATCAAGCAGTCGTGCCGCAGCACTCCACGAGTCTCAACCACCGCCACCTCCACGCCTAGCGTACCGTCCAAGACCGTGTGCGTTGGCGAATTGACCGACAACTGTCAGTACATTCATCCAAAAGATAGCTTCGCTGGTCGCGGCAACCAGGCACAGCGTTTGCTGTCACCCGCGCATGAAACAACTCGCTTGGATGGGTGCAGGAGTAGTGGGTGGCGTCGCCCTTGGTGGATGGGCGCTTGCACTGCCGTGGTTGTGGGGGAGTCTGGCGCTCTTCGTGGCCTGTTTGCCGCGCCTTGGAGCCGTGCATTCGCCCACCGTGGGACTGTTTCTCGGTCTACTCGCAGTGGCTATTCAGCCGGCCGGACCTGTGATCATGGGATGGACACATGTACGAGGTGTCGTCGTAGGGGCCTCTGTTGGGAAGGTCGCCTCGGTTCGGGTGCAGAGCATCGCTAGGGCCGGCGGTCCGCCGCGTATTGAGCAGGGTCGGGTATGGGTTCGGTTCGACAGCCGGCCGCCACCGCCCGGGAGCGATGTTGTGCTGTGGGGCCGCGCAGGTCCAGCGCTACGACAGGCCCTTCCCGGGGCTCCAGATCCCGTCCGAAACAACAGACGCGCACGGATTCACACACTCATCGAGGTCGAACAGTCCGCCGTACTGAACCCTCGCAGACAACGGCCACGCACACTGCCCGAAGCCCCATTATTGACCGCCCTCGCGACCGGCGACCGCAGCGGTATCTCACGAGACACTACCCGTCTGCTGCGGCGAACTGGGACCGCCCATGTCCTCGCGATCTCCGGCTTTCACGTTGGACTGGTGGGAGCACTCACCGGCGGCGTAGTTCTAGCCATCCTCAGAGCAATCTCGCTCATCCACCCACGGGGCGTGTCGGTCGCACCCGCTTACGTTGTCGGTGCCGGAATAGCTGTGCTGTACGCGTGGACCGCCGGCGCTCCCACCAGTGCTGTGCGTGCTGCGGGACTGCTGGTGCTATTGGCAGCTGGTCGCATAACCGGGCGTTCACCGCCGTTGCTGCATGTTCTCGCCATTGTGGGAGGTCTCCAAGCCGCGTTGGATCCAGCGTGTGTAGGGACCGCGTCGTTTCAACTGTCGTACGGAGCCGTGCTGGGACTGATCTGCGTTTCGCCGGCACTACTGTCGCATCTGCCTCCGTCCAGTCCCGCTATCGTCAGAGGTATCGCAGGTTCGCTTTCGGCAACCATCGGAGCGACCATTGGCACCCTCGGCCCCGCAGCCTGGTGGTTTCAGTCCCTACCGCTGCTCTCCCCTCTGGCCAACTTGCTCGCTTTGCCGCTTACCGCCTTCATCTTGGTGCCCTGTGCACTCGTCGCAACATGGGGCCCCGAACCGCTGAGTGATCTGGCTCTGGTTATCGGACAGCTCGGTGTGCAGACGCTACTCGCCCTTCTGCAGGTACTCGAAGGTCCGGTCATCCATCCCGCAGTCGGACCCGTTGGAGCGCTCTTCCTGGCCACCGTTCCAATGGTTTGGCGGTACAAGACCTTAGTCCTCGCCATTCATCTCGCGGTCTTCTGGCCGCGCCAACTGCCGCAGAATCGATTGACCGTTCTAGACGTGGGCCAGGGTGACAGTCTCGTCGTCGACCAACCGGACGGCTCTACCTGGCTTGTGGACACGGGTCCTCGTCGAACCGATGTCCTGCACTACCTCAGACGAACTGGACGCACCGAGCTCGACGTTGTCATTGCGACCCACAACCATCCCGACCACATCGCTGGCTTAGGAGCCATTGTGAATCACCTGACGATTCGGGAACTCTGGGTTGCAGATACAACCGGTATTGAGAACCTTCTCCAGCTGGCCCATGCCCGCGGAATAGGGGTCCGCATCCGACCGGGACTCGACCCCAACCGCCCACTGACACGCAACCATAACGACGCCTCCATCGTAATTCCCGTACTCAACACCGTCCTGCTTACAGGAGACGCCGAGACGACCACCGAGACGCGTCTCATTGACCATGTTCCCAGGCTCGACGTGCTCAAACTTGGTCATCACGGAAGCCGAACCAGCACCACAGCGGACTTCTTGGACGCCGTTGACCCACTATTGGCGGTCGTCAGTGCTGGCCGCGACAACCGGTACGGGCATCCACATTCAGAGGTTCTCCAACGACTGGATCAGCGCGACATCCCCGTGTTCAGCACCTCTGTATACGGCACGCTCCAGCTCGATATCGCTGGCGACTGGCTTCACCTGTCGGCCCATCATGCTGGCCGATGGGCTCCGCTTAGGAGCTGGCCTCGGTCACAGGTGCGCGCCGGGAGAGCACGGTCCAACCCACCGCGACAATCGCCAGCAACAATACCGCAACCCCTTGAGACAGCGTCAACGACTGGCCTAGGACGGCTTCCCAGAAGTAGCCGCGAGCAATATCCCCACGCAGGGTCTCAATGACGAAGCGACTCAACGCGTACAACCCCAAGTAGCTCAGCAAGACCTGACCGTGGAATCGCTTCTTGCCCAGCATCGTCTGAAGAATGCCCGTGATGACGAAAAGCACGGCCGCTTCGTACAGCTGAGTGGGGTGCAGAGCCACGCCCGGAGGTGCATCTGCAAGGGAGTTGTTGAACACTACCGCCCATGGGACATCACTCGGTGTACCGTAGCAACATCCCGCAAAGAAGCAGCCAATGCGGCTGATGCCGTGGCCCAAAGGCAAGGCTGCGGCGAACACATCGGACACCGCCAACATCGGCATTTTCCGGCGCCACATCACCACCAAGGCAGCCGGAATACCGAGAATCACGGCTCCATAGAACACCAATCCACCTTGGCGGATGTTGAGCCAGTCCCATGGAGTCGGTGCCATCTCGGGATTCTGCAGAACCCACAATCCGCGCGCACCAATCACGCCAAAGACTGCCGCCCAGAAGATAATATCAACGATACCATCGCTAGTTTGTCCAATCTGACGTGCGCGCCAGATCGACAACCCCACCACCAACAAAAAGCCAACAGCGCCTAAGAAGCCGTAGGTATGGATAGGAAAGCTGCCGATGTTGAAGAGAATCGGGTGCATATACGGGCCTCGGATGCACCACGCCTATGCTGGCGAGTCACCACGACGCCACCACACCCAGAGTCCAACCGCTACAACACCGATACTGACGAGCTGAGAGCTACTCATCCAGTCGCCAAGCCACAGGCCGCGCGCGGTATCACCACGAAACACCTCAAGCAGACCACGACCGACACCGTAGCCGACCAGAAGCAGGGCCAACGTACTGCCAGCCGGCGCTTTCCGATGATGTACCCAAGACAACCCTACGAACAGGGCCAAGTTCATCAGCGACAAGTACAGCGCCGCCGGATGCAGGGGGACAGCGAGTAGATGAGCGGGCAATTCACCGTGGGCATCGACCGTTACAGACCATGGAACCTCGATTCCCAGCGGCCAAATAGCCGGGCGACCATAGCAACATCCGCCAGCTAAACAGCCCAGCCGAGCAAGGGTCTGGCCAAACGGAATCGCGACTGCAAACACATCTAGAACTCGCAGCGGGGAGACCGTGTGCCACCTTGCCACCGCCCAGATTCCCAGAAGTCCTCCAACAAAACCCCCATAGAATGTCCATCCAGCAAAGGGGCTTAGTAGCAATGCGGGGTCTGACCAATACAGCGCCGGTTGCTCAACAATGGCGTGAAACAGACGGGCACAGATGCCGCCGGCCACAATGCCAACCAGCGCCGCGTCCATCACCAAACGTGGTGCCAGTCCTGAGAACAACGCCTCGCGCCGTAGCACCATTGTACACAGGCAAAATCCAGCGACAATGACTGCCGGGTAGGTGCCAACTTGAAGCGTTTCACCATAGTAAATCCAGGGCTGCACCTACAGCACCTTGTGGGCTTTAGGTACGCTCCGCCAACCACCAAACCGGTTCGACCCACGCACTCCCAACCCGTTCACGCTCCGCTCAAGCACCATCTTCGGTTCATCCTCAGTGACACACTAGCCATAGCCCTCACAATCGCAAACTCGCTGTCTCACGCCCCTTCAAACGCAAAAAACGCTCTCATTGGAATCATCCAGAATGAAAAACCAAGGGTGATAGCCAACCGTCAACTGACATTCAATAGAGGCATCAGGAAACGGGGTGACGCGGAGTATTTGTAGCTTTTACCGATCGTATCAACGGACTCTTTCACCGTTTTTGGAAGTGAAGTGCCATCTACGTGGGACGCCTCTATAAACCTCATCTGCGTGGTTGGCGCTCTCAACGTCCCTGTCGGCCAAACGCTTTGAGTTGCCCTGGGAACACAGGTCTACTTCAAGAGCGGGTGTCTCCACGGCGGGTAGATCACGTTCCAAGCCGGCACCACATCACCGAGAACTGCGAGTACGTCCGCCTGAGGCGTCTCCTTCAGCAGTGTCTGGATTCAACCAGCGTCGTGCGCAATCACGTGGCGTAATAATCTGGCCCCAGACTGCATTTTTATGGCATCGGCAACACAACCGGCACAACCACCGGCCCCTTCCGCAACGACTGCGGTGACCTTGCCTGCGACTCGCCTGCCATTGATCCTGGCACGACCAACGGTGAGTAGTCTGCAGAAAGCGACTGCACATGCGTATTCGACGACCACCTGGCAGGAGCGTAACCCGCCTGTTTGGCGCGGGAAGCATCCAACGAAGCTCCACGATTAGCTTTGAGACCTACATGCGCTTGGATGCAAGAGATCGCTGCAAGAACCAGTATTTGACCAGTTATGTACTGGATAGTGCTCTGAAGTTAGTCTGTGGGTCATCGAGCCGTCGCCGAGCCACTTTATGGAAGCAAAGGCGCCATACAGCGGTGCCGCTCCAGGTTGACCCGGGCTGCGCCGCTCATGCACGCACCTAGCTTCCCCGGCGCAACGCACTATGTCCCGACATAATCACGTTGCACCGGGTCGCTATGCACGCACCTGAACTACGCATCCCGCAGGTCAACCTGTTCGGGCAACGCTGTATTAAGGAGGTTTACGCCGTAACCTCGCTCATCAAATGTCGGGCAAAGAGACTGCAAGCGAGCCCAAACCCCATCCACACACCTGCGCTGGGTTCGGGGCAGCCCATCACGTTCCTGCTCCATCGAAATCACTACTTTTGGCGTTTAACCACGTTAAATTTCAAGACATTTGCACTCGAAAAGCACGAACCAGCCACACCACTGCTCGGGAGCGAGTGGTGAGACAGTGCATCTCCAACCTGGGTCTGCTACTTAAAAGTGAGGGTTTGAAGTACTAATTGCAAAACCTCAAAGATATTTGTACAGCTGAAAAAATTTAGGTCTCTACTGACGGGTCACCAGATGAAGCTTCGGAAACAACTGTTCACGACCCTCTCACTGCTTGCTGTGGCCTCTGTCGCACATTCGGAGCCCATCGACTTCGACTCTCTGTTGGGCCCAGTCCTGTCTAAACAGGCCATCTTCAGCGGCGACTACACGGGCATTGCTGGCGGTGCTGGCGCGGAACAACCAATCTTTGGCAATATCCTATCCAATGGCTACCTGACCATTGGCGCAAGTGTAGAGGCCACCGGCGGCACCCAGACCCGTTCTTTCATCACCACTGGCGATGGCGCCACAATTGCTGGACATTCGTCCTCGGTAGCAGCCGCCACATTCGGTGCGAATACAGTCGTATCCGGCAATGTGCAGGCCGGAGGTGCCGTAACAGTGGGCGCAGGTGCGACCATCGTCGGTACTGTGGAGGCCGGTGCGGCTATCACCGTAGCAGCGGGTGCCTCGACCGGTACTCAGTTTCTGAATGGTCCGGTACCGGTAATAGCTGACGAGACCCAAGGCGTTGGAGACGCCATAGATTCGTTGTCTGCCATGGCGCCAAGCGGCGAGCTGGAACTCGCTGTCGGTATCTTAGCTGATGGCGCGATTATCACGCCTGGAATCTATCAAACCCCATATTTCATGACCATACCTGCCGGAGGAACCATCACGCTGGATGCCCAAGGCCAGGATGCTGAGTTTGTGTTCAATATCAGTGGTTATCTAGGTGTTGGTGCGAGCGCGCATGTCGTCGTCGTAAACGCTACCGACAACGTCCAGGTCATCTGGAATCTGGACGGCTACGCAGCAATCGGCGCGCTCTCCAGTCTTCCAGGCATGATATTGACCAGGACTTTCGTCACCTTTGGGGCGGGTGGAACGCTAACTACCGCAGGAAATTCCTGTGCAGCCATCTATGCTACCCAATACGTTTCGTTGGCTCCAGGCACTACAATCGGTTCTGGCGACCACTGCCGTGGCGCCTTTATTGGCTCCGAGGACACCGATGAGGACGGCCTGCTCGACATTGTAGAAGCTGAAATTGGAACCAACCCCAACGACGCAGACACAGATGACGACGGTGTCGACGACGGTGACGAAGTCGACGCAGGCACGGACCCCAACAACGCAGACACAGATGACGACGGGCTCACCGACGGCCAAGAAGCAGCACTCGGCACCAACCCGACCCATCCAGACACAGATGGTGATGGCGTCAACGACGGCGATGAGGTCGACGCGGGCACGGACCCAAACGCCGCAGACACAGATGGCGACGGGCTCACAGATGCCCAAGAGGCGGTTCTCGGCACGGACCCCGGCAACGTCGACACAGACAGTGATGGCATCAACGACGGCGACGAGATCGACGCAGGCACCAACCCAAACAGGGCCGACTCCGACGCAGACGGCCTCACCGACTTCGAAGAGGCTGTCCTCGGCAGCGATCCCAACAACGCCGACACCGATGACGATGGCCTCACCGACTTCGAAGAGGCAGCTCTCGGCACCAATCCGAACGTGACCGACACCGATGACGATGGCCTTACCGATCTCTTCGAAGTCACCATCGGCACTGACCCGACCCAACCAGACACCGATGGTGACGGACTCACCGACTCCGAGGAGCTCGTCCAGAACACCGACCCCACCCTGCCGGATACCGATGGCGACGGACTCACCGACTTTGAAGAGCCAGCGCTCGGCACCGACCCGACCAACCCGGACACCGATGACGATGGACTCAACGACCCCATGGAATTGGAACTTGGCACCGACCCAGTCAACGCCGACAGCGACAGTGATGGCGTCAGCGACGGCGATGAGGTCGACGCTGGCACCAACCCAAACAATGCCGATTCAGACGCAGACGGGCTCACCGACGGCGAAGAAGCGGTCCTCGGAACCGATCCAACCCTCGCAGATACGGACGCAGACGGCCTCACCGACTCCGAAGAGGTGGCCCTTGGAACCAACCCGAACCTCCCAGATACGGATGCCGACGGGCTCACAGACCGCGACGAA
>JBLHSN010000185.1:0-11526 GCA_047626195.1 Myxococcota bacterium
GACTTGGCGACGACTGTTGGTGCTGTTCCATAGACGGTGGGCGGCACTCCCCAATCCGTCGCAACGAACACGGCCGCAGCCAGCGAGATCCGCCGCGAAATCCCCACCAATCAGGACGCCATCACAGCCGCCAAAGACCGCTTGAAACAAGCCCTCGCAACCGCCCAAGACGACCGGTGCGGACATCACCAAGCCGACTACTCGCCTCGATACTGCCGAAGGTCAGCTCGGAGGCAGCAGTGAAGCGCTCACGGCTCTAAGTCAGCAAGTCGATACGCTACAGACAACCACCAAATGCGACACCGACACCCTGCTCGACCTCATCGACGACACGAAGGAACAGGCAGTGAGCATCCGAGGTGCGCTCACCACGGACATCCGTAGTACTGAAACGCGTCTAGACAACCTGGAAGCCGCCCGCTTCGATGTCTTCGCACGAGCCATCGAAGGTATCGACGAGAAGGTCCGCAGTGGGTACCCGGCGCTGTTCGAATACCGCGGCCTAGGCACGGGTATGACGCACGTTTTACCCTGATTCGTAGTCGACTTCTACTGCAGACCAGCGGCGGTGATTTCAGCTTCTCCGGCGACTCTGGACTCGACCACAGCGGCGGAATCAGCCGCGTGTGGACCGTGACCTGGTACGTCGAAAATCTAAGTTCACGTTCAGTGACCGTCGACTGGATGATGTGCCACGGAGACCGCCCCACCGGGCTGGTCGATGGCGTCGGAGTGGCTCGCTCGAATGACTTAGACGGCCACTACCCAAACATCGGCGCGCTGTTCATCGTCCCCCCCTGGGTTGCACACCGTCCAGATTCGCTACACCGATAGCAACAACTGGCTTGAAGGCATGGGAGTGACCAACACATGGATGGTTAAAAACGACCTGACCACCTACTGGACGGGCCTCAAGGCTGCGTTGGAGTTTGGCGTCGAGCGATAAAGCGCGGCGCCCATCACACTCCGCGGCGGTCATCGAACGCCTACTGCGGACCGCTAGAGACCTGGGCCACGACGCGCTGACGAGCAACTACCGCGTGGGCATCCGTAGGGGCATTGAACAACCCATGCGTGCCTCCTTCGTAGCTGTGCAGCTGAACGGACACACCCCGGTCACGCAGCGCACCAACGACGCGGTCCACGACCTCAGCCTTCACCAACTGGTCAGCCGTCCCTTGATGGATAGTCACGGGGGTTTGTGCTGTGCACACGACAACCGGCGACCACCGGGCTCGGTCTCCCTTGGGGAACAGCACGCGAGCCAGGACGCCGACCCCTCTGCCCGATAGCGCCGTCACATCCAAGAGCGGGAAGCCCAGGATGAGCTGACGAATACTTCCAGCAGGTACCGCTTCATTCGCCAGGCAGGCCAAGGTTCCGCCAGCTGATAAGCCCACAAGGTCTACCGCATCTGCGTTGAGTCCCCTGCGCCGGACCTCGTCCAGCCACCAAAACAGCGCCAAGACGGCGTCATCGCGCATGCCAGGCACACGCGCCCGAGGTAGCAAGCGATAGTCGACCGAACATACGGTAACGCCGGCATTCACAAGGTCCGTCGCCAAGACACGCATGGGCTTCATGTCACGTGAGCCGATGACAAAGCCGCCACCATGAATCAACACAACCGACGTCCCATTCGGCGTGGTTGGCTGGTAGACATCCGCAACGCGCTTGTAGCCATTGGCCGGGCCCGCATACGCGAGCGTCTCAGTAGGACGCATGGTTGCGTAGGGAATGCCGCCACGCAGGCTCGCAACCACAGTTCCCACCGCTTTGAGACGTTTTAGGTTCGGCATGGCTCTATCGCCCGCCCCGCACTACTCGGCCCGGACGGGTACCGGTCAATTCGTCGTTGCGGAGCGTGACCACACCGTTCACCACTGTGGCCAAGTAGCCAGTCGCCGGCTGCAAGAGACGCTTTCCACCCGCTGGAAGGTCTGCGGTCAAGCGTGGACGACCGAGCTGTAGATGCTCGAAATCAATCACGTTGATATCTGCCCGGCGTCCCACTTCGAGCAAGCCGCGGTCGGTCAAGCCCATGAAGTTCGCCGTGTCGAAGGTCTGCTTTTTCACGAGCGTTTCCACAGCGATGCGCCCTGTTGGACGGTCGCGGCCCCAGTAGGACAGCAGCGTGGTCGGGAAGGTGGCGTCACAGACCGTACCCACATGGGCACCACCGTCCGACAAACCACACAGCGAGCTGGGATGCGTGAGCATCTCCCGGACATCGTCCAAGTTCATGTTCGTGTAGTTGTACAGCGGGAAGTAGATGAGCTGTTCACCATCGTTCTCCAGCATCATGTCGTAGAGCATGGCTATGGGCGTGATGCCACGGGCTTGTGCTTCCATGAACGCGCTGTCTTCCACCTTAGGCTCGTAGTCCGGCGGTGTGCCCAAGCGGAACATGCGCATGGACAGCATGTCGATGGCTGCCAAGAGTTGGTCGGCCAAGGCGGGAAGCTTGCTGCCGTCTCCACCAACGGGTTCATGTGTTTCGGACAACATGGCGGCCTTGATCTCAGGACGCTTCATCTCGGCAACCTGCTCGTTCAGCGGCAAGTGCGACAGCTTCTTGTAGGTCGGGAAGCCCATGAATGGATGGAATGTTGCTTCTAGGCCAAGAATGACGCCAATCGGGCGGGGTGCCACCTGGACATGCATGTTCAAGCCCTTGGCATTTGCCGCTTCCACGCGCCGTAAAATCTGACGCCACTGACCCGGAGCTTGGTCGCGCTGCATGAGAGAGATGGACATCTTGTGCCCGTCTGCATGCTCGGCCATGGCCTCCAGCATGTCGAACTCGGGGTTGAAACGGTCCCAGGACTGTTGAAGGTCAAAGTCGCTAACGGCCTGAATGACGCCGTGTCCCAAGCCCTTAAGGGACTGGGCAAGACCAATAAGCTCGCGCAAGGACGCTTCGCTGGCCGGGGTAAAGTCGCCGTCTGCGGTGCGGTGGTTGTCGGAGCGGCCGGTGCTAATGCCGAAGGCGCCGGCTTGGATACCCTCACGGGTGAGCGTTCTCATCAAGTCAACGTCTGCTTCGGTGGCATCTTCACCGGCAATCGCTCGGTCGCCCATGACGTAGACGCGCAGAGCATCATGGGGGACATGGGTACCGAGATCAATGGTGTGTGGCAGAGCATCCAGTGCATCCATGTACTCGGGGAAAGTCTCCCAGGTCCACGGAATGCCCTCTGCAAGAGCACTTCCAGGGATGTCCTCGACACCTTCCATCAAGCGAATCAGACGGTCTCGGTCGGCCGGCCGAACCGGCGCAAAGCCCACACCACAGCTGCCCATGATGGCGGTAGTGACGCCGTGCATGGAGGAAGGGGCCATCTCTTCATCCCAGCTTGCCTGACCGTCGTAGTGGGTGTGAATGTCGACAAAACCCGGGGTGACCAGCGCTCCGTCTGCGTTGATGACCTGGTCCGCGGTGTCCGCCACCTCCCCCATGGCCACAATGCGACCATCCTTAATACCGATGTCCGCACGCACACTGGCATTGCCGCTGCCGTCGACAACTGTGCCTCCAACAATCTTCAGGTCCAGTCCCATTCACCCTCCATTTCAAGCGATTGGTGTACGCCGTTCAGGCGGCAGACTGTAGCGCATTAGGCGGGTTTCGGCGCCAAAACATCGCCACGCTAAGACCCGCGATGAGGTGCCAAATACCCCACCAACCTGCGACAACGGCCATACCTCCCAGACCGCCGAAGAATCCAAAGATGAGCACTAGGCCAAGGCCCGAGTTCTGGATCCCAACTTCAATCGACAGTGCACGCCGATCTGCCTCTGGCAAACCGAGCAGACGTCCGGCGCCGTAGCCGAGGGTCAGCCCAAGAGCGTTGAGGACAGCCACGGGCAAGAAGACATCGCCAATTACGGCCACGAAGGCGTCTAGATTGGCGGAAAACGCGAGCCCGATAAGGGCGACGAAGAACACCAGCGACAGCACTGTCATGATGGGCTTGAGTCGCTTAGCGACCTTTGGCAACCACTGGCGAACCGACATCCCCAGTGCCACAGGCACCACCAACAACAGAGCGACTGTTCCAGCCATGTCGCTGGGGCTCAGCGAAAAGTCTTGCAGAAGTGCTGCAGTCTCAGCGTTTCGACTGCCCCAAAAGGCGAGGTTGAACGGTGTGGTGACCACAGCCGCTAGCGTAGATATCGCGGTCATTCCTACGCTGACTTCTACCCGGCCCCGCGCGAACTGCGTCAGCCAATTACTGACGTTGCCACCGGGACACGCAGCGACCAACATCATGCCAAGAGCCATGCTCGGTGTGGGTGCTAACCACAGAGCGAGCGGGCAGGCCAGGGCGGGCAGAATGAGGAACTGACACGCCATACCAATGAGCGGGGCCTTTGGGTCCTTGGCCAACCGCACAAAGTCCCCTGGCCGTAGCTCAAGGGCCACGCCGAACATGATGATGGCGAGGGCGATATTGAGCGCTTGTAGCGACCCGGCATCGAACTGAAGGGCGAGGGTGTCAACGGGGTGCAAGGCGGCTCCAGCCACTAGCCTACCAGTGTTCACGACTCGCTACTGCACCACTGCGCCAACCTGCCAATAAATGGCGGCCACATCGTTGACGATTCCGTCGCCCACCACACCGCTACCGTTGGAGACGTTGCCAACCTCCACGACCGTGTAGGAGGCTGTAGCCAACGACGGCAGGTCATCGAGGGTCAGGGTAAAGGAATCATTGCTACCAGAGACACCACAGTAGACAGTCTCCTCGGCATCGCCGCTACCATTGACCGTTGTGAAGGCAATGAGGACGACGTTTGCCTGATTCGTCCACGTAAGACGAAGGCCCGAGCCACCCACAGAGGGGGGCGAGGTGCCAGTCATGTCTGGACTGGTGATGGTGAGTCGGCGGGGAGTGGTGATCAGCTCAACGCCTCCGATCGGTCCAAAGTCCGTCTCAACCGTGCTCATGTCGTAGCCACCAGCGTGCCCAAGTGATGTCCCTTGATCAATCGTCGCTCCCCAGAAACCGCTGTCCTCCAACCATGGCAACCGGACGTCCTCGCGACCCGACAGCAGGATGCTGGCAGGGTCACCGACGTCGAGGGCGTCCTCGTAGTTACCGGACAAAATGCTTGCCGACTGGCAGTTGCCATCTCCACCGGACCATCGCGCCAGGGCAGAGCGCGGCCCGTCATCGATGACGTAGACGATGGCGCGTCCCCCTACTAGGTCGCCGTCGGTCGAGCCCTCGCCCCAATATTCGCCGCGCTGCTCAGTCCAGCTGACCTCGCCTACAAGGTACAGCTCGTCACGGTCTACGTCAGACATGTCGGACCCAGAAGAACCGTCTACGTAGGATTCGTAGGGGTCACCTAGGTACGGCCAACAGGCCGACAGCGACAGGGTAAGTACAACGGCGAACAGAGAGCGATAGCGGGTCATATTGCACGCATATCCCGTCATTCGCCTAGATGTCTATTCCTCATCTGACGTCAACCAAGCCCGGACCTGTGCCGGTAAGTCTGTGGCCTGTTGTAGGGCCTGAAGACGGTCCAAGACAGTCTCCACGGCCCTCTGCAACCGTCTGACGTCATCGTCTGGCCCGACCAATGGTTGGGACAGGTCGAGCTGCAGCAAGGCGAACGGATCTGGGTTGGACTCGAGCTGTGCTGCGAGCGCCGCCACATCCCGCGCGCCGTCTGTTGACGGACGCCACAGATCGGCAAGCGCCTTGACATCCATCGGCGGGTCTGAGAACTCACACAGGAAGATGCTGCCCTGTTCAGTGGCTTGGACAGCCACGGTACCGCCGGACGCACGAGCCACATCGGACAGCACATACAGGTTGGTTGGGAGGGTAATGCCATTCGACGGCGTGTCAGAGACAAGCAGGGCTTGCAGGTCGTCGCTTCCGCCTTCTTCGGCAATCAGAAACAGCCTGTCGTTGGCGAGGCCTCGCAGACGGTCCAGTGCGTGAACTGCCCCCACTGGAATCGGCAGAGCACCCAGGTCCAGCTCATCGGCAATCTCCTCGACAGACGCGCGAACACGGTCATCCTGGTAGTAAACCGTGTCTGTGTCGCGCCAACGCCACTCCAATTCCAAGCGGTGCAAGTGGTGGGGTCGCGGCGGGTCAGGAATAGATGTAGGGCCCGTCAGCATGACCAGTGCTTCACGAAGATTGCCCATGTCAAAGCGAATGAGGTCCGCGGGTCGACGCCCCAGATCCCCATGCGTGCACACGACAAGTGGGTTGTTCGTTGCCCCCGCAAAGACATTATCACCCTTCGATAGTGTGACTACGAGTGGGTCAACAGCGGGGTCGTAGCAGGCGACGTCTACCTGTCCCTTGCGGATATAAGGTCGCAGAACGGGGTCTCGCGCCAGCAACTGTGCGGTCCGCTTGTCAGGGTCGGTGAGGACGACGCGGAAGCGGACTGGGCTCGGAGCGTCCAGCAGTGCGGTGCACAGCTCCCGAGAGTACTCGCCAGACCCCGCGGAGAGCTCAACAACGTCAACCGGGTCTGTCAGATCCAAGTCGCGACATGCTGCCCACGCCAGCAACGCTCTGGCAGCCCGACCACCGGCTCCCGCGGGTGTGCCCACAGCGTCTGGCGGCACAAGGCGCCAAAGGATTGAAGCGGACAAGGCCGCACCGGCCTCTACCGTGCGAATGGACGCACGGTAGTCGCCGGAAGAGCCTCGTTTGGGACCGGAAACGCGGAGGCGAATGGTGAGCATCGTCGGTACCTAACGTGCTAGGGCGCGTGCGGAGGTGCGGATGGACCTGTCCAGCTTCGAAGCGTTCTGCGAAGACCTTGAGACCGAGCCGGGACGCCAAGCCCGCTTGGACAAGGGTGGGCAACCGTTCCACGTCCTTCGCAGTCAACAATTCAGTCGGCCGGTCATTGAGCGGCTGTGCCAGACCGCCACCGCGATTCGGCGCCTGGACCGCAACGTGACCGGGCGGGCCTTCTTGCGGGGTATTCTTCCCGGTCATCGCGTCTTGTGCTTGTTCGCCCAACCCTCCACGCGGACCGCCGAGAGCTTTGTCGCGGCGAGCGAAAAGTTGGGCGCCACGGCGCGGGTCATCAATGACCTGCGCCTGTCGAGTTTTGCTAAGGGCGAAACCGTCGAAGACGCAGTCCGAGTGCTGTCGAGCTTCTACGACACCCTGGTCACTCGTCACGGAGATGACGCCTTCGCTGAGCGAGCTGCCTGGGCCCTCTCGGCATCCGGTCGCCCCATTCCTGTCGTGTCTGGTGGCAGCGGGACCACACAGCATCCAACTCAAGCCTTGTTGGACGTGTACACACTCCAACGCACGCTGGAGCGGCGCGGCGGTATCGATGGCAAGCGCATCTTGCTGGTCGGAGACATTGGCCGGAACCGCACGGCACGGTCATTGGCCATGCTGCTATCCCGGTTCGACATCACCGATATCGACGTAGCCTGCGTTCCCGCTCACCAGCCTGAGCCTGCCTTCCGGAGCCACTTTGACGACTGCGGTATCCGGCTCAATCGTCACGATTCACTGGACCACGCCATCAGCGCGCTCAGCCACAACCTCGACGCGTTGTACATGACCCGACTTCAGCAAGAATGGGACGGCGAGGGTCAGCCCCTGGGCACGCATCCGGACTTCGTTCTGGAAGAACGTTTCCGGCCTCTTCTGCGCGACGACTGCGCCATTCTGCATCCTCTTCCACGCGTCAACGAACTGCCAGATTCATGGGAGGACCATGCCGGCTTCGTGGTCTGGCGCCAGGTCCGCAACGGTATGTGGCTACGGGCGGCGCTGCTCGCGACCATCCATGGCGCAGACGCTGAGATCTTGGCGCGCTCCGGGAGACAAGCGGTCTGACCACTCCGGGTGCTGCTCGAATGCGTACTCAACATACGAGCAGTCAGGTACGACCATCCAGTCGCGGTGTCGGGCGACGCGAACCGCCGACTTCACTAATGTATCGGCAACACCGCGACCGCGTAATCTAGGTTCCACCCAGGTCTGGTTCATGATCACCTGCCTATCCTGTCGCGTATAGGTCAGCTCCCCCACGCGACGGCCGCCACTTTCCATCACGAAAGTTCCCCCAGCATCCGTACCGATGTGCGCAATGTCCACGGGGATAGTCCTCCGGTTCTCGCCAGCCCAGAGTGTACCGAAAGACACACCTACGAAGCGAAAGAAGTTGTCGCCGCAGGTCAATGAGCGACGGTTGCGCGACTCGGGGTTAAGCCGCGCCACTTTTGGGAGCCGGACGTGTTGCTCGCGGCCATCATCGCCCTGTTCGCTGGGGTGGCACTTGTTCCGCTGGTCCGAGGGCGGCGCCTCGCCCTGGCAGCAATGGACGGGTTTGTCCTCACCGCACTGGCTGGACTGCTGCTGGTCCATGTGATCCCAGAGAGCATCCACGAAGCTGGATTCTGGGCCGTCATCATGGTGGTCATCGGGGTCTTCTTGCCCCGCCTCTTGGAAGGCGGCACCCACGACCACAATACGAAACACAAGGAGCCCTGGAGCATTCTCACGGTGGCATCCTTAGGCCTGCTGGTCCATGCGTTCTTGGACGGCGGAGCGCTCGCAACAGAAGCGCTGCACATCCGCAGCACAGATGCACTGACGCTCAGTGTCGTTCTGCACCGTCTTCCAATGGGCCTCATCATCGGTCTCTTGGGCTCCAAAGGCCGCCGATGGCTGCCGTGGGCGGTCGCTACTGCCGTGGCTGTAGCAACGGTCGGTGGCTACCAAGCGGGCCTCGGCGCGCTTCCCGCCATGGGCATTACAGGCCTCGCTCTCATGCAAGCGTTGGTAGCAGGAACCCTTGGACACGTCGTCTTGGAGCGCGCTCCAGACCTGTCGGACAACACACAATGGGGCCGCTGGGCATCGGCACTTGGGGCGCTAGCTGGGATCGGTCTAAGCGTGGGTCTGCTGTTCGTACATGGGCACAGCGGAGGTCCGACGCTCGCTATGCAGGCGGCAGTGTCGCTCATCGACTTGCTCTTGGAGTCCGCACCCGCCCTGCTCATCGCCTTCGCCGGCGCTGGCCTGCTGACTGCCACCCTTCGCGGTGAACCGCTGAAGTGGATTGGACGTGGCTCATCCCCCGTCCAAGCCTTGAAGGGAATGGTTGTCGGGCTTCCGGTGCCCGTCTGCTCCTGCGGTGTGTTGCCGGTCTACCAAACCCTCATCGCTCGTGGCGTACCGGCTTCTGCCGCACTGGCGTTCTTGGTGGCCACGCCTGAACTGGGCATTGATGCCCTGCTCATCTCCATTCCGCTGCTCGGGGGCTCGCTGACACTAGCGCGACTTTTGGCTGCGGGCGTCGTCGCGTGGTTGACTGGGATTCTGGTCGGAGCCTGGTTGCCTGACAAGCACAGCCATGGACAGGCAAAACCTGAAGATGACCGTCCGCTCGGTGTGCGCTTGCGAACCGGCATGGTGTGGTCCGTCACCGAGCTCGCCGACCACCTCCTCCCGTGGATGGCCGTGGGACTTGCTGTCGCAGCCATCGCCAGTCCCCTACTCGCCACCGACGCTCTGACCGGCCTTCCCCAGTGGGCCCAAGTTCCCGCCGCGGTACTGATTGGTCTACCGGTATACGTCTGTGCATCGGGTTCCACGCCCATCGCTGCTGTCCTGCTCCACAAGGGCTTGTCACCTGGCGCAGCACTCGCGTTTCTGCTCGCTGGACCGGCTACCAACGCCACGACCTTTGGCGTACTCCGCGGCGAGTTCGGGACCCGCGCGGCCATCCTGTTCGGCGTTGTCGTCGGCGGTGGCGCCATGCTAGCCGGCTTCGCTGTAGACGCCATCTTCGTACGGTTTACCTTGGACGTCGCAACCGCAGCAGACACCCACGAACATGGCTGGATATCGTGGGCTGCACTGGGCGGATTGACCCTACTGGCGCTGAGTTCCCTGTTCCGCCAGGGTCCGCGTGGATGGCTGGGTCAGCTCTGGGGTGACGGTCATAGCCACGACCATGGCGACCACAGCGACCATGCCCATGGCGACCATGCCCATGGCGACCATGCCCATGACCATGACCACGTTCACGACCACTAGACCGAGGCGGCTCCGAGCTCAACGAGCTGATGGGCGACTTCAATCACGAGGGCCTCCGACGCACCGACAGTCGAGGCAATCTCGGCCAGATTCCGTAGACCGTCGAGCGAGTGTAGGACCTCTACCGCAGCGGGATGTACGTAGACGTGATGATAGGCCGCATCCCACACTAGAACGCCGCGTTCCACGACCTCTTCATCCGCATTGAGCTTTGGAATGATGAGCCCTTCTGCAATGGCTTTGGGACGCAGTCCGGCCACGCCTGATGGCGCTGCACCCAGAAGTGTCGACCAATGCGGGACATGCCCAGCCACCAATCCAGCAAGACCATGTGAGTCCATGGCGGACTGACTGGGCAAGGCATTCCGCAGCCGCGCATGTGCCGCAAGACCGGCCACACCTGTGGGTACGAAGCTCTCGAACTCGACCGCCACGATGCCGTCACTCTGTATCAACGCAAGGACGTCTTCCAACGTCGCAGCCAGTTCGTCTCCTGGAACGCGGCAATACTTGGGGAGGTCAACCGGCTCAGCGGGAGCCATTGGCTGTCCGGTAGCCACAGAGACTGCGTGAGAGCCATCGCGAGGCCCGCGAGAAACCACGCCGTACAGGAGGTCCGGATCGAGCTGCTGCCTCATCCACTCTTCATCCGGAAGCGGCCAGCGACGGTCGACGGTCCGGGGCCATCCCAGAACAGGAGACAATACCTCGGTTGCCCGTGTCAGCACCGCAAGCGCATGCCCATTCGGACCCTGGGTCCACGTCTCGCAAGCGTCATCAATGAGGGCACCCAACGGCCAGGTGTCGAGCAAGCCGGCAATATGGTCCGCTGCCGCGGCCACCCGAGAGGGCTTTGTTCCGATTCGCAGCACCGCATCCGCAAACACTCGACGCACAGGTCCGAGGAACATTGCCCGACCATACAGAGCATCCCGAAGGCGGACTCCAAGGTCAACCTCTCCGGACCGTTCGGTTCCATGAGGCGGAAATGGCCCTGGCGGATACAGCGGTATCCACCCGGCGCTAGAGATGGTGACCTCTGCCATGCAATTCCTATACCACGCGCAGTCGAATCGGCGCGCTAACGAGATCATCATGGACGGCTTTTCCACCAGCGTACCCGCTACCAGGCGTATCTACGCAAATCGAACGTTGAACCTACGCGACATTGGCGCCGTTGGGTTCGACATGGACTACACCCTGGTGCACTACGATGTCGAAGCCTGGGAGGGAGCCGCCTTCGCTGCGGCAAAGTCGATTCTTCTCCAAGAAGGGCTGGCTGTAGAGAGTCTTGCCTTTGACCACACCGCTTTTTCGCGCGGGCTGGTGTTGGACTTGCAGTATGGCAATGTCGTCAAAGCCAACCGCTTTGGCTACCCCAAGCGGGCATCCCACGGAACCGTCATGCTGCCTTGGCGTGAGCAACGCGATCTGTACGCGCGGACCTTCGTAGACCTTCGCGACAAGCGAT
>JBLHSN010000186.1:0-11501 GCA_047626195.1 Myxococcota bacterium
CTCACCGAGCTGCTGGATTTCATTGGCATCAATGCCATCGTCCGCGGGGCGAACGTCAAAGAGTTCTTCGATACCGCAGGATGCGGTGAGCTAGATGTGTATTTCAGCGGGCACGACCACAACCGGCAGATTCTCCCCGAGCCCAGCGGTTGTGACACCCTGTTCGTAGTCAGCGGTGCGGGCGCCAAGCACACCGACTTCCACGGTGGCGGCTTGCGTCCGGTCAACGACACCGAGTTCCAAGACGACCAAGAGAATGGCTTTGTCTGGGCCGAGATCGATGGCAATCAGCTCACCCTTTACGTAGTAGATGCAGACGGCGACGAACATGGTCCCTACCTGCACTTCCGATGAACATGCTCGTTGTCGTAAGTGCGTGGCTCCTCTGCAGTGCAGCCGCCATCCTGGTGGGGCGGTCACCTGCCCCATCCAATCAGCATCACACCTCCACGATTCTTTTCGTCGGCCTGTGTCTGTGCCTGCACGTCGCCTTAGGTACGTACCCTCCCGTTCCTAGCGTCGAAAACCCGCAGCTATTTGTCGCGGTTATTGTCGGCTACGGGCTTGTAGGCGCCGGTGTGGCATACGCGGTCTTTCGCGCGAGCATCGTCTTGGGGACCCGCCTCAAGCCTGCCCAGTAGGCGCGTCCACAGCGAGGTCTGGCCGCCCACATGTCTGGTGTTACCGAACACATTGCTCGCTGGGTCCAAGACCACCGCGGTGTAGCAACCGCCTTTGCTGTTGCCGTCACCTTGGTCGCTGCGTTTTTCGGTCTGCCGCCGCGCATAGACCCCGATATTTTGGCGTTGCTACCGGCCAGCGAGCCCATGGTCCAGACCTTCATCGAGGTCGGCCAGACCGGCGGGGTGAATGTCGTTCTAGCCTCCGTGAGCGGCGATGACGAGGCCCTCACTACGGGCCCAGACCGACTGGCCGAGGCTCTCAGCGCGGACCCAACCATCGACTTGGCACTCGCCGGACTGCCAGACGACCTCGAACAGCACCTCCGACTTATGCAGCTCGACCCCGATGGTGTGCGTGAACTCACCCAGCGGCTCGACGGTGCTCTCGCTCTAGGCCCCGCTGCCAACCCACTGGTGTTGGGTCCGTTGCTCGCGCTGTCCAGCCTGTCCGAACGAATCGCCGGTGGAAACACTGAGGCCTGGCTTCCAACGTCAGAAGGCGAAGTGCGCATCTTGATTCGCCCCGTGGCCAATAACCTGGACCCCGAGGGCTCTATCGCCGCAAGTCGGGCCATCGAACGGGTATTGGCGACCGCTCCGAGCTTGGGCTTGACCGTCGAAAGCCTCAACGGGCCCCATATTGCTGCCGCCCAGGGCCTCGAAGATGCCAAGCGGGACTTTGGCTGGATTAGCTTGGTAAGCGCCGTCTTCGTGCTGCTGGTGCTCTCTGTCGGTCTCGGGAGTCTGCGCGCAGCGGTCGTCGTGTTTCCGCCGATTCTCATTGCCTGCATTGTTGAGCTGGCGCTGTTCACGAACCTCGTTGGGCCGCTCAACAACTACACCACCTTCGGCACAGCCATCCTTCTCGGCTTGGGCATCGACATAGCGGTTCACTTGGTGGCTTCGGTTCGCGAACAGCTCGCATCCGCCGATCTCAACACCGCGATTCGGCGTGCCTGGCGAGTCACCGGTCCTGCGTGCGTGACCGGCGCGTTGACCTCGGCTGCTGGCTTTCTGACCCTTACCGTCTCGTCCTTTCGCGGCTTCTCGCAGCTCGGTATGCACCTCGCTCTCGGCTTGGTCCTGTGCTTGCTGACCATGTTCGTTTTGCTACCATTGCTGCTGCCTTTCGCTGGGCTGACCGCGCGCACTGCCCCCGCGCCTCGGCAAGCGCTGCCCTCCGCCAGCGGCCGGACCCGTGGTGCCCTGGTGCTCCTCCTCGTCGCCACCGTTGGCGTTGCGACCTACGGCGGAACACACTTGGCCGTCGAATATGACTTCACCGCCGTTGCCCGAGATGGGCGCGTCTTCAGCCGGATGAATGCCGCCGACCAAGCCTTGATGCGCGAGACCTACCCACCCATCGTCGTTCCAGTCGACGATAGTGAGCCCGTTCATGTTGCGGCCGAGCGCATTCGAACCGCCACCCGTGAAATCGACGCTGTGACGCGCGTCCTATCCTCCAATGACCTGGTTCCTTACGACCAAGCCAGCCGCATCGCCGCCCTCACCGCTCTGCAGCAACGCCTGTCCCATCCGAACGCGCGCTACCTGCCCGCAGGCCTGGTACAGCAACTCGCAACGCTGCGTACGTGGAATGGAGAGCCCCGCACCCGAGACGACATCCCTAGCGGTCTGTACGCGCTGTTTGGCGCAGACGACTTCGTGCTCATCCGAGCCACCGGAGACCTCTACGATATCCGAAACAGTGGCGCCTTAGGCAAGCAGCTTCATGCCTTTGAGCCCCGAGCGAGCTCCGAACTGCTGCTGCAAGCCAGGCTGTACGAGCTGATCTTCGACGACCTCCCGTGGATTGCCGTTCTCGCCCTCATCGCCGTTCTCATTCTCGTGTTCGCGGACATGCGACGCCTACGCTGGACGCTCGCGATTGGCCTAAGCCTTGTCATGGGACTTGCGTGGGCCAGTGCAGCCGTCGCACTCGCCGATATCCGGCTCAACATCGCAAACCTCGTGGCTCTGCCCGTACTTCTGGGAATTGGTGTGGACGCTGTGGTCCACCTGGCCCACCGACTTCAAGCCGACCCACAGACGTGGCGCGCCACACGGACCATTGCGGTGGCTATTGCCATCAGTACGGTCACCACGCTGGTGTCCTTCTCATCACTACTCATCGCAAATAGCGGCGGAATCCGTAGTTTTGGGCGCCTAGTTGTGGTGGGGCTGACCGCTGTTGTGCTGGCGTCGTGTACCGCCTTGGCACTGTTTCACGCTGTCTGGGGAGGAACCCCACCGGCAGAAGTGTCAGAGGAGCCTGCCAGCTGACCCACAAGGAGCTACGCTTGCCGCTATGACACGCACTTCTCTGCTACTCGCTATTGCTCTCCTCTCTGCCTGCGCTACCGACACCGACTTGGACGGATTTCGGGGTGGGAAAGACTGTGATGAGACAGACGCCGCCATCAACGCCGGTGCCACAGAGCTGTGCGACGGTATCGACAATAACTGTGATGGCTTCATTGACGAAGGCGTGAGTCTGTTTGCGTACCTCGACCAAGATGGCGACGGCTTTGGCGACCCGAACTTGGTCAGGCGTGTGTGCGAACTCCCCGAGGACGGCTCCCTCGAGAACACCGACTGCAACGACGCTGACGACCGCACCTTCCCGGGGGCCGACGAGCGCTGCAACCTGGAAGACGACGACTGCGACGGAGACGTCGACGAAGGCGCTCTGCTCGACTTCTACGCAGATGCAGACGGGGATGGGCGCGGAGCGAGCGAGGTCGTAGCACAGGCGTGCGACGCTCCTCCCGGAAGCGCCGTCGCCGCCGATGACTGCGACGACACCGACCCTGAAGCGTGGACGGACAGGCCAGAGGTGTGCGACGGACAAGACAACAACTGCAACGGAGACAGCGACGAGAACCTGCCTTCCGTTCGGGTGTGGGCTGACTCTGACAACGATGGCTCTGGAGACCCCTCTGCGCCGACTTTCGCGTGCGGCGAGCGGCCAAGCGTTGCGGATGCTCCGGATGACTGTGACGATACAGACCCGAATGTCGGCCCAAACAGCGACGAGATTCCCGACAATAGCCTCGATGACGACTGTGACGGCTACACCGATGAAACACGCGTCCCAGAAGACTTCATGGACGTTCCCGCCGCTCTCGCAGGCGTCGCTGATGGTACCGTCATTCAGCTGGGTCGAGGAACCTTCTTCACCACCGTGGACCTGACCGGTCGCGACATTACCCTGGCTGGCGCAGGCTGCGGCCAGACCATTGTGTACGCAGATGGTGCGGGCTCCGTGCTGACCATGACCGCCGGCACCGTCGCCAGTATGACTCTCGCCGGTGGTGTCTCTGACTACGGCGGTGGCCTGCACATCAACGGGGATGTCATCGCCCATGACCTGTGTGTCGAAGGCAACACGGTCACCGAACGTGGCGGCGGCATTGCGCTGCGTGGCGGCTCACTGCTCCTGACAGACAGCACCGTGTCGCGCAACGTGGCCGAGAGCCGTGGTGGCGGCCTGTTCGTCGTCAACAACGCCGAGCTCACCATGGAGCGCGTCCAGTTCTTAGACAATCGCTCCGGCGACGACGGCGGCAACATCGCACTTGCCAGCGCCATTGTCCGCGCAGACGGCATCGTCATCGCAGGCGGCAGCGCGACGAATGACGGCGGCGGTATCTACATGCTGGCCACACGCACGTCCATGGGCGACGTCCTCTTCCGAAACACCACCCTGCACGGCAATGAAGCCCGCCGCGGACCGGCGATTGCCGCCATTGATGCCAGCATTGAGTTTGTCGATAGCCTCATCACCGGACATGACGATGGAGAAGATGAAGCCATCTACCTGGACGACGGTGACGTCCGCTTCGACACCGTAGCCTGGGACAACACGGGCCTCGACACAACGGAAGGCTACCAGACCGAGGGTATTCGCGACCTTCCTATATACGTGCAAGCACAAGGTGCAGCCAGCACCTGGGACCTGCGCCTGTCGCCAGATAGCGCACTCAGCACACTGGCAACGGACGGTGGTGAACTCGGCGCTTGGGGCGGTGCGAATAGCCTGGAGGACGCGGTCGGTTCGGCGAACCTCGACACCGATTCTGACAGCATGCCCGACGGCTGGGAGCTGTCCCGTGGCTTACTTCGCTTCGACGTCGACAACAGCGCAGATCCCGATGGCGACGGCCTGAGCAACGGTGCCGAGTGGACCGCCGGCGCCGAGCCGGACCAAGCCGATTCAGACTCCGATGGTGTGCTAGATGACCTCGACGACCGCCCGAGAGACCCCTCCAACCACCGGCCCTTCGCCGATGCTGGCACCGACCGACTCATCCGCCTCGGAGATGACATCACCGCGTCTTCAGCGGCGTCCTTTGACCCCAACGGCGACAGTCTGCAGCGCGTGTGGACCCTGACACCCCCTGCCGGTGGCAGTGATGTTCCGCTCACCGTCATTGGGGATGATGTCCGCTTCACTCCTGACGCATCGGGTACCTGGCGCTTGGTCCTCACGGTCAGCGACGCTGCAACGGACAGTACTCATGAGGTCGCCTTCACGGTCTTCAACGCCGTCACAGTCCCCGATGATGCGCCAGACATCACCTCTGCCCTCGCCCAATCCGCCACCGTCATTGCGCTACAGCCCGGCCGTCATGTGGGTGCCGACTTGGGCACTGCCAACATCACTCTGTTTGGCCTGGGCACCTCCGATAGCGTCATTGTCGAAGGCCCAGCCACAGGCTCTGCATTGACCGCGACCGCCAACCTTCGATTGGCCCACTTGACTGTTGAAAACGGACACTCCGACCTCAACGGCGGCTGCATCGATCTGACCGGCACCTTGACCCTGCAAGACGTCACCCTGCAAGACTGCTCGGCCACTCGTCTGGGCGGCGGCGCATACGTAGACGGCGATGTGACCGCGGTGGATACACGCGTTCAGTCGAACTCGGCCCGCGAAGGCGGCGGTCTATACGTGACCGGAGAAGTCACCTGGTTACGCGGCGCCTTCGTTGACAACACCGCCATCTTGCTCGGCGGCGCTGTGTATGACGACACGGATGGGCGCCAAGACCACCGGTTTGCCAACGTGTTGTTCCAGGACAACAGCGCCCGCGACGCCGCCGTCTTGTTCGCTGTAGGCGGAACCTCCCGCACACTCATTGAACACAGCGTCCTGTTCGGCAATGAAACCGCCGTAGTCGCCAGTGGTTCAGTGGTCGCACAGACCGGCCCCATCACCGTGCGTGACTCTGTCTTTGTTGGAAATCGGGGCGGAGCCGTGATTCATGAGGGCCCGTTTGGTCACATCGACCTGGTGTATGGGCATGCGCAAGACAACGCGGGCATCGCCAGCTCCACTACCTTCCGGAACGCCGATGCCTATGGCCTTGGACAAGGTGCGGTTCGCGTCGCCCAATACACCGACAACGCACTGGCCAGAGATGATGTGTGGTTTGCTGAGCTCGGCTCTCCGCTGGTGGATAGCGCGGTTCCGGGCAGCCTTGACCTCGATGGCTCTGCCGCAGATACCGGCTTAGGTGGCGGACCTGATGCCCCGCGCAGCAGCCGCTTGTACGCCGTAGACACCGACGGCGATGGCCTGTCCGACGGATGGGAATTCCTCGTAGCTGGCGGCGATGTCCTTCCCAGTGACGACGCTGACAGTGACGGCCTGACGAATGCCGAAGAGCACACGCTCGGAACCTCGGCAATCCTGGCTGATACGGACAACGACGGCGTCAGCGATGCTGACGAAGTGAGCCTCGGCCAGGACCCGCTGAACACGAGCGACAACCGCCCCATCGCCAATGCTGGCGACGTGCAGACCATTGAACGCGGCACCACCGAGGCATTGGACGGCACCGCCTCTAGCGACCCCAACAATGACTCTCTCACCTTCGTGTGGACCGTCACCCTCGCCCCCGAGACCAGCACTTTGCTCGGTACGACCCTAGACGCCGTCGCAACCCCCGACTTTGCCCCGGATGCCCGAGGCTCCTACGACATCACCTTGGTCGTCTCGGACGGCTCCGCGTTGAGCCGGCCAGATACGGTCCGCGTCATGGGTTCAGGAGACATCCTCGTTCCACAGGACCTGCCAACCGTCGCCGCAGCGCTAGATATTGCGCGAAGCGGCGACACCATCCGCCTAGGTCCCGGAGAGTTTGCCGTGTCCATTCGCGAGCCGCACAGTGCAATCACACTGGCCGGTGAGGGTCCGGAGCTGACCACGCTTGTCCCGTCGACTCCGGGTACCATCCTTCAGCTTGAAAACACCACATTCACCCTTCGCGGCCTCACTGTGCGCGGCGGCGTCGGCATCACCGGCGGGTCTGTCGACTGCCGCGACTCGGACTTTACTGCCGAGAACGTGATTTTCGAAGAGGGTATCTCGGGTCAAGGCGGCGCTCTCCGCCTACAAGGATGCAACACCGTGCTGACTGATGTCCACGTCCGCAACAGCTGGTCGACAGGCTCTGGCGGTGGCATCTACGTCACCCGTGGAAGCCTGGTGTGGGTCCGGGGCAGCCTCATTGGCAACCGCGCCGGTGCGAACGGTGGCGGACTGTACGCAAGTCTGGGCAGTACCGTTGTGCAGAACGTGGTGATGGCAAACAACCGCACCCCTTCTCCCGGCGGAGCTCTGTACTCGGCCTCGGGAAGTCTCAATGCAGCTTTCCTCACCGTGGTCGGCAACTCCAGCAATCGCGGCGCTATTTTCGTCACATCGACCACCGGTCAGATCACTCACTCCATCCTCGCTGACAACACCTTGGTCGGTGTGCAGGTCGCCGCAGGTGACGGCTTCACCGCCACGCGAAATGGCTACTGGAACAATGAGAACGGTCCTACGACGCCCAGCGCGCTGCAAGATGCCGACGACGTTCTCGCGGACCCCCAATTTGTCTCGACTGACGACTGGCACCTCCGGGCCGATAGCCCCATGGTCGACGCCGGAAGTCTGGACTTCCTAGACCGAGACGGCAGCGTTGCGGACCTCGGCGCCTACGGAAGCAGCCGGGCCTCCCACGACTATAACGAGTGGTACGTCGACTCAGACAACGACGGACTCCCGGATGGCTGGGAGCGCGAATACGGCCTGTCGGTTGGCTTAGATGACAGCACCGGTGACACCGATAACGACGGCAGCGACGCTCTGTCCGAGTGGCTGAACAGCACCGACCCCCGCAATCCAGACACCGACGCCGACGGGCAACTCGATGGTGTAGACACACAGCCCACACAGGCCGCTGGCCAGCCCAGTGCAGACGCCGGCGACGACCAAGTGGTCGATACAGGAGACAGCGTCACCCTCATTGGTAGCGGCTCCATCGGCACGATCACAGCTCGGCAGTGGCGAATCATTGAACGTCCAGGCCGGTCCGTGGCAAGCCTGGCAACGCCAAGCGCCAGTATGACCTCGTTCACCGCAGACATCGCTGGGCGCTATATCATCGGCTTAGTCGTCACCAATGGTGAGGTAGACTCAGCCGAAGACCGCGCTGTTGTGGATGTACGCGGCACCCTCCTCGTGCCAGACGACTACGCAGAAGTCCAAGAAGCGCTGGACATCGCCGCCTCCGGGAGCACTATCGAGATTGCGGCTGGCACATGGACCGTGGCGGCTGTCAGCCGGGGGCGCGACCTGACAGTGATTGGTGCCGGGCGGGACCAGACTCATCTACTGGGCAATGACGCGCCCATCTTTGAAGTGGAAGGTCCCAATGACCTCACCGTCATAGATATGACCCTGTCTGGCGGCTTCTCGGCTGCAGGCGGAGCCATACGAGTCGCCGGATTCCCCGCCGTGCCGGCATCGCTGACTCTGGAGTCGGTGTCGGTTGAGGACTCACTTGCGCTCGATGGCGGCGGCGTCTCGGTTGCTGACGGAACCTTCACCCTCACAAGGTGTCGCTTCGTCGGGAACCAAGCGGTTCGCCACGGCGGCGCGGTTCGCAGTGTGCGCTCGACCGGTACGGTTCTGCAGACTCTCGTCGTCGACAACCACGCGGCCGAATTTGATGGCGGTGGCATGTACATCAATGATGGCTTTGTCTCGGTTTCCAACAGCATCATTGCCGACAATACTGCCCGGTCTGGCGGCGGCATCACCGTACAGGCTGCTCCCCTTCAGTCCGGCGAGCTCTTGGCTCTGTCACGCGTCACCGCGACTGGAAATAGTGCTGTCCTTGGCGGCGCCTTCCTAAGCGTACTCCTCGGTGATGCCAGCGCGTCCAATAGCATCTTTGCGAGCCACCATACGTCGCCGCTAAGCGTTGGTGGTAGCAGCGACATCGCCCTACTGAACACGGTGTTCTCTGGACAGGCTCCGTGGGTCGCTGGCGGGACGGACCCTATTGGCACGGACGGAAATATCGAGGCAGACCCTCTATTTACCGCCAATAGCAATGATGCGGACTGGACCAATGACGACTGGACATTGCAGCTTGGCAGCGCAGCGGACGGCCTCGGTGCCTACTCAGGACCGGATGGCGGCTGGAGCGCAGAGTAGAGCTGTTGGCAACGGTCGCTGACAACATCATCCGTCAGCAGGTCCTGCACATTGTCTTCAATGCGCCGAAGCGGACGGCCAAGCAGCCTCTCAGCCTTGCTATCGTCGAGTCCAATCCACACCGGTGCCAGCAATGGCAGTCGCAATGGACCGGCGCCACGTAGCTTTGTGAGGGCCCCTACAACGCCGTACGGAGATGCAAGAGGCCCCGCCAAGTTGAACACCTCACCGACACTCGAAGCGTTCTGAATAGCCCGTATGACTGTCTCGGCGCAGTCCGCCGCATGAACGTGCGGGAAGCGAAACGTGGGCAGCACCGACACGCGCGAATGGCTCCAGTCCCGGTAGCGCTGGTTCAAGCGACTCCAGCCGGGACCATAGATGGGCCCCGGACGAAGGCTCGTTACCTGCATCCCACGCTGTGTTGCTCGCTCCCATACTGCCACTTCGGCAGCAGCCTTGCTCCGCGCATACTGCGGGCTCGATGTGTAAGCGCCAATGTCTGTGGGCCGGCGGTCGGGGTTGCGCATAGGCGCCGACTCGGTCGTCTTACACAACAAGCGTGTGGCGTACACAGCAATGGTTGAGATGTACACAACACGTTGGACACCCGCATCAGATGCCGCCACAAGTTGATTGTCTGCACCGTCACGATTGTCACGGAGACTATCGGCAAAGGTTCCGCCTTTGGCGACGGTCCGAGCCGCATTCGCAATGATCACGTCTGCCCCGGAAAAGGCGCGGGTCATTGCTGGGATGTCAGACAGGTCGGCCTTCGCGACCTCCACGCCCAAGTCGGCTAACCAAGATGCTTTTGAAGGTGTGCGGACCACAGCCCGGACTGTGGCACCAGCGGCGAGGCCAGCCAACACTAAGTGCGCCCCAAGAAATCCAGTCGCACCGGTAATCGCAAGGGTCTTGCCGCGAAGGTCCCTCATGTCATCACTGTCACTCACTAGGCACGCAAGAAGTTGAAGCGGTCCACGACATCGAACACCTGTGCATCTATTCGGTCTCCAACCACCTGAATTCGAGAAGCCGCGATGGTCGCACCTACCTGAGTGGAAGCCTTTAGGTACTGCATGCGTTCGGGGACTAGGGACATGAACCGCACTGCTGTGGCATCCAGTGCCGGCAGGTGGTCCCCCATGAACATCACGCCACTGGCCTTGGCAGAGCCCATGATCGGACCGTCCCCTTCCATGCCCACTATACCGTCAATGATGCCAAAGCCCGGCTGAATGGCATGCCAGAGGTCCAAGATGCTTCTATCGATGCCCTTGTAGTGCAGCGGGTTCTTCGGCCAGCCGTACACGCTGCCGGGGACCGTACCGAACAGGTTCTTCATGGTCAGCGTCGCCCCCGCCCAGTGGTGGGTCTTGAGCTTTGCTACACTCACGAACAGGTCCGCATCCAGAACGGTGCGCCCCATCATAAGCTGGCCAAACCCAGTAAAATTGGCGGGTAGGGTCATGGCGCGAACGTCATCGACATTTAGATCGATGAACGGCACCTCTAGGCCATCGAGAATGCGCCGCAGGCCTGTGTTCTCGACTAAAATTTCAGTATCGCGACGATGCCCGGGTCCTTCAGCGACCACAACCTCACGTGCACCTACGGCTCGAAATGCAGCAATAGCAGCCGACATCACCGCACTATTCGTATTGACGGGCCGCTCGTCGGAGTACTCTACTAGGTTGGGCTTGAGAACAACCCGACCTCCGCGTGCCTTGGCGATAACGTGCGGGTACTCTGCCAGACCGCGGATCAGGATATCTGTCAAGTCGGCATCGTAGGACTCAGCTCGAAATGCAGAGACCCGCTGCATGGGCTGGTCTAGAACCTGCATCTTCTTCCACACCCAAGGTGCCGCGGCAATGCCACCTGCTCCAACGAGAGCGCCGGTCAGGAGCTTTCGCCGACTCATCTCACTCATGGCGTACTCCCACGAACAAACAGTGCGCACTGCCCCGATTCGCCAGCTGCGAATGCCATGACCGCCAGCGCCGTGCGGTCAACCCGACCCGTAAACGAACCATCCACCTGCTGTCTACTGGCCAGGGCGGACAAGAATAGCGAGGGATCCTCATCATGCGCCACATGGGCCAGCGCCGCCAGCGACAGGTGCTCGGTAGACTGCCAGTCCAGTGTGTCACGCAAGCGAACAAGCGCCCGTGCCGTCGCATCCGACGTCGGCAACGCGAGTACAACACGGCCTGTGGTCGCTAAGTCACTCTCTAGCCGCGCACCCAAAATCGCAGGATTGCCGTAGTTCCAGCCGCCGTCATCACACTGGCGGTCCAACAACATGCGAATGCCGTCCA
>JBLHSN010000187.1:0-11455 GCA_047626195.1 Myxococcota bacterium
GCGCATCCTTGGATTTGGCGATGTCGTTGGTCTCATGCAGGACTTCGAGCGGCATGTCGACAAGGATCAAGCCGAAGCGGACGCGGCGAAGATGCTCAAAGGCGAGTTTGGCTACAACGACTTCGTCAAGCAACTCAACACCATCCGCAAGATGGGACCGCTCAAGGACATCTTCAGCAAGCTCCCAGGCCTCAGCGGAATGATGGACCAGATTCCGGAAGAAGCCTTCGACGACCGTGAGATGGACCGCACCTTGGCCATCATCAAGTCGATGACCAATCACGAACGCCGCGAACCGGCCATCCTCACGGGCAATGGCAAGCGGTTCAAGCGAATCGCCAAGGGCTGTGGTCGTGAGTACAAAGAGGTCAGCGAACTGCACGAGCGCTTCCTTCAGGCTCAGCAGATGATGAAGGGCCTCGGCGGCATGATGGGCGGCGGTGGCGGAGGTCTCGGTGGCATGATGGGTGGCGGCGGCATGGGTGGCCTTGGCGACATGATGAGTAAGCTCACCGGAGGCGCGGGTGGAGCGGCCCCCCCCCCACCGCGTGCGGCCATCAGCGCAGACGACAAGAAGGCCAAGCGCGCCAAACAAAAGGCGGCCAAGAAGGCACGGAAGAAGAACCGCAAGTAGCGGGACCTCTTCGGCGGTAGTCCCAGTAGTAGGCTACCGACGCCACATTCTAACCGTTGTGTAGTGGTCGGTTGGATGGACGGCAGGTTCGTTCCGATACGATGAACCGGTAAGACTCGACGCGTACTGGATGTACCAGCGGTGGTTGTACCACCAGCCTATGTAATCGTCGCTGGCGCAGTGACTTGCGCTGGCGTCGCTATCTAGGTTGAAGGCACTAAATATCCTGCCATTCGCGTATCTGAGCCCGGCGTTGGAGTTGCCGGGGTTGGGGACGTAGAGTGTGTAGTCAATAGCAGAACTATCGAGTTTCCAAGTTGCATAGTTGTGCATCCGGGTGTTTGTGACGGCGCGCGTGGTCGCGTTGCCGTCTTGCGACATCCGGTGCATGGCTTCGAGCCCAATCCATGCGCCGCTGGTGTGCACGTTGCCGTAGTCACCCCGTCCAGCGGTGTACTCCGCGAAGCTCTTCGGGAATAGAGTTGGGGCGGCGTCGACCGTGTTGATGGCAACCCAGGTCCATCCACCGTCGGGTGGCGTCATGTCGCAGTACGCCGTGATGGAGGTTGAGTCGCCATCTGGGTCGATGCGGTATTGACCGGTCCCTCATAAGCATGCACGGGATCGTCAAAGTACCCGTTGCAAGACCTGGGGTACTGACCGCCGCCAAGCTGCCAGGCACCATCGACCTGACTGACGTCGAGATCAGCGCCTGTGCCGCAATCTACCGGGGTCAAGTCGGCGGCAGTAGCGCCATTCTGTAGGGACAGCCGAACACAGTTGATGCCGTTGGGCGACGTCAAGATGACACCGGCGGATCCCGCGGCATTTGCCGGCAGTACGTGCGAATGGAACGGAATCCAGCGGTGACCGAGGTAGCAGAGCCGCTGCGTTGGCCTGTACTTCCACCCACGGCGCGTCGGCATCTCAGACGGTGTTGTCGACGGGCCTCAGGACGACGCTGTAGTAGCCGTCGTGTACGTCTACTGACAGCGTATCCGACCACTCGGCATCGACTAGCGCACCTGGAACCACATCATCATGGATAGCAGGTATCAACGACATGGAGTCGGTGACGGGCGTACCCACCCCATCCATCAGTCGTCTGTAATGCTGGAACGTATTTGGAGCCGCAGAAACAAGGGCGATAAGGAATAGCGATGGACATTCGCTGAGTTCGGGGATTGTTCTGTCCGACTCTCCGGCTGTCCACCCTCCAATTGAGGAACGGTCCGTCTAGACGTTAAGCACGCCGTCCATGTCGATGCCTAGGGCGCGCACCAGGAAGGCTTTCTCGTCGGTTGCCTCGTCAATGACCATAGACAGGGACTTGCCGGCGCCATGTCCAGCGCGGGTCTCGATTCGGATAAGGATTGGGGCATCGCCCTGTTGTCCATGTTGCAGCGCGGCGGCGAATTTATAGCTGTGAGCTGGAACAACGCGGTCGTCGTGGTCTGCGGTCATGACCATTGTTGCTGGATAGGTACCGGGGCTCGCGTTGTGCACCGGCGAGTAGCTCATCAATGTGGAGAACATCTCCGCGTCGTCCGAGGTGCCGTAGTCGCTGGCCCACGCCCACCCGATGGTGAAGTGGTGGTAGCGAAGCATGTCGAGCACGCCCACGCCCGGGAGTGCCGCACCAAACAGGTCCGGACGCTGCAGGAGAGTGGCACCAACGAGAAGACCGCCGTTGCTGCGGCCTTGGATGGCCATGCGCTCTGCGGTGGTCCAGTTGTTGTCGATGAGCCACTCGGCGCAGGCGATGAAGTCGTCGAACACGTTCTGCTTGCGTTCTTTCGTGCCCGCCTCGTGCCAGTCGCGGCCGTACTCGCCGCCGCCGCGTAGGTTTGTGCTGGCCCAAACGCCACCCATGTCCATCCACACCACGTTCTTTACGCTGAAAGAGGGGGTAATACTGATGTTGAATCCACCGTAGCCGTACAGGACAGTAGGGGATTTACCGGTTCGTGGAATGTCTTTACGGTACGACAGGAAAAGGGGCACGCGAGTACCGTCTTTGCTGGTCGCGAACACCTGTTCGGTGACGTAAGCATCGGGGTTAATATCGACGGACGGTGGTCGGAACGGCTCGCTCTCACCTGTGGTCAGGTCATAGTGGTAGATGGTGGTCGGCCGGGTGAAGGACGTGAACCAGTAGAAGGTCTCCGTTGCGTCAGGGTGGCTGTGGAAGCCGCCAGCGGTGCCAATCCCTGGAAGGTCGATGCAGCCCGTGATGGTCCCGGCCAGGTCGGCAGTCTCAATAGTGTTCTTGGCGTCCACCAATCGCGTCAGGAACAAGGTGTCACCGATGAGCGACGCATTCTCGAGAAGGTGCTCGCCTTCGGGGATGATCTGACGCCAGTGGTCCCGACTAGGGTTGTCTAGGTCGATAGCAATGACGCGGTTGCGCGGAGCGTCCAAGTCGGTCTGAACGAACAGCGTCCGACCCCGCTTACCAATTGGGCGGTACTGGGCGTCCCAGGTATCAATGAGGGCTTTGGGCTCGGTCAGTCCTCGACGTGGATCGACGGTGTACAGAAGATTCTTTGGTTCTGTGCTCCGCCATACGGACACCAGACCCAAGTCGCCGTCGTCCGTGACAGCGCCATGGAAACCCCATGTGGGCTCATCGGGTCGAGCGTAGATTAAGCGGTCTTCACACTGGGGTGTATCGACGCGATGGTAGTGGAGGGTCTGGTTCGCATTCACCTGCTCCAGCGGGTCTGTGGGGGCGTCGTAGCGGCTGTAGAAGAACCCCCGGTTGTCGGGGGTCCAGCCGGCGCTTGAGAACTTCGACCAGCGAAGAACATCGTCCAAATCTTTTCCGCTGTGAACATCTCGAATCCGCCAGGTACGCCAGTCGCTGCCACCATCGGAGGTGGACCACGCGAGGTAGCGACCGTCGTCTGACGCGACCCACTCGCCGAGCGACACCGTGCCATCGTCGGACAAGCCATTCGGGTCCAACAACACACGCTCATTGCCGCTGAGGTCGTCGGTGACGTACAGGACAGCTTGGTCCTGCAGACCATCGTTTTTCATGAAAAAGTAAGTGTCACGCTTCCTTACGGGTACGCCGACTCGGCCGTAGTTCCACAGGTGGGTCAGACGGCCTTTGATCCACTGTCGGCCGGGTGAGGCTTCTAAGAAGTCATTCGTCACTGCATTCTGTGCCGTAATCCACGCCTTTGTGTCGTCCGACTCGGGCGACTCTAGCCAGCGGTACGGGTCTGCAACGTCGGTCCCGTGGTACGTGTCAACGTAGTTTCCACGGTGAGTTTTGGGATGCGGCATGGGGGGCTCCGTCGAGGCAGGTAGCGGGGGCTTCGTCCGAGGGACGGTGGCTCTGCAGGGGGTGATGTTCGGCATAACGGCCACGTGCGATGCTGGGGATGCGCGTTAGGACGCCGTCACTGTTGGAGCGCCTTCGATGCTGCAATCCATGACTGGCTACGGGCGAGGCGAAGCCCATGCAGGTGGCGTGACCGTCGTCGTAGAACTGCGTTCGGTCAACAACCGCTTTCGCGACGTGCAACTGCGATGTCCTCGTGAGTACTTGGCTCTGGAGCCCCGAATCCAATCGGTGCTGAAGAACCCGTTTACTCGTGGGCGCATAGATGCCTTTGTTCGCCGTCAAATGGGTGGGAGCAACAGCCGTGTTGTTGCGGATCGCCGTTTGGCCGACGAATACGCAACGGTCATCAACGACCTGTGCGAAGAGATGGTCGGGTTCATGGGACGTGAAGTGCCCGTGACGTTCATCTTGTCGCAACCCGGTGTACTGCAGATTGTTGAAGGCGAAGTCGACGTCATGGGCGAGTGGGAGGTTGTCGAGACGGCCCTCAACGCTGCTGTCAACGACCTCCTTGAGATGCGCAAGAAAGAAGGTAAAGCGCTTTACCGCGACCTTCTCGGCTATCTCTCCGAAGTCCGGACAGTCGTCGCAGAGATCGAAGCGGCATCCGTTGGCATCAACGAACGCCTAATGAAGAAGCTCGAAGCGCGGCTGAATCGCCTGTTGACCGACCGCTTAGACGAGTCACGCATGATGCAAGAAGCGGCCGTTTTGGCTGATAAAGCAGATGTTGCTGAAGAGATCACTCGTCTACGCAGTCACTGCCAGCAGTTCGGAGAGGCGCTAGACGACGACGAACCCGTTGGGCGGCGCCTCGACTTCTTGCTCCAGGAGATGAACCGCGAGGTCAACACCATTGGTTCGAAGGCTGCAGAGCATCCGATTAGCCACCGCGTTGTTCAGCTCAAGAGTGTGCTGGAGCGGATGCGCGAGCAATCTGCGAACGTGGAGTAATGGTGTACGACGCGTTTCCGAGGCCCACTCACGGCGCTCTGTTCGTGGTCAGCGGCCCTTCTGGCGTTGGGAAATCGACACTGCTGAAGCAAGCCTTCGACGTCATTCCAGGTCTGACATTTTCAGTGTCTGCGACGACTCGTGCGCCACGGCGTGGCGAAGTCGACGGCCGTGACTATCACTTCTTAGACGATGCCACCTTTGCTGAACGCTTGGAACAAGGTGCGTTTCTCGAGCACGCGACCGTCTATGGTCGGTCCTACGGAACGCTTCGTACACCCGTCGATTCGGCGATAGCGTCAGGACACAGCATCCTTCTCGACATCGATGTTCAAGGAGCACGCTCGGTGTGTGCGGCCATGCCTGAAGCGGTCACCATCATGATTGCGCCACCCAATGTCGCGGCCCTGGAACAACGTCTGCGTGCACGGGGCACCGACAGCGATGAGATCATCGCAGGCCGCATGCACGCCGTTGCTACACAGCTCGGAGCGGTGGCTGAATTTGACTATGTAGTGGTCAATGACGACCTCCGCACCGCACACGCCTCTCTGCAATCCATTTTGTTGGGCGAATTATGCCGTGTCAGCAGGCATCAAGGGCGCGTTGAGGCCGTCCACAAAGCCCTGGCCGCTCACCGATAAAGCCGCAGCGGAACAGACCGATGCAACGCTGAGACTCTTGCGCTTCTCTCTCATGTGAGCACACTGAGTATTCCGGGGTGTTCAGGCAGTGGGGCCTGGCACTATGCTGGGCCGACGAGGGAGCCGCGTGAGTTCAATCAGCGACATCTTGCAGACGATTCGGACCTACTCGCCAGACGCCAACGTCCAGCCAGTGATGTCCGCCTACTTGTTGGCAGCCAAGGCGCACAAGGGTCAGACCCGAAAATCGGGCGAGGCCTACCTGACCCATCCGTTGGCAGTGGCTGGCATCTTGGCCGGTATGCGAATGGATATTGAGACCATTGCAACGGCCCTGCTGCACGATGCTTTGGAAGACAACCCCATCACCAAAGCGGAGATGGAGCAAGAGGTTGGACCGGTCATCACCGAGCTGGTCGACGGCGTGACCAAGATTGGGAAGCTCAAGTTCCGCAGCAAAGAAGAGCTCCAAGCCGAGAATTTCCGCAAGATGATGTTGGCGATGAACAAGGACCTGCGGGTGATCTTGGTCAAGCTTGCTGACCGTGTACACAACATGAGCACCATCGAGCATCACAAGCCTGAGAAGCAACGGTCCATCGCGAAAGAGACGATGGACATCTACGTGCCCATCGCCAACCGGCTGGGCCTGACCCAGCTCAAAGATTGGCTTGATGACTACTGCTTTCAGGCGGTGAATCCGGCAGAGCGGCTGGCCATTCTCGGCCACTTGAATGCCCATCAAGAAGACCTAGACTCCTACATCTCCAAGGTCTGTCGTCTTCTCGAAGATGTGGCTCGCGAGCATGAGGTCACAGGCTCTGTCAGTGGTCGGGTGAAGGCGGCGGTGAGCATCTTCCGCAAGATGGAACGCCAGGGCCTGTCTATCGACAACCTCCGGGACATCATCGCGTTCCGGGTCGTCGTGCCAGACAAGGGGGCTTGCTACCTGCTGCTGGGCGCCATGCACTCCGCATTTGAGCCGATACCAGACACGTTCAAGGACTACATTGCACGACCTAAACCCAATGGGTACCAGTCGCTGCACACCACAGTGATCGGCCCCGATGGTCGTCAGATTGAGATTCAGATCCGCACCGAAGCCATGCACTCGGTCGCTGAAAACGGGATTGCCGCCCACTGGAAGTACAAGGAAGGCAAGCTCGCCCTGTCCGCCGAAGAAGTGGTGAAGATCTCCCGTATTCGCGAGGTTTTTGAGGTCGCTAGCGGGATGGATGACGCAACCTCCTTCGCAGAGGTGGTGAAGTCCGAGCTGTATGCGGACGAAGTCTTCGTGTTCACACCAGCTGGCGACGTGAAGAAGTTTCCACTTGGAGCCACGTCGCTCGATTTCGCCTACGCCGTACACTCGGATGTGGGCAGTTCTTGCGTCGGCGCCAAGGTCAATGGCCGTATGGTACCGCTTCGCTACGCAATGGCGTCCGGCGACGTCATTGAGATTCTGACCTCACCGAGCCAACGTCCCAACCACGACTGGCTGAAGATTGCCAAGACCGCTCGGGCCATCTCAAAGATTCGTCGCTACTTAAAAGCGGCAGAAGAAGAGGCTGGAGCGCGGCTAGGCCGGGACATGCTGGATGGTGAGCTCAAGCGCTACGGTGACTCGATCGCCAAAGCCAAGGCTGAAAACCGTCTTCGAGAATACCTTAAGAAGCGTGGATATAGAGAGGTCGAACCTCTATTTGTTGAGATCGCGCAGGGCCGGACGAACCTGACCTCTCTGGTGAAGCGCTTGCTGCCCGAAGGAGTCTGGGACGCTCACAAGGATCAGTCGATTGGCATCACCAATCGCATCATGAATCGCTTTCGGACCAAGAGCGAAAGCCCCGTACTGATCAGCGGTGAAGATGGCGTCCTGGTGCAGTTTGCTAAATGTTGTGCACCGCTTCCAGGTGAATCTGTCGTTGGCTTCATCACTCGCGGTCGCGGCATCACGGTTCACAAGGCGGGGTGCTCACAACTGGACGGTCTCAATCCTGACCGGCGCATGCCTGTCGAGTGGGACACCGCCAAAGAGACGAAGCACACCGGCCGCTTGCAGGTCTTCTGCAACGACCGGCCCGGTCTGCTCGCCAGCATCTCCAAGGTCTGTGAAAAGGCAGGCGTCAACATTATCAGTGCCGAAGCCAAGAAACTTGGAGATGGTCAAGCGCGCTGCATGCTGGACGTCAGCGTTCGCGATGTCGGGGAGCTGGACCAGATGGTCCGCAGTATCTCGGGTATTGCTGGCGTGGAAAGTGTGGACCGCGTCGGTGCAGCGTAGACAGCGCTAGCTCTTGAACTTGTCGGCGTCTTCTGCGAAGAGGAAGTTGAAGCTGGTCAGGCTGCCGTAACAGCGGCTGACGTACACCTGCATCTCAGCTTTGTCCGACTGGCTAAGGCTGCCGTGATTGTTGAGCTTTTGCTCAAGCACTCGGAGTTTCTCTCGGATGGAAGTGACCTTCTTAAACAGGGTCCCGGTAGGCATCTGCTTGACGACCTTACCGGTGTTGTCGGTGAAGGCGACTGAGCCTTCTTCGAACCGCCGCAACAAATGCGTCTCGGGGTCCGTGTTGCTGTCGGCGACGGCTTGGCGAACGGCGTCGTAGACAATGGCGTAGAGGTCTTCGGATTCCATGAGGGCTCCAGCTATTGAGGGTCGGGAAGAGAATGGGCTGCCAAGGAGGCTGTGCGGACTATCCACAGGATGGGGCCGGTGATGACGGCAAGTGTAATAGCTGGCGAACCAGCACTTTCCATCCAAACGACGGCGATGGCCAGGACGCGGGTAGTGTTGATATCGAGTAGTCCAGGAAAGCCGATGACTTCGGCATACAAAATGCCCAACGACAACACGACGCTGGTCAGGACACGCACAACCGCCGCTACGGTGTACAGAATGAAGACCGCTTGGAAACGGAGTGCCAAGACCACACCGTAAACGGCGAGAATAACGGTTGGGATTAGGAGGACGCTGACCTGTAAAAAGCCGTGCAGAGCGTTCATCGGCGTGTGTCCACGTGTGTTCGCAGCCGCCAGACCCCGACTGTAGTCGCCAAAATGAACAGGGCCACGGGCACGGCTCCAACCACAATGCGAGTGAGCGCAATCATCCGTCCTGTGTGGTCGGTACCGTGCGAAAACATGAGCACCTGCTCGGCGCAGGCATCAACGAGCCTCATGGGCAGTGTGAGCCCCGTGTAGGCCAAGGTCAGGCACGCGAGGGCTAGTGCCAAGCGAGGAGTGGTGTCGAATTGGGTATTCAGATCAACACTGTGGTCAGCCCGAGACCCAGTCGAAGGGTTGAAGCAAGTCCACCACCATCGCTGGGCTGCAAGGGGTATCACAACCGTCGGCTCCATCCAAGTGTCTCCGTCGCGAGCGCAACACGTTCTGCTCATGGACTGTCTGCAGATTATCCAGCCCTCCAAACGAGCGGACAACTCGAGGTCAGGGAGATGCCTGCGGAAAGGCGCGAACCTAGGCGATAACCTCCGCATCCATCGCAGCAGTCGCGGCCAGCAAGGCACGAGATAGCTGCTTCTCAGCAAGGTCGAGAGCACGGTGCGCATCCTCGTCCCGACCTTCAGCCATGGCCTATCGCTGCACGTGCCAAGGGACGCGAGTGCGGGTCTACGAGTGCGGTGGCCCTACCTGCTGCTTTGAGCAACTCACGAGCCTCCTCCAATCGGCCAGCTACAGGCTTACGCGTTTAACTGGATAGAATATAGCCGCAGTTCCTCACCCAGCCCGCACAGAACGCATCGAGTTGGCCCCAAACCTTGGTAATCAACGCGCGAAGGTCTTCAAGGTTGCCTATCCATGTCGACCGGAGTCTCGCTTTCAAAGTGCTCCAGATGTGCTCGATGGGATTGAGGTCCGGACTGTAGGGTGGGAGGAACACAACAGTAGCGCTAAACGACTCAATGGCTTCACGGACACCCACCATGCGATGGACACTCAGCTCATCGAGAACCACGATGTCCCCTGGTACGAGCGTTGGGCCGAGATGCTCAAGGATGAATTTGAGCATCCTGTCACCGTTCAAAGTGGCTTCGAACGTCATTTGAGCTCGGACATCATCGACAGCCATTCCGCCTACGATGCTGAGGTGCTTGCCATGTGGATTGTCGATGATGATGGCCGACTCGCCGACCGTTGACCAGACATATCGCCTGTTCATACAGACATAAGCCACAGTCTCGGCGACAAAGACCAACCGCGATACGTCCAGGCACTTCATCAGCTCATCACGGAACGTCTTGCGAAGCTGGACTACCCGTTGGGCTCTGTAAGCTGGCGGACGTAAGACCCCCTTTTTGAGCTGTAGCCATTGCGCTTCAACACCTTGCAGATGGTCTGTTGACACAGCGCGATGCCAGTTTCCTGCTCAACAGTTCTGGCAATCTCACTGCTGGTCACGCTGGCTTCATCTTCCACCAAAGACAGAACCAAAGACACGACTTCCGGGGTGGTCTTCGTGGCCCCTAGAGGCCTGCCTTGGACCTTCGCCGATACGCTTCCTGTGTAGCGCTCCAACGCTACCCAGCGGTTCACCGACGCCTCGCCGACACAGAAACGTTCCCCGATTTCGCGATAGCTACCTTCACCGCTCTCATATGCGTCTACGACATTCCGTCTAAACACCTCTGGATACGACCGACCCACAACCAACTCCTCGTTTATGAAGCCGACCAAACGACAATGCCAAGCTGTCGATCAGGTTTGGCGCTGAGCCCTGTACCTCCAGCACAAGACCACGACAGCTAAGCATACCGCGAAGGTCGGGATTGCCGCGGTCAGCTGCGATGCCGGTGAAGTCGGAATATATGATGAATAGGCCCTTTGAATCATGCCACAGCGTCCTCCGGCAGGGCATGTGCGTCGCTGAAATTAAGGCCGCCTCTCGGCCACAGCAGCGCCGCTGCAATGGCTAGCCAGGCCAACAGCTGGAGCACACTCTGGCCGGCGCGAAGGAGCCCGGGACCAATGTCTCGCACGACCGCTGGAACGGACTGGCTGCTGTTTCCATTCAAATATTCCAGCACTACCACGCCTACCCCGAGGCCGGTTTGAATCAGCCACAGGCCAGCGGCAATGCACAGCAATCCGTAGATGCGGTGTCGACGCACAGACAGTCCGGCACCTACGAATGCGAGCAACACACATACCGGTAGCGTGATGGCAGCTTGTCCCACAAACTGAAATCCCGTCTGTGTAGGCCAGCTCATGGGTCATCCGTCGCGACAGTAATCGCGATGATTGCCAGGGTTGGAATCGCCATCAGGAACGAGATTTCTACGACGCCACTGACTCCGGTCACTAGATTTATCGGAACACCCTTGTGGACACCTAGGTCGTAGAACCAGACCTTGGCGAGCGGCCAGACCAGTGACATGCAGAGCATACCGGTGAACAATGCCGCAGCAGATGCATACCGAGCAGGTGCCTTCGCGTAGCGGAGGGCACACAGCAAGATGGCGACGACTAGAAAGGTCGACAGCATCCCGTAGGACAGCGTTGCCACAGCCATGTTGAAGATGTGCCCCAAGGGTGACGGCACCGAGGTCACACATCACTCCAAGAGCAAGGGGTTCCTTCAGCCACCACACCACCGGGCTGCAGCGTTCCGTCGCCGGCCCAACGTAAGACTGTGGTGTACACCCGGTGTTCCATCTTTAGCAGCCTCGCCTTGAGGGTGTCTTCTGTGTCGCCGGTGTGAACAGGCACCACACCTTGAGCGATGATCGATCCGGTGTCCACACCAGCATCTACAATATGGACTGTGCATCCCGTGACGCAGACCCCGGCAGCGATCGCTTGGGCCTGAGCATTCAAGCCAGGAAAACTCGGAAGAATCGAAGGGTG
>JBLHSN010000188.1:0-11426 GCA_047626195.1 Myxococcota bacterium
CGACCTGCTGACACGTCGCTGCCCAGGGGTTCCTGGCACCGCGATTGATGCGCTGACCCAGTGGGCGCGAAGTGCGGAACGCGCGGTGTTGACCCGGGGTGTGCTGTTGGAAGAGTCGGACGCGGACGTGGATGTGAAGGCGAACTCCGCCGGGTGATGTCAGATCGGCGACCGACGTCGGCGATAATGTAGTGCGTGAGGACAATGGTGGGAGTACCGCCAATGTTGAAGAGGAAGACGCAGGCTATCTCAACACCAACTTGGTTGACGACGACAGCTGCTGACGACCCGCTGGCCCAGCATGAGACGCCGACTATGACGCCGAAGTCGGTGCCGTGGAGCAGCCGAGTGGTGGCTGGGACTGGACGATACGACAAGGCGGTCGAGTGACATCGCGATGGTGAATAGGCCACGGGCAACGTCCCCGACCGCATGACGGACATGCTCGATGAGCACCCGGACCTGTCCATAGACGAAATTATTGACGTAGTGACCCGAGAGAATGTGGCTGAAAACACGGACAATGCGCAGTACCCAACAGCGAGTCGAGCGGGTCAAGGCACGACCAACCGAGCACGGCGCAAGTTCTCTCTCATCATTGGCAACTCGGACTACAACCAAGCGCTTATCGATAAAAAGGGGACCGGAGATGTTCGAGCGCTTCAATGACGAAAACGGCAAAACCTATCCGTACGCCAAGCGCGACCAGAAGGTGACCTACGACACGCTTCAGGACGCTGTAGACGATGCCTTGGCGGATACTGTGTTCGACCTTGGCATCCGAAGCGATGCGGACGTCAAGAAGAGGGAGCTGTACTAGGTGAGGTCTCGAGCCGGCACGTCTAAGACGATGGGGCTGTGCTGAACTCCCGCCAAGAATCGCACCATGTCTGCCCCTGCCATCTGCACCGTAGCGGCGTTGTGTAGCGGGTGACAGCAGACAACGGGTGCGGTGGTCAGCGCTACATCGAGCACCACACTCACCCGACCCGCGGTGTCATTCAGGACGGCGAGTGGCGTGACGGAACCTGGCTGAACGCCCAGAGTCTCCAGCAAGAGGTCGGCCGAGGCAAAGGACAGGCCGCCTCGGGTATCGAGCACAGCGCGTAGCCCCTTGAGGTCCACAGCCTTGTCTTCGGGGACGACTACCAGCCATAAAGTGCGCTTCTTGTCGCGTACAAGAAGGTTCTTGACGTGCTCGCCGGCGATGTCTCCGCGAAGGTCTTTGGACTGCTCAACGGTGAATAGCGCCGGATGCCGGTGCAAGGTGATGGAGACTTCGAGTCGCTCCAGCGTGGCTAGCAGGGGGGTCTCTACGGGGTGTTCAGACATCCAGTTCTCCTGTGAGACGCCCAGTAACCAGCGGGTTCGTCGATCCATGGGATATGCGGCGGCCCGTATGGAGAATCTGATGCGCACTGCCCTGCATCGCTGGCTTGCTATGGCCCTTGTGGTCGTCCTTCCGCTGGTGGCCTTTGCTGGCATTCCGAAGAACAACGAGCCTGGTGACTTCTGGAAAGACCAGTGGATTGCGGCGGAGCGCTACATGCTCCCGCCGCACATCTGGGGCTTCATCATCGCGTCATTGGCGTTTGTTGGCACCATCACGTTTGCGATTATTAGCTACCGTCGGCCGGCGGCCATTGCTGCGCCCACGGCACCTGACTGGTCGGCCAAGCAGGCCAGGACCTACCTCCGCTGGACGCTCTTTGGGTTCTTTGCGCTGTACGCTCTGGGCTTCAACGGCGCCTTTAGTGTGTACGACGACCCGCAGAACATCTGGATGAACGATGTGGTGGAAGAACCCACGTGGAAGTCGCTGTATGAAATCATCTGGGACAACCACCGCGCGGTGAACCAAGAGTGGATGTTCCTGTCGCTGTTCAGCAGTTTCCGCATTGCCGGCAAGCAGTACTGGGTGTTCTTCATCACCAACTGGTTGATGCTGCCACTGTTGCTCACGCTGGTGTATCGCCTCGGGCGAGAGCTGTTTAACAACCGCCGCATTGCCCTGTTGGGCATGGTCTTCTTTGGCTTTTCACCGATTCTTGCAGAGCTTGTTTGCTGGATGCTCGAGCGTGGGCACTACTTCGGCATCATCTTCGCGATTGCGTCGTGTACGACCTACTTGGCGTACATGCGCACGTCTGCGGACGATTGGCGACGCAAGCTCATGCTGTACGGCATGGCAGCTCTGTTCTACATCAGCTGTCAGTTCGGCAAGCCCATCTTCATCTACATTCCGCTATGGCTCATCTTCTTCGACGTGTTCCGTCGACGGACTGTCGAGTGGATGCCGGTCTGGGTATTGGCGCTTCCACTAGCGCTGGTTGGGCTTGACCAAGTCGGCGTGGCACCGCTGTTCCGGTGGCTCGCCATGGACCTGTTCGAGCCTGTGCTTCAGACGGCGCTGGCGGCACCAGAAGGGGCGATTTTCCCGGAGACCGAGAGCGACATTACCTCGGCTCAGGCCATCACCATGACCTGCACGGTGCTGGTGTGGTGTGTGCGTCTGACCGTGTTTGGCGGACTGATGGTTGCTGGTAAGCGGCTCATCGACCGTCTTGTGGCGGGAGCGGACCTCGCTACGTCGTCGAGGTTTGGCTGGGTAGCGCTGGTGGCCCTAGCGGTGTTTGCGATTCTCGGGATCGACCAAACGGTGGTTACACCCTTGTTGACCGTTGTCGGGGAGCGTCTGGCAGGAGAGGACGCGGAAGAAGTGGCTAATCTGGCGTGGACCACCTCCGGGCTGCTTGTGCGGACCGGCGCCATTGTCCTGCTCGTCGCTGCCGGCTCAGCTTGGTTGGGCCTGCGGTCAGCGAGTCAAGGGGGCTCGCCTCTCACTCGTCGAACGCCCATTCCGTTGTTCGTCGTCGACAAGATTGTGTTCTTGGTGCTCATGGCCGTATTCCTTCGCAAGATTGTGGAAGGCGGCGCCGGCAGGGGTCGGGTCAATTCGGAGTACATTGGCGGCAGCTTGTGGAACACGTTGGCGCTCAACTGCAACCATGTCTTGGGGTATCTGCAGAGCGCGTTTATCCCCATGCAGACTGGCCTTCGCACCCCGTGGAATGAGCCGGCGAGCTGGCTGCATGTCACCGGTATCCCAGACATCTTCGTACACGGCTTTGCGCCCATTGCGTCCTTAGTCATCTTGCTTTGTCTGGCCGCTTGCGGCTTCATTCTGGCGCGTCGCTACCGCTGGGGCATGCTGCTCTTGGCGGGCTGTGGTGCGGTGGTTTCCGTGGGCCCTGTGGCCAACATTCCGGTTCACACCGTGGTCCACGCCTACCGGTACACCTTGTCGATGAACGTGTTGGTCAGCATCACCCTCGGTGCCGCCGCCCTGCACATCATCTACAACACACGCAGAGACTGGGTTCGTCACACGGCAGTGGTTCTGACCATCGCCTACCTTGGTGTTGGGGCCTACCAAACCACGGCCAATCTGCGGGCATGGCGTCACCCGGTACACCTGTGGACGCGCAACGCGGACGTTCTGTACCCCCACGACGGCTGGTCCCACTACTATGCTGGCAAGACGCTTCAGCACCGTCGCCAATACGAGCTGGCTCTGGCGCATGCGAAGATGGCCATCCAGTACATTCCACGCAACTCGATGGCCAACCGTCGGATTGGTGATGCGTACTACTCACTGGACGAGTACGACAACGCCGCTGAGTACTGGGAGAAATACTTCGGTTCACATCGGAGTAAAATCACCGAAAACTACGCGAAGAAACTAGCTCGGGTCGGTCTAGAGAGCATGGTTCCGAGCAAGCATCGCGAGGCCATTGCGGACATTTTGGCCGAGCAAGAGCTCGAGCTAAACGGTTCCGACACCGACTCGGGTTCGGCAGGCACCCCGCCAGCGATTGTTCCCAACGGGCCGCCTGGTGCTCAGCGGATTCTTCAGGGCATTCAGCGACGGCGTCTAGAGAGTGTCGGCTTGGAGCGCCTTCGGCCGATACGGACAGCGCCGGCAACCATTACTCCGGAACCCGTGGTCCCGGAACCTGTGGCGCCGGCAGCCGAAGAACAACCAGAACCTACTCCGTAAGGTCCGGCTGCGGACGCCACACCACGAAGCGGTACAGAAAGAACACCCATACGGCTAGGACCGCTTCGGACATCACTTTGCCGATGAGGGCGTATCCGCCTGTAGCCCACACACAGCCTGTGACGACGGCGGCAGAAATGGGGATGTTGATCAGGCCCTGAATGATGTAGGCCACGCTCTGTTTGGCGGTGCTGGACGCGTCAGTCTTGGTGTCGCCGGCGAAGGTGAACCACTTGTGCAGAACGAAGCCTAGGGCGGTGCGAATGGACACGCTGATGGTCTGGGCCCACCATACATCCAGTCCGGCGAGCTTGACCAAGACCAAGAACAACGTCAGGTCTAGGGTGAACAAGCCTCCGCCAACCACTAAAAACCGGCCAATCCGCCGTGCCTCTTTGCCCCGGAGGAAGGTGAGTATGCGTTTGTTCACAGCGCTGAAGTGAAGCTATTTAGTGGCTTTCCAGCGGTTCGCGCCACAATATAGGTCGGCCGGCCTCGGACTTCGTCGTAGATGCGTCCGAGGTACAGTCCGATGACGCCCATGAGGTTGATCTGTACACCCGACAGGAACAGCATGGCTGCCATGAGCGACGACCAACCGGGCTGGGCTGTGTCTGTAAAGAAGAACATGCCGATAACGTAGAGGAAGTACACCAACGAGCCGAGGGTCACGAAGGTACCCACGTAAAACGCGATGTACAGCGGCAGGGAAGACAGCGAAACCAGACCGTCCAGCGCCAGAGTGACCATCTTGCGCAACGTGTATTTCGTGACGCCAGCTCGGCGGTCTTGCACAACGAACGGGACTTGTGCGGATGGAAAGCCTACCCACACGCTCATGCCGCGCAAGAAGCGCGCGCGCTCGGGCATGGTGCGGAACACCTCGACCACCTTGCGGTCGAGCAAGCGAAAGTCGGCGGCACGCGCAATGACGGGAGTGGGGCTGATCGCCCGCATTAAGCGGTAATACCAGCGGCTTGTGACCTGCTTAAACAGCCCCTCTTGCACGCCTTCACGCACCGAGTGCACCACGTCGGCGCCTTGTTCCCACTTCGCTAGCAGCTCTGGGACAACCTTCGGCGGGTGTTGAAGGTCGCTGTCCATGGACACGACAGCGTCGCCATCGGCTGCTTCCAGGCCCGCAGTGAGTGCGGCTTGGTGACCGAAGTTTCGCGATAGATGCAGCACGGTGACGTTGTCGCGAGTGCGGGCCAGCTCATCCAAGATGAGCGTTGTCGGCTCGCGGGAGCCGTCATTGACCAACAGGACGTTCAGCTCGTAGGACAGCGGGGCAAACACCTCGGTCAGCTCATCGACCAAGGCAATGACGTTGTCTTGTTCGTTGTAGACCGGTGACACGACGGTCACTCGGTTGCCACGTTCACTCATTCGTCGCCGTCCAAGTACCCGATGGCCTCTAGCATCTCCCGTTCCATTGCGTCCAGATCGATGGGCTCGGCATCCGCCGTCAGCTCGCTCTCCGGCCAATCCTCCATGGCGGCCCACAACGCGCGGTCGCGTGGTCCGGGACTGAGGACGTCTTTCTCGTGAGGGTCTGCCGCCAGATCAAACACTTGACGACGGTTTCGGTCGCTGCGGTAGATGAACTTGCGGTCGCCAATGCGTACAGCCCTGTGCGGGTTGCCTCCGCGGTCGGTCTCTGCGCGAACGGGGCGCTCGGGGTCCAAGGTGCCGAGAAGGGTGCGGCCTTCGAGACCGTCCGGGATGGGCAGGCCTGACAACTCAAGGGTGGTGGGGACAATGTCCATCAGCGAGACAGGGGCGCTGACGTGACTCGGAACGGTCACGCGTTCGGGGTAGTGGACGATGAGCGGCGCGCCGATGGCCTCTTCGTACAGGCTGTACCCATGTCCAATACTGGTGTGGTCGTTGAACTCTTCGCCGTGGTCGTGGGTAAAGATGACCAGCGCATTGTCCATGCGTCCGCTCTTGCGCAGGTGGTCGAACAAGCGGCCAACGTGTTTGTCAGTGTAGGCGACTTCGGCGTCATAGATGGCGCGGACGTGTTCCCAGTCGCTGTCACCCATGCGGCGGTACTCATCGCGCAGGACCTCCCAGGTGACCGGTGCTTCCATGGGGCCTACGTACTCACCTTCCCAGCGACGGTGGTCGTCGTGGTCGTTGTAGGTGACGTGCGGGTCCACGTAGTGGGCCATGAGGAACAGGGGCTCTTCGCTGAAGCGGTCCAGCAGGGAAATGGCGACGTCGGTGACTTCGGAACCGGTAATGTTGGAGCGACGGCGAATGGTTGTTTCGTCAAAGGCGTCGTAGCCTTGGTTGAAGCCCCATTTAGTGGACGCATATTTGTTGCTGACGACCGCGGCTGTGGTCATACCGGTCTCACGTAGCATCTCGGGAAGCAGGACCGCTTCGTCCGACAGGCGCCGAAGCTCGTGCTGTAGGCCGAGCTGGCTGGGAAGCTTGCCGGTCATGATGCTGCCAACGGACGGCGTCGTCCATGATGATGGAGCCATAGCCGATGTGTACAGCGTGCTTTCATCAGCGAAGGCGTCGATATGCGGGGTGGGTGCGGCGTTGGGGGCGTACGCAGTCAGGGCATCTCGGCGCAGCGTGTCCACAATGACGAGCACCACTAACGGGGGGGCTTCGCCAGGTTCATAGACAATGGGGCTGTCTTCGGCCGGTCCGCTCCATTGGCTTGCGACGACGAAGCCGCTTCCGACCAACAGTGCTGCTGCGGCTACCCAACTAGGCCACGACTTCAACAAATCTATCCTCCACGCTGCTTCCTCGTATGGCCCTTAGGTTGGCCTTGCAAGCGCACTGTTCTCACTCGAAGCGCAGGCGCGCGCGGTAGAGCCGTGCTTGGCCACGCCCGCCATCGGCCGATTCGCAGGCACCAAAGGTCGTGGCGTAGATGAAGCCGTCGTCTGCTTGTGCCCAGCCGACCGCATTGTCGAGATGTCCAAGGTGGCGGTCATCGCTGGTTGACCCGTCATCGGCGACGGTCATGCCGCGAACAAAGCCCTGGCAGAAGTCGTTGAACAACAGTGTGTCGTCGAGCAGGCCTTCGTACCGGTCATCTGTGTTGTCGTAGGCCACGCCCACCGACGCGACGCGCGCAGGAGTCGGGATGACGTCCGGGTCGTCCAGTGAGTACTGGTCAACACCGTCGTGGGTCCACTGGGTGACGGGGTCGATGAAGCGGTCGCATTCGGTCGTGCACGGGCCTTCATGAGTGGCCCAGCCAAAGTTGTCACCAGCTTGGGTGACGACGTTGATTTCCTCAAAGTCCGCGGCTCCCACATCACCGAACCAGTAGTTGCCGTTCGCGTCGAAGGTGGCTCGCCAGGGAGAGCGAACGCCGGTAGCCCACACCTCTGGAAGGTCTGGATCTGGAGCATCAGGGTGGGTTTCATAGCCGCTTTCAGTGGGACGAATGCGGACGATAGAGCCCAGAGCATTCGACAGGAGCTGTCCGTTCGCGCGGACCGTCTTGTCTCCGAAGGGGAGCCATAAGTAGCCCTCATCGTCGAAATTCAACGTGCCGATATTGTGCCACGGGTTGGCAGCTTCGGGCTCGTTGAGGAAGTACACAGGCTCACTTGTACTGGCGATAGCGTTGTAGTCGCTTGTGACGGTGACACGGACCACGCCGGACTCGGTCATAGACGTGCACAAGCCGGCATACAACTGGCCGGAGTCGGCGAAATCAGGTGCGATGGCCAGCGAAATGAGACCGCAGTCGAGGTCATCCAGGACGCCCGGGATGGTGAATCGGCCCAGCTCTTCGACGCGGTCATCGGTGATTTGGTAGTGACCGACTTCTCCGCTCTTCGATGCGATGAACAGCTCGTCATTGCCGAGCATGACCATATCTGTTGCCGAGTCGAGGTTGCCCTGGACGGCGAGTTCTTCGAAGCGAAGGCCGACGGGGGCGAGGCCCTCGGTGTCGTCTTGTCCACCACTGCCGCTACAGGCCATGAGAAATAGCCAGATCATGGGCTCTCCAACGATTCAATGAAACGGATGACGATGTCTAGACCGGCGTCATCCCGCAGGTCTACTCCCAGCGGCGGCATCTCGGCGACTTCGGCGTCGTCGGAGGTGCCGGCCATGGCTTGGTACAGCACACTGGCTTGTGGGTCTCCGGCAACAACACGAATACCGCTCGCTGAAGCACTGCCCTGGGTGGGAACGCCTATGAGGTTTTCGAGGGCGATGTCCGGGCGCATGTCGAAGCTCGCGGAAGGCGCGTCGCTTCCGTTGTGACAGTGCACGCAGTTCGCCTGGAGTAGGGCCAAGAACGCGTCCTCTAGCGGGTCGCCGCTGTCGATAGCCGGACCCTCCAGTTGCTCGGGGCTGTAGCCAAGCGTGGCGCTGGGGCTGGACTCATGGCAGGTGCGACATTGGAGAGTGACGGGGACGGTGTGTTCGACCGCGTCTCCGTTGGCGTTCGTGCGGTCAACAGTGACCAGGGTACGGCCATCGGTGAGCGTGGCGGTGTTGCCGTCCCAGACGTACGTCCCATATTCCCAGCCGTCTTCGGACAGACGCATGACCCGGGTCTCGGCGGGACCGTCTGCGTAGCCGAAGGTCTTGAAGAACAGCGTGCCGACGGGAAATACAGGTGGGTCCGATGGCGTGGTATCGCCATTAATGATGATGTAGCGGTCTTTGCTGCTTCCGTTGGTCCACAGCGGCCACTGCGGCTCGTATGCCTCGGCCTCTGGTGTGACCTGAGTGAGGTCGGACAGGTCCGGGTACAGACCCACATCTGCTAAGGACTGCGGAAAGGGGTCCAGCGGATTGCGAATCAGGCTGTCGCGCGGCGCTCCGGACTGGCAGGCGACCAGCAGGACGAAAGGCAGGAGATGGCGCAGGAGGACCTCAGGATGGCTCAAGGAAGATGACGATGTCGTCCCCCGTGCCCCAGTCACGCATCATGCGCGTGTGGCTTCCAATGCGGAAAATGGTGGACGAGGCTTGCCCGGCCGAGCTTGAGAGCTCACCGTTGGCGTAATATATACGCCCATAGTGCGCATCTGCACCCGCGCGCTCGTACTCTTCGCTCCGAACGGATGCTCCGCGTCGTTGCAGGCGGGAGACGGCGATGCGTGCCTGCTCAATGTCTGTGGCTCGGTAGCGAACCAACACGCTCACCCCATTCAGGGTGCCGTTCGGGTTGGTCCAGCCGGTCTTGCCGAGGTCGTCTGGACGCGACCAGCCGGAGACATTGGGTGCTGGAGATGGCGCGCTGTCGGCGCTCGGCACGGTGATGGGCGCAGGCCTGGTCATTCCCGAGGGCGAGGGAACCGGGGTCATACCCGGCTTGTCGATGCGCGTAGGTGGTCGCGTCAGCACACTGGCCGGCCGGGTAGGTTCAACTGTGGGAGGCAATGGCTGTGCGGGGTGTGGTTGCGCGGGCTGGGTGTGGACGGGCTCCGTGGGTGCGGGTACCGCCGAGTCCGGCACTGCAGGTTCTGGACGCGTGGGGGACGGACGGGGCACTTCCAATGGACGTCGTGGCGTCTGTAGCAAGACGACCTCGCGGGTCTCTTCGCCGCAGGCCAGCTCCACCGTGGTGCGAACAGACTCGCAGCCTGGTGGGCAGTCGGTGCCGCAGCCAAGGGAGGCTTCGGGGCAGGTTCCGGCCGTGACCACGACCTCATGCACGCCAATCCCGCCGTGTGCACGCCAGCTTCCACGCCCTTGTTCGGTAAACACCAGCGTGTCCGATTGTGCGCGTACCGTCCACGGCAACCGGACCGGTGTGGTCGTGAGTGCCAGCAACGCGGTGTCTGATGGTGCGGCTAAGGTCATCTGCACGGCGTCTGTGTGGGCTGTGGTCTCTTCGCAGCTACAGCACGGCAGGCACTCGTCGCCGTCCCAGGCGTCTACATCGCAGGCTTCGCCGGTGATGACGCGAATAGGAAGGGCGTGAGCATCTGCACCGGCCAAGAACCAGGTCGTCCCGCCAATCTCAGGTTGGGCGCGCTCTCGTCCAATCCACACCGCTGTGGGCGTGCCGGGAACCGCATCTGTCAGCGTCACTCGAATCTCGCGACCGCTGGCCGGCCAGTACAGGTACGCCGCGGCACCCGCGCCAGCGATGAGCAGCATCAGCAGGCTGCCAAATACAACGGTTGCGCCCAGAGCACCGGTGATGAAGCCGAGGCCACGGCGGCGTTTTACCGGAGGCGGAGCCAGCTCGGGCTCATTGGGAATGTCATCAAAGTCAATGGCGATGGTGTCGGATGCACCTTGCATCGGCGGCAGCTTTCCACCCGCTAGAGCATCGGCGAACATCCGCATCGTTGCAATTCGTTTCGCCGGCTGGGGTTCGGTCGACCGGCGCACGACTTCGCGCAGGTAGTCGGGGAAGCCAGGCCCCGGGTCCAGCGCTTTGGCCTTCATCTTTAGGCCGACAACGTGCGCCAGCTGCTGCGTGGTGGTCAGGCCTTCCGGCTGTGGAAACGCGACCTCGCCGGTGAGTGATTCGTGCAGCGCTTGGCCTAGGGCGTAGATGTCGAGAAGCTCGCCAGTAGGGTTGCCTCCGAAGGTCTCTGGAGCCATGTACGCGGGCGTTCCGTTCATTGCGCCTGCTGCCGTCAAGCGAGTGCGACCGTCTTGTACGGCAATGCCAAAGTCCACAATGCGACCGTCACCATTGGGCATGATGAGGATATTGGCCGGCTTGACATCCCGGTGGATGACGTTGCGTTCGTGGGCATGGGCGAGGCCGGATGCGACGTCGCTAAACACGCGAACCGCCGCTTCTTGACTCAACGCACCGTTGTTGTACAGCGCGTCTTCGAGGTCCATTCCTTCAACGAGGTCCATGGCCAGCCACAACATGCCGTCTTGTTCGCCCCACCCTTTGACACGAACAACGGCAGGGTGATGCAAGGCTTCGAGTGACTCGACCTCGCGCAAGAAGCGCTCGCGGAACGTATCTGGCCGGTCAGGGCGGATGATCTTGACCGCTGCCTGAATACGGGGCGTGAGGACATTGTGGCAGCGGTAAACCGTGCCCATGCCGCCCGACCCAATGGGGCCCTCAATCACCCAATCGCCGATTCGTTCCGTCATGGTCGCCCCCTAACCGGCTATTGGCGTGCAATGGACAACAACCCGCTTGAAGCCCCGCGAACCACTGGACCATCAAGTGCAACGCACCCAGACAAGCTCTACGTTCGCGGCGGCGTTGTATTCGCCCCGATTGTCGCAGCATTGCCCGAGATATGTGCAGCCTGTGGCTCGGATGACGTCATCACATCTGATGCGAAGAGGTATTCGTGGACGCCATTGTGGGCGCGCATGACGATTCTACTGAGCCCGTTCGTTGCCCTAGCTGCCATCTTGTTGACCCGTAAGACCTCTA
>JBLHSN010000189.1:0-11406 GCA_047626195.1 Myxococcota bacterium
ACTGTCTGCTTCTCGTTCACCGAATGGAACTTGGTTGGCGCCAGTAAAATAGCCGCCAGCGAAGACCAGAGTCGAGCTGGAAATTCGAGCGATGGGTCCTTCATACACGCCTTGTTGTAGCAAGACTTGCGAGTGACCCAACTGCCTTGCCCGAAGGATGGCGTGGGCGACAGTTAGGCACGGGGTGGTAAATTCACACGCTTGGCTATCGTCGGTTCCGTCGGTGGATACGAATAGCGCATCTGACGGGTCTCCACCTACGTTGTCGCAGCTCCGATCGATAGTCTCTGCATCGGGACGGTCTTCCACGCCGGGGTGAATGGTGGGGTCAGCGTCTCCCAAACAATTGCCTCGCTCGATGCTTGCGCAGCTTCGGTCGATTCCGTCAGCGCAAGGTTCGCTGCTGTCCACATCCAGCTCACAGAAGCAGTCGCCATCTTCGTCGAATGTGTCTAGTCCCTCATCTCGGTGCTCATTGTCGTCACAGTTGTTGTCGATGTAATCGGCTACCTCCGACCTCCCAGGCGTCCTCACCGCTGCATCCTCACCAAAGTCATCACAGTCCCCCGGTCGTAGATTTCCGCACGAAGGCTCTGTGCTATCGAAGCAATACCCCAGGTTCTCACACCAACAGTCACCGTCGTTGTCGTAGGTGGGGAAGCCTTCGTCGACTGACCCATCGCAGTTGTCATCGATGCGGAGGTACACTGAGCTCGTCCCCACTTGGTTGTCGATCTCGTTGGCATGCGGATTCACGGTGGGCGATGCATCGTCACAGTCGCCGCTGTTGACGCCGGCCAACGCGGGGTACGCCTCGTCGATCCACCCGTCATCGTCTGCATTTTTGTCGTCCGCTACGCCGCTACCGTCTTCGTCTACTGGAGGGCCAGAAAGCCGGCAGACTTCCTCTCGCCCCGGTGAGATGCCGAAGTTGTCGTCGTTGCAGTCGCTCAACAACACCCCACTGCAGCTTTCGCTTTTGCTGTCCATGCACAGGTCATCACTCGGGCAGTAGCAGTCCCCGTCATGGTCGTACTGTGGGGTGCCTTCGTCGCTTTGGCCATCGCAGTCGCCATCGTCGTCGTACACAACAGTGCTGGTGTCGACTACTCCGTCGCAGTCTTCATCCCCAGTGTTGACCGTTTCGGCGCCGCCCGGGAACGCGTCTGGGTTGAGGTCATCGCAGTCATCTGCCGGCGTTACTCCTATATATCCGCTACATGCGCTGTCGATGACGCCGTCATTGTCAGCATCTTTGTTGTCTACGATGCCGTCACAGTTGGTGTCTTGGCTGTCACACGGCTCTTGCGCTCGGAGAAAAACGGCAGGGTCTGCATCATTGCAGTCGCCATCTGCTGGGGTCATGCCATCGTTGTCGGCATCTCCGAAGGCGCCGAGCAAGCGGGTGAGCTCAATCTCGGCGATGTTGGTTGTACCGCCGGGGTCGCTGACCTCCAGTGGAGCTGATGGCCCCAGACTCGGTCGGAACGGACTCGCCGTTCGGGGGGGGTAGCGCTCGATTCACCGACGGCGGTCCAGGTACCGAGAAGTTCCGCTGCTGGATAGGTCTCCGACCGAGCAGTACCGCACACGTTCACCGTAACGGCGGGGTCGACGTAGCCTCGGCGTTGCGGGTCGAGGATGCTCGCGACCGGCGCTTCGCCGTTTAGGACGGTGACGTTGACGGACGCTAGCACTTCATTGCCGGCGGAATCCGTAACCACCAGGTCAATGGTGTAGAAACCCGGAGAAAGAGTAGCTTGGCCGACGCTTACGCGGTCGATGGGGAGTGCATCATCGCCACTGATCAAAAGACCATCGATAGAGGAGGTCTATGTCGCGGAGGCAATATCCATCTCACCGTCGTCGTCGGAAACGGCTGCGACGAGTTCGACGCGCCCAGAACCTAGCTGCTGACCATTCGACGGCGCCAAAATACGGGCTTTAGGCCGAGAGTCCTGATCATTTCCGCACCCGATTGCCAGCACCAATAGCAGTAATGGTCGCACAGTAGAGCTTCCCAAAAAGTGGATGTTCGCTCAATCTGAGTAGGTCATGTCGGACTGTGACACCCGATAGCGGTCAAGTCATTCTAATCGACCATTGCTGGCATTGAATTTCCAGCCACTAACGGGACGATTTGGTGGGTCTCTGTCGCGATGTCTGGCTAGAACAACGCTCTCGGGTACGAAACCCCAGCGTAATCCTGCATGCCCACGGTGAACTGCACGCACCCATCTGTGGTCTGCGCGGCCGCCGGGATCTCAACCATGAACCCCTGAAATTCCAGACCCGTCACCTGGGCCAGCGGGTTGATCATGGGTGCACTTGCGGTCATATTGCCCGCGCTAACCGATGCGTGACAGCGGGTGAAAGCCGGAGTGCGTACGTGGTGATTCATGGGGATGTCCGTGAAGACTTCGCCCTCTCCGGAGCCCGCGTCCCAGGTCATACTGATGATTCCTGGAGTGTCCCAGTTACCGGATGCGACCGCCTGTAGACCCGTGACGGCTGCCGGTATGGACACGCTGTCCAGAGACACAGTGATGTCTCCCCAGGCGAGATCAATGTTGAAGGCGTCATCGGGGCTACCCACATTGTTGCCGTAAAAGAATCCGCCGGAGTTCGGTACGGTGGTCTCGACGCCGTCTACCGTCACGGTCAGTGTGCTTGCCTCGATACCCGCCCGGCGCTCGACGCAGACACCATCGGGCATGCAGACGTCGCCGCTAGCGCAGTCACCGCAGATGTTGGGATCGAAGGTATAGTAGCTACATCCATCAGCAGACAAGGTGGCGGTCGGTGGGATTGCGGCGAAATCGCTCCAGACCACGCCGTTCAGGGAGACAGACGGTCCTTGAACTTGCAGGCTGACCTCGGCGATTTGCTGATGCGGGAGGCATCTTTCGCCAATAATGGCGGTGACATTATTGAAGTCCGAGGTGTCCGTGTCGGTATCGACCTCGGTGTCCGTGTCGATCTCAGTATCGATGTCGTCGCTGGTGTCAGCCTCAGAGTCGGTGTCTGCTCCAGAGTCGGTATCCACTTCGGTATCGGTGTCCGTTCCTGGACATCCCACCAACAAGGCTAGGAATAGCAAGCGCGTCATCATCATCTCCAGACTGTCCGTGCCGAACCTCCATACCGGATGATGCGGCGAGCCCGCAATGAAACGCTCACGGATTATTTCGGCTCAGGTCTCCGTTGAACGCGAATCCAACCGCAATGAGTGGCAATCCAGCCGGTTGCTCTTGTCCGGTTCGGTACGGATGTTGAGCCCACCACTGGCAAACCAAGAAGGCGGTCGGCTGATTGAATCGGGTACCCTTCGGTTTGTCGTGGAACTGATAGGCCAACAAGGGGCCGACGCGATGGTGGGCGAGGGAGCTGTCAACGCCCGAAGTCCCGCCGATTTGGTCGGTGAAGGTGTGACGTACGCCAATACGGGCGTTGCCGGCGAGGAGGAGAACGTCCAAGTCGTTGAGGACCATCCAGCCACCGTCGGGCGCGAGTCGGTCCCAGAACTGGTCGTAGAAGACGACGTCGCCGTCTGGCAGATTGAGGTCGTAGTGACTGACTTGGGCCGTTGACCGGATGGCGACCGGGCCGACAGCTGCGCGTACGGTGGCACCGGTGTTGACGACCCAGCCGGTTGTCGGAGCGGACCCTCCACGTGCGGCGATCGTCTGGTCACTGAACACGGCTGCGGGGTCGTCCCACGACATGACTTGGTCAATCGTGCCGTAATAGCCAACGCTGTTGACCTCTGCGAAGACGCGGAACACAGATAGCAACTGAGCCTCTCCATACACGCCGAGTCGGGTATTGGCGGGCGTAGCCAAGACGTTTGCGGCGGCGAAGGCATAGGTGTCGCGGAATAAGAGCGAGTCTTTCTGCGAAAGCCGGCGCTTCCAGCCCACGCGAAAGACATTGATTAATCCAAGAGGATTGACTCGGGCAAACGAAGCGTTCGTGTAGGACAGACGGTCGCGGGGTCCGGCTTCGTACACGGCGTCATCATCTCGTGCGAACGCGACGTCATCGCCACGAGCGCCGCGGTCTTGCGCAGCACCAATGCTGATGAAAAAGGCCAGAAACAGCGCTACCATGCAGGTCTCCACGTAGGGGCCGCATGGTAGCGAAAGTGAGCGCTAGGTGTGAAACGATTCGTTCTGTGTAGAGTTAAGTCCTTAGGCTTGGCATTGTAACTTGTGTAACAGCAGGCTCCGTGGTTGCATTCTCAGGCCTTACGATGGAGCATCCATGCGCCTACTGCTGTTTTTTGCTGCCTTGGCTCCGCTGCCAGCGGTGGCCACTCCACAGACGCTCGCCTGGTCTGGACGATTGCTAGACGCCGTAGGAGACCCGCTTACGGAGGACGTAGACCTCACGGTGAACCTGTACGCGGATGAAGACGCCACAGACCTGCTGTTTACCGAGACATTCGACGCTCTCGCGGTACAGGGAGGCTACGCATCTGTCGTGCTTGGAGCCGCTGAGACCACTCTCGACGATGGCGCTTTTGCCGCGGATAGCTTGTGGGTCCAGGTAGCGGCTGACGAGAGCGTTCTCGGCCCGCCGCGGCGACTTCATGGCGCACCGTATGCGCACACGGCGACCCGTTTGGGAGATGAAGGGTCCGGACTTCACATCGAAGAGGGGGGTGTTGTTGTCGAAGGAGATCTGAGGGTGAGCGGAACCACAACGGTGGAGTCGGTCCAGATTGGCGAGCGCTACGTACTGGCCATTCAGGGTGAGACATGCACCAATCAGGACTGGCGAGCCGTTATCAGCAACAGCACCTCCCATACGCTCGTCAATGCGCGGATGTCCTTCAGTCACTGTGAAGAGGGGTGCCACCATGCGTACCGAGAGTGGGTGGGCTTCTACAACTCGTACACCTCGACTCTCACCATGGAAGATGTCACGTCGTATGGAAGCAATGCAGGGACGTGGAGCTTCACCCGCGACCGGACCTCGGGAAGCACGTCCCAACAGACGACCTTTCGAAAGAGTGCGGACTCCACCCATACGTTTTGTGGTGATGTGAACCTATGGATTGAGAGTAACAAGCCAATCGCACTTATCAGTCAGTCGAGCTGATGATGCGAACCCTTCTTCTCTTTCTCATCCCTGGTGTTGCTGCCGCCACTCCCATCACCATGGGGTGGAATGGTGTGGTGACCGACCCGACCGGTACTCCCGTGCAAGGGACAGTCGATCTAACGATTCGCCTGTTTCCATCTGCGGAGGCCACCCCCGCTGAGGTACTGTTTACCGAGCGGTTTGCAGACATTCCCTCTCAGGACGGCCATGTGTCCGTGGTGTTAGGTGGCGCCGATGTGGTGTTGGGCCCAGATGCCTTGGGGGCGGGGACAGCCTTCGTCCAGGTCTCGGTGGACGGTGGCGCGGTGGGACCGGCTCGGATGCTCACTGGCTCGGTGTCCGCGTTTCGAACCCGTCGGCTTGGTGGTGCGGGTGCTGGGGTGTACTCGAATAGTTCTGGCGTTCAAGTCGAGCAGGGGCTGACGTTGGGTGGGACAACGCTGCTCGAAAGCCTAGCGATTGGTGATCAGCACATCCTTACCGTAGATGGGTCTACGTGTGCGAATCGTGACTTCGTTGTGGAGCTGGAGCATCCAGCCGAGGCGACCTTGCTCGATGTACAGATGAGCTTTTCTCACTGCGGCGGAGGCTGCCACTATGCTTACCGTCACTGGACAGGCTTCTTCGACAGCGAGTCGGGCATGACTACGGTGGAGAACATCGCCCAGACCGGAGCCAGTGGCGGTTCCTGGACGATTACGCGTCTTGCACCTACTGACGAAGGCATGTCTCGCACGCGCCTTCAGAAGACGCGTGACCCCCGCTATAGATGGTGCGGCGATGTGGACCTGTGGATTGACAGCAACCAGCCGATGAATCTCATCAGCCAGACGCCGTACTAGCGAATCACTTCGCCCGGTTCGGCATCCACGCTGACCAAATCAACGACATCCTTGGCACCTGCGGCGAGCAGCATGCCTTGGCTCTCGATACCGCGCAGGTTGGCGGGTGCCAGGTTGGACACGACCACGACCTTGCGGCCTACGACTTCATCTGGCCCAAACTTGGTGGCGATACCGGCAACGATCTGGCGGGGTTCGTCCTCGCCGATGTCCACCTGTACAACCAACAGCTTGTCGGCGTTCGGATGCGCTTCTGCGGATAGAATGACACCGGCACGTAGCTGAACGTGCTTGAAGTGCTCGACGTCGATCGGCTGCTGGTAGGCCAGCTCTTTGGCTTTGCGTTCGGCGCGCTCGGCTTCCTTACGCTGGCGCTTGGACAGCTTGACCTCGGGCTCGGGCTCAGCCTCCTTCTCTTCGACCTTCGGAGCTTCGAACAGCTTCTGGATAGCCTCGGGAAGTTCTTTGTGCCGTGGAAAGAGAGGGTCGCCGTAGGTCAGTGGAATACCGGCGGGCAGTGCATCTAGGCCGACAGGTGTTCCGCTGACTAGCTGCTTGAGGTAGTCCTTGGCGGCGAACTCGTTGCGTCCCAGGTTCTTCAGCAGCTCGCGCGACTTGTTCGGGATGACCGGCAAGAGTAGCGTGGCTGCGAGGTAGCAGATCTCGAGCACCACCCGCTTTGCGGTCCGCAGCTTGGCCATGTCGCCTTCGCGGTTGAGCTTCCACGGCTCGGAGGTGTCGATGTACTTATTGCCGGCTTTGACAAGCTCCCACAAGGCCTCTAGCGCCGTGTCGAAGCGCATGGCGTCGATCGATTCGTTGTACGTCTTCACGACTTGGGTGGCGAGCACCTTGAGCTCTTCTTCGTTGGCAACGGCCGCTTCGTACTCGGGGACCACACCTCCCAGCCAGTTGGTGGTCATGCTGATGCCGCGGTGCGCTAGGTTGCCAAGGTCGTTGGCTAAGTCGGCGTTGTAGCGGGTCATGAACCCTTCGTACGAGAAGGCGCCGTCGTTGCCGAAGCGGATTTCACGCAGGAAGAAGTAGCGAACAGCGTCTACGCCGAACTCTTGGACGAGCAGGTCAATGTCGATGGTATTGCCGTGCCGCTTGCCCATCTTCTGGCCGTCACTGCTGACCCACCAGCCGTGCGCGAAGAGGGTCTTGGGCAGTGGGACTTCGAGCGCCATCAGCATGGTCATCCAGTACACGGCATGCGTGGTCAGGATGTCCTTTCCGATGATCTGGAAGTTCGCCGGCCACAGGTCGGACCAGTCCGCGAAGCCTTCTGGAGGTGTGCCGGTGCCGTCTGCGGTGTAGCCAGTGCCGGTCAAGTAGTTGAGCAGCGCGTCGAACCACACGTAGGTGACGAACTCGTCGTCAAAGGGAAGTCCGATGCCCCAGTTCATGCGGGACTTGGGACGACTGATGCATAGGTCGGTCAAGGTCTTGGTGTTCAGAAAGCCGAGCACTTCGTTGCGGCGGCCTTCGGGCTGAATGAAGTCGGGGTCTGAGTTGATCGTGTCGAGCAGCTGTTGCTGGTAAGCGCTCATCTTGAACCACCAGTTGGACTCGCTGATCTCAGAGAGCTCCGATCGTTCGTACTTGCCCTCCTCGATGTCCTTCTCGGTAACGAAAATTTCATCACCAACGTGGTACCAACCGGTGTACTCGGCCTTGTAAAACAAGCCCTTGTCGTGCAGGTGCGTGAGGACCGACTTTACATTTGCGACGTGGTCATCATCTGTTGTTCGCATGAATCGGTCGTATTGAATTTCCAGCTTTTCGAAGCTGGCCTTCCAATGTTTGACCATATCATCAACATGTTCTTGCGCGGTCATGCCGCGCTCAATCGCCTTCTCTAGTACCTTTTGGCCGTGCTCGTCGGTCCCGGTTAAGAAGAAAACGTTGTCGCCCTTGAGGCGATGCCACCGCGCAGCCATGTCTGCTGCGATAGTTGTGTAGGCATGTCCGATGTGCGGACGGCCGTTGACGTAGTAGATGGGCGTCGTGACATAGAAGGTCGATTCCGGGCTCACAGGGCCTCCCGTTTGGGCGGACCCGTATCCAGCCCCTCACGGACTCGCCCGTCAACCGCTCTAGGAGCGCCTAATGGTTCGCGCAGTCGGCTTTTCCCACAACGAGTTCAACCCCGCCAAACCCGGCCGTTTGTGCCGCGGTCGTGAGCGTTGGATTGAACCTTGGTTCGTTGATGATGCACCCGAAGCGATTCATCGCTTGGTCGTCAGCGGCGCCGCTTTTGAAGACGATTCCGCACGCGACGCGTTGCGTGGAGTGGATCACGCGGGTCTAGACATGGTGACGGTGGTTGCCGGCCTGTACCCGCGTAAAGAATTCTTGGCCTTTGTCGAGGACGGACATCCGGCCGACATTCCTGAAGATGCCGAGCACGTTGAGCTGTACGACAGCTACCGGGCCGGAGGTCGTGAGGCAGTTGTTGGCGTTCGCTGGGTCCAGCGGGTCACCGGCGTTCACAACCTGCGCGTGCTTTTGGAGTCCGGCATTGGTGTGGAGCGCATTCGCGGCTTCTGCGTCATCAAGGCAGGCACCGACATTGAAGCGTTGTTGGAGCCGTTGTTCTTGTTGGTCGGCATGTCGACACGAGACAGTCCGCCAGCGCGTTTTCAGCCGTTGGCTCTCCCTGAAGTGCTCGACCATGTGGACGCGGTGCTGCTCATGCACCGGGACAAGCATGGCCACGCTCTGGGTGTGTACACGCGCCAAATTCTGGATGCCGAAGCCAAGCTGAAGAAGTTGGCCGACCGCAAGAAGTCCATGCTCATTTCCTTTGCCATTCCTCCCATGTTGGCGCGTTGGGACCGGGCGATTGCCGAGGCCAAAGCCGTCTGGGATCCGGAAACGGATGGCGAGTTCCCCGTCCCAGAGAGCGACAACCCTTACAGTTGGGAACGTCGTCGCAAGGGCCGTCGCCGCAAAGATGACCCGAAGTCGGAGGAGTCCGAAGACACCATCGCTGAAGCTCCTGCAGCGGAAGACGCCTCGGACCAAGAGTCACCGACGGACATGGTCAAGGCAGCCCCGAGCAAGCGTCGTAGGGTCAAGAAAGTTGTCGAACCCATAGAGGAGCCGCCGTCCCAAGACTTCGACGAATTCGACGACCTATTCTTGGTCGCCGAAGACTAGGACGCTCGCTGGGCACCTGCGGCCCCACGCCGCCCATATGGGTGGCATGAACCGGGAGTGCTCGGGCTTAACAGCAGGGCTTTCTGCGGCGAACGCTAGAGCTTACTGAGCTTCCAGCCAGCACGCTTGCCGGAGAAGCGAATCGAGCCGACGGCCGTGCCACCGTTCACCGTTCCAGTGACTGTGACGCCACTGCCAGACAAGGCTAAGGCGCCGCTGCTCGTGTCATAGGTGCCGTTCAGGTTTGCTTCGGTCCAGGTGATGCCGTCGTAGATCTCAACCTTGGCGGTCACAGCACCGTCGGTCTGACTCCTCATACGCAACAACACCGATGTGCTGCTCCCGACATCTCCCCGCCACGTCCCAACAACGTTGGCTATTGGCGTATCGGCTGACTGTGCTGCGGGCGTTCCAGAACGAAGACGTGATGCCGGCGGGGTTCGGGTAGCGACCGCTGGGGCCGGACTCGGACTTGGTGTCACGATAGGAGCTGGAGCCGGACGCACGGGCGCCGGTGGTGGCGCTGGAGCCACAGGCTGTGGAGTGGGTGCGACGGGCTGTGGAGTGGGTGCGACGGGCTGTGGAGTGGGTGCGACGGGCTGTGGAGTGGGTGCGACGGGTTCAGGAGTCAGGGGGATACCCACGACTTGTGTCTCTGTATCCGCCTGTGCAGCAGCCATGGCTTCTGTGCCATCGGTGTTGGTGGTTGGGTCGGGAACGACAACTGCAGCGACGGGTTCGGGAGCGGGCGGAGCTGCGGTGTCTTGCCGCTCAGGAGCCGGCTCTGCTGGCTCCGGTGCAACGATGACGACACCTTCGTTGGGGTCTCCACCAAACATTCCACCTTGCAAAATCGCCATACCGCAGACCACAGCACCGACGATTGCCAAGAGGGCCACACCGACTAATGCCCAGCGAATACCGCCGTCGGAGTCTTCATTGGTAGGTGGAGGCGTCCTGGGAACAGGGGGTAGTGTCTTTGGCTTTGACTCGACCTTCGCTGCCGCGAAAGGCCTGTCAATTGATGGAACAGGTGCAGGCGTGGATGATGGCTGTTCGTCCAGCAACTCGTCCATCGGCGGGAAGGTAGCAGAGCTAGTGCCGTCGTGTCCTTCGGGCCTAGGGGCCTCTTCGGGTTCGGAAGCTTCTTCGGGCTCGGTCTCTTCGCCGGGAATCGGTGGCACAACGAGGTCGAACTCTTCGAGGCCGAGAGGTGCGTTGCCGACATCATCCTCGTCGCCGAAGACATCGTCGTATTCGTCGTCTGTTGGAACGATGGTCTGGCCACCGCGAGCCGAGCTCGAGAGGCGTTCTGCGGCACGAGCGGGCGAATCGAACAGGGAATCGAGCTTGCTGGCAGGGGCATTGTAGACCGTGTTGTCGTCTTCTGGAGCCGTTTCAGCCCGACGTGCGCGGACTTCCGCTAGGCGTGCTCCGAGGTCGCTAGCGGGGCGTGACGTGCCGTCGGCAGCCGCCAAGTCGTCGAGGCGAGTGATGCTGGTGCGTTCGTTCTCGGGGTCGTCGTCATCAATGTCGATGAACTTGCCGGCGACGGTCGGAGCATCTGTGGTGTATTCACCGAGTGTTGGGTTGAAGTGGTCGCTCCCGAGGAAGACGGTGACGTCCTCCCCTTCCTCTTCGCTATTGGCTGAGTTGAGCATTTCTTCGATGCTGTCGCGCCCGACGAAGACGGTAGGAGCTTCGGTCTCTTCGTCTTCGGGGATCAGCCCAGGGGATACGCCGAGCACGGTAGGGTGATCGGAGATCTCGTCATCTTCGTCGTCTTCATCGTTCGTTGGCGAAAAGGCAGCGTCGATTTCGTCGCGCTCGTACAGCCCGTTTGCGCCCAATTTCGGGGCGGGCCGTAGGACGGTCGGTGCATCTTCTGCATCTACGTCGATGTCATCGACGTGGACGGTCGGCAGGTCGTCTTGGACAAAGTCGTCCATAAAGTCGAGGCCGGTCAGCTGGCCGACGTGGACGGTCGGTGCATCATCGATGTCGCCATCGGACATCTGGGTGATTCGGCTCTCACCGCCCCACACTGGAGGCGGCGCGTCCATGCCTGCTTCGATGGCGTCGATCCACTCTTCTGGACTGGCGGCTTCGTCTGCCACATGCTCGCGCAGCGCGCTGGCATTCTGTAGCAAAAACTCGGCTTCGTCGGCATAGGCGGCCTCGGATGCATTGCGTCTCGCCCACTTCAGCCGCTGCTCAAAAGCGTCCTCAGCGGACATGCCAATCGGGTCGAGGTAGTCGATGAACCGCGTCTTTCGAACGCTGGCAAGAAATC
>JBLHSN010000190.1:0-11319 GCA_047626195.1 Myxococcota bacterium
CTGTTGCTTGCGGAGCGCGCGGTCGCACGTGGCGATGTGCTGCATATCGACGGTGAAAGCGTGCGGGTACAGAGGGTCGGCATGTGAACGACGACTGTGTTGACGCTGTGCAATGGGGCCTTGACCGTGCCCAACTACGAGCTGGCGACGAACACTCTTCGCAACCTGTCCAAGAGCCGGTGGGTACTGGGTTCGGGTTGTCGTGGCTCATTCTTATGAGGACTCATCGACCGAGGCCGGCGACGTTCTTCACGAAGCCGCTACGGCCTTTGTGGGCCGAGCTGCGGACTGAGAGCCGCGTATTCTCCTGATCGACCTTGGCGAGAACGGGGTCCAGTGGCGGATTGAAGTCGCCGTTGCCGCCCCGTGGCGTGCGGCCATTGAGGAAAGCGAGGCTCGGCAATCGCTGCTGTTGGCACGTCCAAGCCATGGACTGGCCGCGCCGTTCGCACAGCTCGATGTTCACGTCGACGGGCGGAACGCCACCGTCACTGCGCTGGAATAGTCAGGAGGGAAGGTTCTTAAGTTAGCTGTGTGAGCGGTTCAGCCACTCGAGTTGAGACCGATTGGCCAGGCACAGATACCGACCCTCACGTCGCAGATATTGGGTTTCTGCAGGTCACCGACGATACGGTTGACGCTCTCTCGGCTGGCACCGATGAGGTCGGCTAGGTCTTGCTGACTCAGGCGGACGTCGATGGCCATGCCGTGTGAGCAGGACTCGCCAACCTCGCCGCTCAGCTCAAGCAATGCCTCTACGGTTCTGGCTTCCACCGACTTGAAGACCAAGCTCTCCAACCTGCGTTCCAATCGACGGCTGCGGGCTTCGAGTTCTTGAATCACGACCAGGCCGAGCTCCGGCTTGGCTTGGTCTGCAGCAAGTGCGTGAGGTCCGACCTACGCAAGATGTGTACAGTCGTCGGCTCAAGGGCTGTCGCATCAATCCGGCTTTCGTCGCTTGAGAGCTGACCGAATAGGCGGCCGGAATCGATCATCTAACAGATGAGTGCGCGGCCGTCATCGGCCCAACGAAGCAGCTTCAAGCCACCTGAAACCACCACGTGCACGGCGTCCGATAGACGAAAGCGAATGTCTTCTCCGCGGGCGAGCTCAATGCGTGAGGCGCCCGAGTCTAACGAAGTGAACTCGGTCCCGGACGGGACGTGTAGAACGGGCGAGCTGTGAAGCGCCCAGATATCTCAGGCTTCAGCCTGAAGCGGCTTGGGTAGAGTACCGCCAGCTTCTTGCTTTGCTTCGCGTTGGTTCTTGCGCCGTACGATGGCACGCCGAACGACTTGGACCAGTGGAAGCCTGATATCGTGCGATCATACCGTTGTCTCGGTCAGCGCTCTGACCGAAGTACCCTAGTTGTCGGAGAACCAGTACAGGCTCAGCGGCACACCGGTTTCCCATGCGTAGGCGCCGTACCAGGTACGCTTGGCATCCGGGAAGACCACACCTGGATGGGTGTAGACCGCGGCTTCTTCGAGGGTGTAGCCGTAGGGGTCGACTTCCGTCATCATCTCGACGCGGCGAACGTGAACGGCGGCTAGGGCCGTCGCCAGGGGAACGGCACCGTCTTCTTGCAACGTGTCACCGTGCTCGGTGTACAGCAGAACAAGCTCGGCCCGAAGGTCGTTTGCGAAGCGCATGTCGGTGATGGCGATGTCTTGCAGCATGCTGGTATGACGCAGCGTCTCCAGAGCCGTTGGACCGACAAACCATGCACTTCCAGCGGACCACAGGTGGGGGAAGGGACGTGCTTCGATCAACCCGGTCACCGCACGCCGGTCAATGCCGGTCGCGATGAGTAGGTCAGTAGGAGCGTCGTTGATGTAGGCCAGGGTGGTGGAGGCTTCGAGGGCATCGAACACAATGCCGTCTACAACGATGTCGGTCGGTATACTACCGGGCACAAAACCAAGAGCGAATGACCATTCGAGCAGGATGTCAATGGCGTGGTAGCCGACGAATCGTACGTCTTCTACATCAGCCATGCTGGTGAACGATTGGTCATCGGCCGTTCCACGCATGCGGTCGTCGCCGTCACGGAAGGCGAGAAGGTGTGAGACGGCACGCTTTTCAAGGCCGACAACGTCGTCCAAGAAAGTGCGGTCGGAGACGTCGGCGTCGAGCAAAGCTAGGATACCGATGGCTTCCGGTGTGCCATCAATCATGTAGGGAGCCCCAACAACCTCGACGGGTTGGGAGCAAGCGGCCACGCTCAACGCGAGCGGAAGTACAAATAGAAAGGAACGCATTGTGAGAACTCCGGGTGACAGCGTGTTTGGCTGGCACAAGGGGTTCCGCGGATTCAAGTGAAGATGCTGGGCATCCTCGGCCGACGAGGGACTCAAATGTCGCCACGGACCTCAGTCGGCCGGCGCAGGTAGCACATGCGGACCGAAAAGGCAAGCCCCTTCGATCTGTCGCTACGACCTGTGGCGACGGTTCGGACGGTCCTGAGCTGGCGCTGTCAGGGGGTCTTCCGGCCAAGGATGCTTCGGATAACGGCCGCGCATTTCCTTACGAATTTCTGGCCACGTGGTATTCCAGAAACTGGCCAGGTCTTCGGTGATTTGAACAGGTCGATTGGCCGGAGACATCAGATGCAGGGTGAGGGGAACACGCCCACGTGCGATGCGCGGTGTCTGGATCCAGCCAAAGATCTGTTGGATACGTACCGCCAGAATCGGACCGTCTTCGGTGTAGGTAATGGCCTTTCGACTGCCGGATGGCAGCTGGACGTGGGTGGGTGCGTCGATGTCGAGGGCTTGTCGCACGCGCCAGTCCAAACTCTGACGAATGGCTTGTGCAGCATTGGCTTTTCGCACATCGGCCACGCGACGAATACCGTCGCACAGAGCGGGTAGAAGGTCTTCCCACGACAAAATGGAAGCCTCCAACTCGGGAAGGGCGGCAGCGAGCAGATTCACGCGGGCAAGCAAACTTACGGCAGTATCCGAGCGTTGAATGTGCTCTACACGTGCATGCTTGGCCAACAGCTCGGGGTCATGCGCCGGCTCGCTTCGTACGGCCAAGACAATATCGCCGAACACGGTCTCGTAGCGGCGGACGATGGCTTGGTCGGCGGGGTCGAAGACAATGCGGGTTCGCTGTTCGGTGGCCAGCCAGTCCGGCTCGACCGGACTCGCCAGGTCAATGCTGTGCTCGGCACGCTCTCCACGTTGCGCCCCGCGCACGCTCAACGCCACAATCAATGGCGCGTCTTCAATGACAGAGCCTTCGGACAGGACTGCACCGCCGAATGGCATGCGGTAGCGGTTGGCTGCGGTGCGTCGACCGAGCCGGTCGGGAAATCCGGCGAGGGTGCATTGAACCAGCTCTTTTGCCGTGGACGGGCGGTCGGGACAGGGACCTAAGGCACTCTGGGCGACGCGCACCAGCTGGTCTCGCACCTGACTCAAGCGCCGGTGGCTGCGCAGTCGTGGAAGTCGCGCGCGGATGTCGTCCGCGTCTGCCGCACCGGGTACGCCTCCAGGCCAGGCATCAGGCTCACTGGCCAAGGTGGCGGCGCCAGCAGCATCGGTGAGTACGCCACGCTTGTGTCCAGCAACCAGCATCGCACCCAATCTTGGGGAGATGGGCAGTTGAGACAGCGTCTGGCCGAGTGCCGTGAGGCGACCGTCCTCAACCGCGTGTAGGCGTTCGAGTAGCGCTTCCGCAACCATCATGTGCGACGGAGACGGTTCTTCAAACCAGCGAAACTGCCTCGGTTGTGCACCCCAGGCCCAGACTTGAAGCAACAGGTCGGCGAGGTCTTCGCGGTGGAGTGCCGGGGTGGTGAAGGGCAATAAGCGCTCACTGGAGTTCCACAACCGAACCGCGATGCCGGGTCCCGTTCGTCCCGCTCGTCCCGCTCGCTGTTCTGCAGAGGCGTGGCTGACGCGCTCGGTGATCAAGCGCTCAATGCCGAGCGCCGGGTCAAAGCGCATAGTCTTGACCAGTCCAGAATCAATAACGGTCCGTACGCCTGGGACGGTGACACTGGTCTCAGCAATGTTGGTAGTCAGCACCACCCGTGGCTCATCGCTCGGGGACAGGGCGCGTTGTTGCTCATTGAGCGACAGAGAGCCGTGGAGCTGGAAGACAGGAGAGCCGAATCCAGCGAGGCGGTCAGCGGTGTCGCGGATAGCGCGCTTTCCCGGGAGAAAGACCAGGGTGCTGCCGTCTTGATGGTGGGTTCGGACGGCCTGCGCGGCTTGGGCGGAGAGCGGGCCGTAGCTGCGCTCTCCTGCGTAGACTGTCTCAATCGGAAAGGCTCTGCCTTCGGCGTGAATGACCGGAACGTCGAAGAAGTCGGCCAGGGGTTGAGCATCCACAGTGGCGGACATGGCGACAACAATAAGGTCGGGGCGTGCATCTCGACGGACGTCAGCCAACAAAGCAAGAGCCAAGTCGATGGTCAGCGAGCGTTCGTGCACCTCGTCGACAACGATAGCGTCGATTCCCTCTAGGAAGGGGTCCTGCTGCATGCGCCGGGTGAGCAACCCTTCGGTGACGACGACCAACCGCGTGTCTCGCGAGGTCTTATTGTCGAAGCGCACTCGCCAGCCGACTTCGGTGCCGGGCTTCACACCCCGTTCAAAGGCGATGCGTTGTGCGGTCAATCGTGCGGCGACGCGGCGCGGCTGGAGGACCCACACTTGCCCTTTGACGACGTCCAACAGGGCAGGTGGAACACGAGTGGTCTTGCCGGACCCGGGTGGTGCGGTGACAACCGCTCCTCGGTGCGAGTGGACTGCAGCTCGGACCTCGTCGAGGACGTCATCAACGGGAAGGCGAATGGCCACTTACTCGGCCGAAATGAGGTCTGTGGCAGACCACTGCTCGAGGCGTACACGTCCGGTGTTCGGGATGGCGACGAGGGTGGCTTCTTCACCGACCAACTCCAGCCAAAAAACGCCCGGTTGCGGGTCATCGGAGCCGCCAATCACGTGAAGGTCGACACTGGAGCGACTGACCCCACCGTGGACTTTCGCCGCGGCTCCCGAGCCGATGTGAATGACGCCGTCTACCTGGCCGTACTGCAGCATGTGCTCATGGCCGTGGGCGTACATATGCGCGCCGGTCTGTTCCAGCGCGTTGTCGAGACGGCGGGCGAAGCGGCTGCCCTTCCATCCGAACCGTCCGAAGTCACGGAAGGCCCCTGCGTCTCCGTGTTCTCCTTGCGAATAGCGAGGATGGTGGCCAACGACTAGCGTCCAGGTGTCGTCGGAGCGCTCGAGGCCTTCAAGCCAATCGGTCTGGCGTGAGCGCTTACGGCGCAGGACCATTTGCTCGGAGTCAATGCCCACAATGCGTAGGGAATTAGTCAGACTCTCGAACCGCCGTTCCCAGTAGTACCCGGGAATAGGGGGTTCATCTGCGCTGAACTCGTAGGCCCAGCGAATCTCACGTGCGGCGCGACCCTGGCGAATGCGAATCATGCCCCAGTCGTGATTGCCGAGGACGCCGGTCAGTAGTGCGGTGCTGCCGTCTTCTCGCCCCGTCGGTATCCACGCCCACCGCCCAATGCAGCTGTCAGCGTCTTCTTCACCGCCGGGTGGGACGCCGAAGGTGTACAGATTGTCGCCTAGGAGAACAACGGCATCGCACCCGTGCTCTTCGCAGTACTCGACAGAGCGCTCGAAGGCGGCATCGCGGATGGTGACGTCTCCGGCTTGAACAAAGTGGCCCTCGCAGGTGCCGGCGTCGCCGACCAACAGGATGCGCAGACGGTCCGAATCAACCTTGACGTCGTCGAGAACAGGTGGCGTGTATTTGGCGCTCATGTCGTGCGGGTCGCGTAGGTCGCGCAGCAGACAGCCGCTCAACATTAAAGGCAGGACAGCGGAAATGGCGACAGCGAGCTTCATGGCCAGCGCTCTAACGCACTACGTCGCCCATCCAATCGCAAGAGCGCTGCAGCAATCGGCGTCGGATCCTCTGGCGTTCGAGCATCGCGCTAAGATTTGCCTCGGAATGCGTCTGCGATGGCGGCGAAGGGCTTGGCAGCATTCTTGAAGCGGTCACCGAAGCTTCCGTTTTCGAGCTTGAGCACGCCGCGCGGACAGACATCCGAGCACACGCCACAGCCAACACACGAGGCGCGAACAATGTTCTCACCGCGCTGGGCGTAGGCGCGAACGTCGATGCCCATCTCGCAGTAGGTTGAGCAGTTGCCGCAGCTGATGCATTGGCCGCCGTTCGTGGTGATGCGGAAGCGGCTGAAGAAGCGCTGGAACATGCCCAAGATAGCGGCCTGTGGGCAGCCGAAGCGGCACCAGACTCGGCTTCCCATGATGGGGTAGAAGCCCACGCCGATGACGCCCGAAAAGGCCGCGCCAATAAAGAAGCCGTAGGTCTTGCTGTATAGGCCACTGGCGTTGCCAAGAATGGCATTGCCCGTTGCCGCATTGATCCACAGCAACCCAGTGATGACGGTAATGGCGAGCAGGACCGAATGAATCATCCAGCGCTCAACTTTCCACGCGGTGTCCGAGTTGTCCGATAGCTGGCGGTACGGGTCGCCCAGGGTCTCGGCTAGGCCGCCGCAGCCGCACACGAACGAGCAGTACCAGCGCTTGCCGAAGAAGTAGGTCAGGGTGGGGACTGCGATGACGCTCATCATTCCAGCCCACAACAGCATGGCGCGACCCACGGTCAGGCCGGTGATGAGAGTGGTACCGGCGGCTGCTGTTCCGCCGTCTGCGAAGGTCCATGGCAGCAGGTACTCGGGCTTAAGCGGCCAGAAGTAGGTGAAGTAGAACTCGGGTTGGTTCAATGCTTTTAGGATGTTCGGGATGAGAAAGCCGAACCCGAGCTGGAAGAACATGACCGACAGGGTTCGGATGATCTGGTACCGGCTGTGGCGGTACTTCATCAGCATCCGGCTACCCATGACCAAAATGGCAACTGTGTACATGAAACCGTACAGAAACCACTGGTCTGCGTGCTTGCCGGAGAGCGCGTACGAGATTGGCTCAACCAGGGCAATAGCGCCGGAAAGTGTTGAGGAATGCCAGTACAGAATCACGTAGAAGCTGGTCATGGCAATGCCGGCCATCCAGCCCCAAACACCGCGATTACTCATGCTGCTGAAGAACATGCCGTTGTGCTTGATGCCTGGCGTGGTGCCTTTGTACGCCGAGATGACGTAGCCGAGACCGCCGAGAATAATGGTGCCCATGGTGAGGGCTGGGGCGGTCCAGTAGCTTGTGTACGTGGACAGCGTGTTTGGGCTTAGTAGTGCCAAGAAGACCATCAGGCTTCCGAAACTAACTAGGGCTAAACAAAATTTTTCGAAGATTGTCAGCGAGCGAGGCTCGGTGCCAACGCGCTGTGGAGGCAGAGCATCCAGGTGAACTGAGGCACTCATGCGGAGGCTCCTGTGGCGGCGGCGCGGATGGCGGAATCATGACGTTTGGCAAATTCGGGGTCGAAGGCGGCTTGGCGAAGGTTCTTCAGCACGTAGTCCAGAGGCTTCGCCTGCAGAATCCAGTCTTCGCACACCTTGTGGCGGAAGCGAACGCCCATCAGGTTGAACCCAACGACCACGCCATCTTTGTGGCAGATGCGTACGCTGTGTTTGCCATTGTCATGCTTCCAGAAAACGTAGTCAAGACCCGATGTGTGCTGGGTACTGGATGCCGGAACATTACCGTAGACTTGGTATTCAATGTCGATGAACTTGGCTGAGTTGAACCACAGCCCAGCGTCGTAATCACCCGCGTCTCCGACCATATTATTAGCGACCTGCTCCCCTTGGAAGCGACCTGTGTACCAGACCGCCTGGATGGTGTTTCGCTCGCCTTCCGGGGTCCTAATTTCGGCACAGTCACCGGCAGCGTAGATGTCTGGGTGATTGGTCTGCAGTCGGTTGTTGACCAGGATGCCGCGGGCGGTCTCGATGGACGAGCCCTCGGTCACGGTGATGTTGGGCCGAACGCCAGCGGTGAGGCCGACGTATTGAGCGTCTAGCAGCTCCCCATCTTTGATCTGCACGGCGCCTACAGAGCCCGTGCCGTCGTCTTCAATGCTGGCCATTTCCGCACCTAGACGTAGGTCGATTCCCGTTGCGCGGATGACCTCGTTGACCATGGCCGACTCTTCTGCCGGAAGCGCGTTGTCCCAGTAGGACGCCTCGCGAACGAGCATGGTGACGTGACGTCCGCGGCTGTGGAGCATCTCCGCGAGCTCGATGCCGATGAGTCCGCCGCCGACGACAACTCCGTGTTTGATGTCGCGCGTCCAGCCCTCCAGCGCGTCCATGTCTTGCAGGCTGTACATGCCCGAGACCCGGTTGAGGTCTTGGCCAGGCCAGCCAAACATGTTCGGCTTGCTGCCTGTGGCAATGAGCAGCTTGTCCCATTGGACGGTGCGTTGGCCATCTAATGTCAGGGTCTTGCCTTCGGCATCGATCTGGGTGACCCATCCACGAACCAGGTCGATCCGGTTTTTTCCCCAGAAGTGGTCCTGATAGGGCTTGGTGTCTTGGTACCGCATGTGGCCCATGTAGATGTACATGAGGGCCGGCCGGGACCAGTGGTGCTCAGATTCCGCGGAGATCATGGTGATTCGGGCTTTCGGGTCTCGCTTGCGCAGTGTGCGTGCGGCGGTGACCCCAGCGATCCCATTGCCAATGATGGCGACGTGCATGAAAACTCCAGATGCCCCCACCATACGTCATCGCAGCCTCGCAGTTACGCGCATGATGTAATTGGCGTGATGACGTTGTCATGCGCATGACCGGCGGTCCATGGGGTCGAATGGCGGAACATCAGCGCAATACGAGGAGCGGCGGTGGTGGTCTTGGGAACACAGTGCTCGAAGGTGGCCTGAACGTCTCCCCCTAGAACCAGTACGTCTCCACTCCCAAGGGTGAGCGCGAGGCTCTTGCCGCCGCCCTTTGGCCTCAGCAGGAATCGACGCGGACCGCCAATCGACACGACGGCCACTACGGACCACGGGATGTGGGTACCTAGGCGGTCTCCATGCCACGCCACGCTGTCATTTCCATCCCGGTAGCGGGCGAGTGAGACGCGGTCGAGGGACACCTGGTAGTGCGGGTCGAGGGCCTGCTGCATGTCACGGACGATGGTGGGCTTATCGCCGTCAAAAGAACCGAGTAACCTCGGAACATCCACAACGCGGTCGTACATGGTACGCCGGTGACTGTGCCAGGAAACGCCGTTGCGCAGCATCTCAAACAGCGGCTCCGTGCCGCGAACCCAGGCGCGATGGTGATCGACGAAAGCGGTGTCGGTGAGTGCCGTACGGGTAGGCGAGTACGCGCAGAGTGTGGGATGTGAAGCGGTAGGGAACGGTAGAGCGAGTGCGACCATGGGGACCTCATTGAACATATGTTCAGTATCGGTCTCATTCGCTGCCGCAACCGACAATCGCCTAGGCGGACAGTTTTGGGTCGTCTGGTGGATCCGAGTCTCGGTGATCCGGTTCGCGGTCAATGTGACGATGTGTTCACCGTGGGCAAGGTCGGTCTCTGCGGAGTGATGAGCGGCGATGGTGAGTGGCTTGCCGCCATCCACAATGACGGTGACGGGACTGTGGTCAGCGAGCACAGATACGGCACTTCCGCCGTACCCGCTGGAGTAAACCCGCCTGCCAATGATGCCCAAAGCAACAACCACAATCAATGCAAGTCAACGCTTGAACATAGGGGTCGTCCGTGCAGATCTGTTCCGACGGACCGTATTTCGATGGGGAATTGTGCGCTGATTATTCGGGCACGTTGACGGTTGCCCCTCGTGGCGCTTACCGTCCGCTCTGTCTGGAGGACACCATGAAGCGACGCGAGTTTTTGACCCGATGTGCCGGGGCCGCCCTGGTCTTGACTATTGCCCCGAGCCTGCTCACCGGCTGTGATGACGGTACTGGTGAGACCGATGATGAGGGGACCGGAGACGGCACTGAAGACGACGACAGCGAAGGCACCGGAGATGAGGACACCGGCGAAGTCACTGAGGCGTGTCTCGACTGCGCCGACTCCGTCGCCGAAGGTCCGTCGGATACCCACGGTCACCTTATTTGCTTGACCCGAGCAGACTTAGACGACGGTGCGGACATCACCTACACTTCGTCCGGTGGTAGCCACGACCACACCTTTACGATCACCGCAGCCCAGCTTCAGTCGATTGCCGCGGGTGACATTGTGACTATCGAAAGCACCGACTCCCACGACCATGCGTGGGACGTAGCGATGTGTAGCTAGCGTTCCTAAATGCCGAACGCGGTCAACGGTAACGTCCGTTGATCAGCGTTCGGGTCATCCGAACAATGCGCTGCGGAATTACCGCATGGTTGGGAGGAACGCGGGGCTGTAAAACAGTAGAACCCTACCGGAGTTCCCATGCGTGCCCTCGCCATTTGTCTACTGTTTGCTGCCTGCAGGTCCGATACGCCGGAAGAGCTGATTGAGAACAACAATGTCGAGGACCTCGACCTGTTTGAGACCCCTGGAGATGGGGATGTCTTCGACTTGGATGTATCCGCGGAGCCGGCCTTGGTCTTCACCGGCTTCGGGCTTGGTGGCGGCGCGCAGTCCGGTACTTGGCTTCGCTACGACGTGCGTGGTGTGAAGCGTGGAGAGGCACTGACCGACTTGGAAATTGCGGTCATTGTGGAAATGGACTCTGTGGAAACCGGCAACGACACGCTCACCCGTCACCTGAAGACAGACGACTTCTTTGACGTAGACGAGCACCCGATGGCCGAGTTCCGCGCACTCTCCCTAGTCTATCAGGGAGGCGACGACTACCGGGTCAACGGCACGCTCACTCTGCGTGGAACGACAGGTGACTACAGCTGGGACACAGTCATCACCGAGGTGGACGGCGTCATTCAGACGCGAGCCAACATGACCTTCTCGCGGTGGGACTGGGGTCTGTATCCGGATGATGCAGAAGAAGCGGGAGACGATGGTGTGGGTGACGAGGTCTTGTTGGACTACAACCTGACCCTGCGCGCTTCCGAGTAGTTCAGGGCGGCCGATAAAACGGGCTAGATGGCCGAGGCTGGGTCCGAATCGGCGTCGGTGTCGACGTCATCATTGAGGTCACCGCGGACGTTGCGGCTCACCGTCCACGGCAGTGCGGTGAGCGACACGAGCCACAGCTCGGGGAAGTCGTCGCTCATGACGTCTACGCCAACGCCTATCCAGCGGTCAGTGGCGACAGTGTTTATCGGCTGGAACGCCCTGTGTGTTCCGTCGGCCACGATGTCTAGGATGACTTCGCCGATCAGCGAGCCCAGCGGCTCTTCGGTCTGCTCACCGAACATCAGCTCTTGTGGGTTGGC
>JBLHSN010000191.1:0-11277 GCA_047626195.1 Myxococcota bacterium
ATCCTTTCCGCGCCGACTACCATGAGATTCTCGTCTTCTGCACAGGCGAGTTGGGCATGCGCGCGGATGACGAGCGCCTGACAGAGCTGGTCACCGAGCTAGTCAAACGGTCACGTAGCAAAGGCCGGTACACTGCAGCTCACCCCTCATTGCTTGCGCATATTCTTCAAGAAGAACCCGGTCTTCCAGTGTCCGTCGAGCGTGTTCTCGTGGACAGGCTGATGGAGTTTTGGTGGGTACGAAGCTTCTACAACTACCCGAGTCTGCGGGTGCGAAGCGAAGCGCGGGACCTCTTGTGGGATGGCCTTGACCGCAGCTATTCAGGCGTACTTGGAGCCGAACTACGCAGACGCTTCAGCCCCTCTCCAAGCGGGGTGCGCTGGGACCGCTTGGTGGCCAACGTTCGCGATGGCCGCCAGATGACCTCCTTACTCGCATGGACTTTGCCGTTGTTGAGCCGCTACGGCATCGACTGGCGACCCACCTTCGAGGTCATGTGCCAGCACCATGACCCCGTTGTTCGTTGGGCCGGATGGTGGGGACGGTGGCAGCAGGCGGGGGCCAACCGTGATGACGTCCAGGCGGACTTGCTGCAGCGTGAGCCCGACCTTCAGCGACTGTATGCGGCTGTGGTGCCTAGCAGTATGAGTGTTCCGTCATTGAGTGGGTAGCGCAGAGTGTCGAAACTCCAAGACTGCTCTGCATCCCAAGAACTCCAACTGCGATACCACCGCCCCGATGTACTGCCTCGTTGCCATTGCCAAGCCCGTCGGCGGTCCGTTTAGCTACGCCATTCCGGCGCATCTCGATGGTCAGATCAGCCTAGGAAGCGTCGTCTTAGTCCCCTTTGGTCGGCGCGGGGCCGAGACTGGCTACGTGACGGGGCTGTCCGAGACGGTCGACTTCAACCCGGCCAAGGTCAAGCCGGTCTCGCGGCTTCTAGACCCGATTCCCGCCTTCGATGCCAAACAGTTAGCGTTCTTCGAGTGGGTTGCGAACTACTACCTGGCGCAGCTGGGTCAGGTCATTCACACGGCTTTGCCGTCGCGCATGTCCGCCAAGGTGCTGACGGTTCTTGAACCTACAGAAGAGGGTGTGCAGGCTCTCGCCGATGGTGCGGTCGACGGTGACCCTGCATTGGTGCTGCGCGAAGCCATCTCACGCCCTGGACTCACCCGTCGTGGCTTGGTTCGCCGTGCAGACCCGTTGCTCACCGCCGAAGCCGCAGACAAGGCCGTCGCCGCCTGCTTACGCCAAACGTGGTTGGCGTGGGGCGAACGCGAGGTCAACGAGAGCCGAGCCCGGATGACGACGGTAACGCTCGCAGTTCCTCTGGCGGATGCCAAGCAGCTCGTCCCACGTGCCGGCTCCCGAATGAAGGCCATCTTAGAGGCACTCGACCGGGCAGAAGATCCAGTAGACCTCCCTGCATTGGTCGCTGAGCAGGGCTCTACCGTGCGCTCAGCGGTTCACCGTCTGCAAGAAGCGGGTGCGGTGACAATGGGCGAACGGGAACGCCGCGACGCCATCGCTGAAGCGCCTGCCCTAGGTCCCAGTACCGCTCCCGTTCTAAATGACGACCAAGCGGCTGCGCTGGCCGCTCTCACCGGTCCCAACCGCGCGAAGGCGTGGCTCCTGTTCGGCGTGACCGGCTCTGGCAAGACCGAGGTCTTCTTAGGGGCCGCCGCAGATGCGCTTCGCCACGACCGCCAAGTACTGGTTCTTGTGCCCGAAATCGGCCTGACCCCACAGCTTGTTGGGCGCTTCAAAGCGCGCTTCGGAGACGAGGTCGCCGTCTTACATTCAGGCCTGACGGGTGCTGAACGGCTGGCTGAGTGGCGCCGTATTCGTGCCGGAGAAGCCCGAATCGCAGTGGGTGCGCGTTCAGCCCTGTTCGCACCGTTCACCGACTTGGGCTTGGTGGTCGTCGACGAAGAACACGATGACTCGTACAAGCAAGATGACGGGGTTCGCTACAACGCCCGAGACCTCGCTGTGGTACTCGGACATCGGCACAAAGGGGCCACAATCCTCGCCTCGGCCACCCCGTCTATGGAGAGCTGGTCCAACGCCCAGTCCGGCAAGTACGGCCTGTTGTCTCTGCCCAAGCGGGCCACCCCACGCCCCGTGCCGAAGGTGGAGGTCATCGACCTGAGCACATTGGACACCCCGAAGGGCCAAGAAAAGCCGATGTTCCACCCGGACGTCGTCGCGGCCTTGCGTCAGACCTTCGATGCCGGCGGCAAGGCCATTGTTCTATACAACCGGCGTGGCTACGCAACCATGGTTCGCTGCGACAGCTGCGGGGGCTCGTATGGATGCCCAAACTGCGGCATCACCCTGACGCTGCACCAGAAAGCACGGTCGCTGGCCTGCCACTACTGCGGCTTCAAGGTCCCCCATCAGAAAGAGTGCCCATCATGTGGAAAGCCGGACCTCAAAGAGGTCGGAAAGGGCACCGAACGCGTTGAAGAAACTCTTGCAGGGTTGTTTCCAGACATTCCACAAGCACGCATGGACGCGGATACCACCGCGGTCCGTGGGTCCCATCATCGCATCCTTCAAGGATTCCGCGATGGCGAGTCTCGCTTGCTGGTGGGCACGCAGATCGTGGCGAAGGGGCATGACTTCCCAGACGTCCACACCGCTGTGGTCGTCAGCGCAGACAGCGGCTTTCGTATGCCGGACTTCCGCGCCGCAGAGCGCACCTGGGCCCTACTCGTTCAGGTCGCCGGGCGCGCAGGTCGTGGTGACGTCCCCGGCCGGGTCTTCGTTCAGACCTGGGACCCCGAGCACTACGTCTTGGCCACACTGTCTGACAGCGATGCCTTCTACGCCATGGAATCGCGCCTTCGAAAGACGCTGAAGTACCCACCCGTTGGCCGATTGGTGCTCATTCGGTTTGAAGGCGCACACCGCCAAGCCACCGTCGACGTCGCCAATGCGTTGGCCAATGACCTGCGCCAAGACGCCCGAAATGCGCCTGGCGTGGACGTCTTAGGCCCCGCACCCGCTGCTCTGGCCCGCCTCGTCGGACGGTGGCGCTTTCAGCTCATCCTCCGCGGCATGGACGCCGGGGTGTTTCGCCGGTTCTTAGCCGCATGGCGCGAACGATTGACCAAAGCCTCAGGCCGAGGCGTTCGCGTCATTATCGACGTTGACCCTCGCAGCCTGATGTAGTCAGTCAGGTGTGATGACGCGCCCAGTCTCAATGACGATGCCACCCATGACGTCGTCTTGGACCTCGCAACCGTCCCACACCACCGCATTGCGCAGCGTGACTCCCGCGGCCACGACGGCACCCGCCCCGACAATGCAGTCGTGAAGGACCGCGCCGTCGCCAATCACCGCACCGACCCCAACCCAGACTGCACCGCTCACACTCACGCCGTCCACCAGAGAGGAATCGCCGGTGACGACCGATGAGCGCTGAGCGAAGGCTGCACGCTCAATAGGGTCGAAGGGTAACTCCACACCGCCGCGCAGCACCTGCAGATTCGCGTCTAAGTAGGCGGCGGGATTTCCGACATCTAGCCACGTGCCAGTGTGTCGGACGGAGCGCACGAGTCGCTTGGGAACGGTGTGCGCGTAGCTATCGGTAATGATACTGCTGAACGCATCTGGTACCTGTTCCAGAGCGCCAATGTGCATGGCGTGAATGCCCGAGAAGTGGGTGTCGCGCGCGACGTGTCCATGCGGCTCTGCCGAGGCGACCGCCACCAACTGTACGACGGTGTCTGTCTCGTCGGCGGCAACGACCCCGTAAATAGCCACATCATCAGAAGGACGAAGCGCCATAGTCGCCCCACCCTCTGGCACGCGCTCGACAAGTTTGGCCAGGTCGACATCGCACAGAATATCAGCGTTAACGATGGCGAATCGCTCGGCCAGCTGGTCGCGAACATGCCCCAGTCCCCCACCGGTCCCGAGGATATCTGGGCTCTCGATCGACAGCGTGACGTGCACGCCTTCGTGCTCTCCCGACCACGGCTCGAGCTGCTCGGCCAGGTAGTGCCCGTTCAGCAGCACATGCCGATGCCCGTGCGCATGACACAGAGCCAGTGCGTACGACAGCATGGGAACACCGCAGACGGGGACGAGTGGCTTTGGCACCACCTCGGTCAGGGGTCGCAGTCGCGTTCCAAACCCAGCTGCCAGCACAAAGGCCGTGTGCTTACCCGCCATTCGAAGCTCCACCCAAACGTTCTTCAATCGTGCGTATCAATCCAATGGGGTCACCACTCGCCGCATCACTGGCGGCGAGAATGAACCGCCCGTGAGACATCTCTAACAGGCCAAAGCGACCAATTCGGCGGACACGTTTTACATCTGCCCAGGCAATGCGCGCCGACGCTCGCGGCGAGTCCATCCGTAGATGCTCCTCGCACGCCGTCCACACCGTCACGCTGCCGGGTTGGCCCAGCGCATCTCGGCCACTGAAGGCGATGCGAAGAGCGGGCGCAAACAACAACAAGATCAAGGACGCGCTCAACGCCAACAGCGGCCAGACCAGCATCTGCGAGACCTGCCAAGGCATGGCTGCGAATGCACCAACCAGAGCCACTGCCGCAAACACCACGAGCACAATGAACAGCGGAGAACGCAGAGCTACCGCATAGTTTCGCGCGATGTGCAGCAGGCGCGAGGGAGGCCGAAACGAGGCTTGAGCCAAGCCGTCTTCCGCAATGGCAAGGCTCTCGGGCGGCTTGTCTGCGACATCACGAACCGCGGCCAAGAAGGATTCCACATCCCCAATTCGTGGGCTCTTCGATACGAAGATGGCCAACCGGTTTTCGAACAGCAACCAGTACACCTCTGGGCGCTCGCGAATCTCGCTCAACTGCGACAACGGGATGGAAAGCCGGTTGGAGCTATCCAACACGATGGAGCCTGCGTCCAAGGTCAAGCGACTCCCAGTGCGGCCCAACCGTCGTGTTGCCATTCGTGCAGCGAGACGATGTGGACGGACGAGCATCAGGAACAGCAGGATCTCAAGCAGCACCACGACCAGCGATGTGGCGACTGGCAGCGGGAGGGACAGCGCCCAGAACACACCGACAGCCGGCAACAACATGCCGAACGTCCATAGAATGGGCGGCCAAGACAGCCATCGCGTCGCGCGCAACCACGCGCGCGCTTCACGACGAAACACCGGATCCGGCATGTCGTAAACAAGCTCCCGACCATCTCCGACAACCGGAAGGTCTACCTTGGGGTCGGGCGGAGCCCATACGTCCGAATTGTCTGCCGAGTGCATAGCTCGGACCTTATCCGACGTGACGGTCCTAGGGGACGACTGCAGCCGCTTCTGTCACCACAGCTGCGGAGCTGAACGAACCGAACATCGCGCCAATCACGAGCAAGGCAATGGAAAGGATGAGAAAACCAGTCAGCAACGGGGTGGTTGACGCGGTTTCTTCTTGATGAATGGTAAGGGAGCGGGCCATGAGGACTCCTTGGGGGCAGGAGTGGAGGGTGCAGTTCGCGGACCTATTGTACGGATTGCGAACGCCCGCCACAGTTGCTCTCACGAATTGGTGAACGACCGAACCGCATCACCGGCGGATAGTTTACTTTGCTCTCCGGATTCCAAGTTCCTGACAGTGACCTCACCTCGCTCCGATTCATCGGGTCCAATAATGACAATGTTCGGATAGCCCCGCGCATTCGCGTATTTTAGCTGCTTCTTAAGGTTGCCCTCACCCAGATAGAGATCGGTCTTGACACCTGCGCTGCGCAATCGAGTGGCGAAGGACAGGCTGACGTCGCGCTGGTCATCCGAGAACACCGTGACCAAGACATCGGCTGTCGTTCGCTGTGTTGCCAGCTTCCCTTGTTCTTCGAGCACCACAATGATGCGCTCAATTCCGAGAGCGATGCCCACAGCCGGGACATCTCGGCCCGAGAACATTCCGATCAAGCCGTCGTAGCGACCGCCGCCGCCTACTGAACCGATGTTGCCGTCGGGCAGGGAAATCTCAAACACGGGGCCGGTGTAATAATCAAGCCCCCGCGCCAGAGTCGGGTCGATTTGGACGCGGTCCAAGGCCACCCCCATGCGACCCACCGCATCCAGCACCGCCCGAAGGGTCGCGACGCCTTCGCGCCCGGCGTCATCCAGAGCCTCGTCAAGGCTGTCGAGAGCGGGGTCGTGGCCCTCTGGCACTGTCAGAACATCCCACACACCCGCAACAGCGGCGTCGTCCAATCCCAGCCGGCCGAACTCGGCAGACACTTTGTCGCGGCCAATCTTATCGAGTTTATCGAGGGTGATCAGGAACGGAATCTCTTTGTCCGCCGCACCAGCAGCAACAGCAATGCTGCGCAAGATGCGGCGGTCGTTCATCCGAATGACCGCACCTGGCAAGCCCAACGCATCTAGGGCAGCCAGAGCCACAGCGATACACTCAGCCTCGGCCAGCGGGGAATTGGTGCCCACAATATCGCAGTCACACTGCCAGAACTCACGGAACCGCCCCCGCTGCGGACGGTCTGCGCGCCACACTGGTTGGGTCTGGTAGCGCTTGAACGGCATGCGCAAGCCCGGGTTCATGGCGACCACGCGCGCCAGCGGCACAGTCAGGTCGTAGCGCAAGGCCTGGTCGCATTCACCGCGTTCCGCACCCTCTCCACGCTTCAAGATCTTGTAAATGAGCTTGTCGCCCTCGTCTCCGTACTTGCCGGTGAGGGTCTCAATTCGCTCGAAAGCGGGTGTCTCCAGGGGCTCAAAGCCAAATCGGGAAAACACCGAACGCACGGTATCCAGCACAAACAGACGCGTTCGCATCTGCTCTGGAAGGAAGTCTCGGGTCCCTTTCGGTAGGTAAACAGCCATGGTGCACTCCTGCGGCGGCCGCTCCCTAACCACGACTGGGCTAGGATGGCGACGCACCGCGTGGTGCGTCGGAGGAGTCGGGTGAGTCAGTTCCACTACGTACGTACGACTGGGGTCGATGGAGGCGTCGATGCTGTCGATGGTCCGGCCATTGGCATCGGCCTAGACGAGCTGTTGCAATCGGGACTCCCCCCGTTCAAACAAGTGCTCGAAATTGTGGCCGCACTCTGCGAAATCCTGGACATCGCAGAAGAAGATAGCGAACACCACAGTGCGATCGGCCTCAAGTGCGTCTTCTTAGACGACACCGGTGCGGTCTCTCTCGAATACGGCGGCGACGGTCGTTCACGCGCCCCCGAGCGCGTTCCGAAAGGCGCACCTACTGACCGTTATGGCGTTGGCTACGTCGCCTACCGTCTCTTCGCAGGCATCGACCTTCCCGAGCTTCCCAACGACGACCCCGATGCCCATGATGATGGCGCTATCGACGCTATCATCGGCATTGACCTGGATGCTCTTCCCGAAGCTATCGTGGGTGACATCCAGTGGTTCTTGGGCAAGTTTTTGTCCTATGAGCCCGACGAACGGCCGCCCGCTCTAGACGCTTGGCGTTCGTTCATCGCCTTCGCAGACACCGTGACCGGAGAAGCCCTGGAGGACTGGAGTCGGGTTGCCGTGGACGGCGGTGGAGAACGGCGAACAGCTGCTGACCGTGTTGACATGTTCGAAGATGAGCCGGAAGAGCTTCCCCCGTCCGAAGATCTCGGTGGTGTTCAACGCAGTGCAGGCCCGCTAGCCCGCGGAGCCATCGACTTCTCCGGTGGCAAGTCCAGTGGACAAGCCACAGCCTTCTGGTCGCGAGACGCGATGAAGGCCGCTCTAGAAGGCGACGAAGACGATGACGATGGATTCCGCCCCGCGGTAGGCGGTGGCTCGTCCACCGCATTCTGGAGCCGTGAAGAGATGGCCGCGATGGCCGCGGGTGGCTCCGAAGCACCACGCCCCAAACGGGGTGCTGGTAAAGCGGCTGATCGAAGCGCGCGACGTCCACCACCGGCACCCGCACCCGCAGCCCCGACGGTGGCCCCACCCCCTTCTTCGACGCCACGAACGAGCAAGTACCACGCTCCCACGCGTCCTCCTTCCATCGACGAGGACGACCATGTGGTGCCTCAACCGGGCGGAGGCTGGCGACCTGATCAGGCTGCCGAAGCGCCGAGTCGCCTACCGGACACCGGACGTGCAAGCACCACGTTTATGACGCCGCCAAAACAGGCACAAGCTCCGGGCTCCGCACCTCTGCCCCCTCCACCGGGTCCCGCTGTAGGGAATCCCGTCATTCGTGGTTCTGGTCCGGCTATTGGCGGTCCCGGCATCGGCGGCCCGGTCATCAGCGGCCCGGTCATCGGTGGTCCCATCGCCAACGAGCCTGGAATGCCTAGCGGAATGCCGCAGCCCATGCCCATCTACGACGAAGATGATCTGGACAAAGGTGGCAGCAACAACATGCCGCTCATCATCGGCGCCGTTGTGCTGCTTGGCGCTCTGCTGTGTGGGGGTCTCAGCCTTGTTGCCGGCGGCTTGTACTACTTCTCCAGCCCCAGTGCGTCGTCGGCTTCTGACATGGCCCCACCGGTGCCCATCGGCAGCCTGGACACAGCAGTACCCGCTGTTGTCCCCCCCGCTCCCGCAGCGATCGAAGAACCAGAACCAGAACCAGAACCAGAGGTCGTGGCTCCAGCACCTCGGCCAGCACCCGTCGCACGTCCCAGTCCAACGCCGCGCTCGGCCCCCCCCACGCGTCCGAGCCCACGTCCTGCGTCAAGCTTGGTTCGCCCCTCTTCTGCTCGTCCAAGCCCGGTACCAACTGCCGAGCCGGAACCCGTCTTTGCCCCGATAGTCACTGTGGTGTTCCGCTCGCGCAACCGCGCGACCATCGCGTGTGGTGACGGTCAGTCAGAAGTCGTGGATGGGTCACGAACCATGACCTTCGAGGGTGCCATCATGCCGGTTTCCTGTGTAATTGAAGAATCCGACAGCGGTCGCGCAGCTGTGTACATTCCGACTGGCGGCACTGTCGCCTGTTCAGGCCGTGGGAACGGATTCGCCTGCAGTGGGCCCTAGAGTATGCGGGCCGTCATTCAGCGTGTGCAGCACGCTAGCGTCCAGGTAGACAGCCAGGAGACGGGCTCCTGTGGCAAAGGCCTACTCATCTTGCTCGGCGTGGCGCCCGAGGACACGGACAGCCAAGTGACCTGGCTAGTCGACAAGATCTCAGGACTACGCATCTTTGCCGACGATGCAGGCAAGATGAACGATTCCATGCTGGACCAGGGACTCTCAGCGCTCGTAGTCAGCCAATTCACCCTGTACGGTGACACGCGACGGGGACGACGCCCTGGGTTCTCCAAGGCAGCGCCACCGGCGATTGCCGAGCCCCTCTACGAACGCTTCTGTGAGGCACTTGCTGCCAAAGGCGTACCAGTGGGTCGTGGGGTCTTCGGCGCAGATATGGCCGTTTCGTTGGTGAACGACGGCCCTGTCACGCTGATTCTCGACACGCCCTAGGGGATGCTAGCCGATTCGGTGACCGTCTAGGTACCAACCGCCGGCTGGGAAGCGCGTGCGGTTCTCGTTCCACCAGGTGCGCCAGGTGCGCAGGTGGGAGCGCTGTGCCCGCCACGGTCCTTCAGCGTCGAACGCGAGCCGGGCGCCTGTCGTAATGACGAGCTCGTCGTAGGCAGTACGGCGGGTCCATGGCAGGTCGTTGTCCATGCGCGTGAGCAACAAGCTCCCGTCCATTGGCCGCCCCGAGCGGTGGCGAAGGCCCTCGCGGAACTGGTCTGCGTGGGTCTCCCACCACTGCGCCCAGCGAGTGCGTGCGCCGGGCTCGTCCATGTCTTCGACATGACCGGTGAGGATGGTGAGGGCGTCATTGGCGACCTCCGACACGGCGCGTGGACGACCAGTCAGCGCACCGAGCAATACCGGCACGGCGCGCGGGTCTCCCATGAGTCCCAGGCCCTGAAGCGCACCCAGTCCCGTGGCATCATTCTCCTGAGCTACGTTGCGCAAGAGAAGCAAGTAGCTGGGACCACCATAGCGGCCAACGATTTCACCGGGTGAACCCGTCATGTCTGCCCGGTCGCCGGACAGAGCGCGACCGTGGAAGTCAATACCGCGACGGTCTCCAAGCATCAGCAACGACAGCGCTGCGGGCTCGGCAAGAGCGGGCTCATCGAGAGCAGTCGCCAGGGCATCCACCACAGAACGTTCGCCAATGCGGCCCAACGCTGTGACCGCTGCCTTGCGAATGACCGGATGAGCATTGGCACCGATAAGCTTGGTGAGAACCTCTACCGAAGCAACCTCACGACGCAGGCCCAAGATCTCTGCGGCCTCGGCAACCGACTGCGCCGGGTGCTTGGCATGCTCTTCCACAACCACTAGCAAGCGGTCGACCAAGGCCATGTTGGGTGACCGCGCAATGGCTCCCTGTAGAGAACGGTGCGCGGCTCCTTCAACAAAGCGTGCCATCAGCTGGTCCAACAAGACCCGTGCGGCTTCGTACGAGCGATGTGCGCTGAGCAGGTCAGCAGACGCCACGTAGCGCATGACAGGGGGATCGAGAGTGCGTGCCCGTCCGCTGCGCATGGCGCGAACACACGCGTCCATCTCGCGTGCAATCGCGGCGACCACACCGGGTCCGCAAGCAGCGAGTGCCGTGCGATGGGCTCCGAGACGCCGTTCTGGACGCTCGGCATCTGCGCGTGTCCATGGCGGACGGTTGCGCTGAGCATCATGACGGGACCGGGCGTGACGGGTCGCCCGTTCGAGGTGCCAGGCCAAGTTGTGTCCTGGAATGCCCATGGCTACGTCGACTGCTGCCATACCTGATGCGAGGTCGGCGGTTGCAAAGCGGTCTCGCGCGGCCTGTAGAAGCTGTGCATCTTTGCCGTGTAGGCGCGACAGACGGATAAGGGTCCATGCCTCTCGCAAGGGCAGCTCGGCGCCAACGAACAGGTCGAGGGCCTGACGGTAGTGCTCGTTCGCAGCCGCTGCATCGGTGGGAAGAATGTGGTCACCTAAGCGGAGGTGTAGGCGCCCTTTCGTTTCGGGGTCCGGTCGCGCTTCCAAGATGGCCTGGCGCCAAATGTCGGCGGCTTCGTTGCCATGACCACCCAAGCGTAGAACTTCGCCCTCGGCGAGCAGACGGACAGCGTCAAACCGGGTCCCAAAGGCTTGCACCAGAGTGTTGACCCGCTCCAACCACCGGCGGGCCACGTCTTCGCGCTCCGTCCGTACAGCGCGCTCAGTGGCGAGCAGTGCATGTTCAATAGCATCTGTTCGGTCAAGTCCAGCCGCGTCAGCTTCGGAGAGAAGCTCTTCGGCCCAGGGCTCATGTCGCACCGTGGCGATGCCTGCAGTGAGCAATAATGCGC
>JBLHSN010000192.1:0-11266 GCA_047626195.1 Myxococcota bacterium
CCACTGTGCCGACTAGGCTCCAAATTGACGACGGCGGTCGGACTCGTCGCTTCGTTGGACGACACTTTGGCGATGGCCACGGACATTGCCGATGAGTGGATTCGTGAGACCCTTGGCGGAGATGGCGTCGGTGGGACCCTCGCGAGTCTTGCACCGAGACTGCTGAAGTCCGCAAGTCTTACCGCAGAACTCGATGACGTCGTGGCGTCCATTGGAGAGGCTGTGCGCGACCCCGCCAAGCGCGTTGGACCGCTCGGACTGCTCTCTGCGCTCCGCGACCCCGACAGTTAACCAGGTCTTGGGCAAGGCTTTCTCGTTGCACGATGCCTAGGTCAGTCGTCCTCGCTTTTGCCCGTCAAGCACCGTTCCTCTGGACTCTAGTGTGCGCCATCATGATGTTCTGATTGTTGGAGGTGGCTGTGCTGGTATCACCCTTGCTGCTCTGCTCACCAAAGAAACTACAGGGGTGAGCATCGGTCTTGAGCTCGAACCCGACGCGTGGGCGTGCCCAGTTCGGCCGCCACCTTCCTAGTAGTAACCAGTTACAACGTCGTCAGTTGGCGGCCGCCCTGAACGCACCCTAGCGCCGGTTTCTTCCATCAATCCCATCGCTCACCCCTGTACAGGGGTGAGCATCGGTCTTGATCTCGAACCCGACGCTTTGGCGTGCCCAGTTCGGCCGCCACCTTCCTAGTAGTAACCAGTTACAACGTCGTCAGTTGGCGGTCGCCCTGAACGCACCCTAGCGCCGGTTTCTTCCATCAATCCCATCGCTCACCCCTGTAGCAGCCCAAACATTTCTATTATCGAGCCTAAAAAGGTGCACTACTACCAACAGCTATGAATGTTGGTTGGCGGAGGGGTCGTTGATAAGACCAGCACAGGAAAGCCAGTCGCATCGCTGATTCCCTCTGGTGTCGACTGGATTAAGGAGTGTGTGGCCACCTTTGACTCCACCCACAACACGGTCGTCTTGGCCAGCGGAGAACAGGTCCCCTACGATAGCGTGTCGGTCTGCCCAGGTATCGGGCTGGACTGGGATAAGCTGGAAGGGCTTAAGCAAGCTGTAGGCAAGAACGCGGTGTGCAGCAACTACAGCTACGACACCGTCGACTCTCCGTGGGAGAACAGCCGCACGATGACGGCGGGCAAGGCCACTTCACCTGCCCAATGAATCCCGTCAAGTGCGCCGGAGCGCGTCAAAAAATCATGTGGCTGGCGGAGCTCCACGTTGAAAAAAACGGTTTTCGCTGGAATATCGAGATTAATTATGCCTCCACAGCGGTGGGGATCTCTGGTATCAAGCGCTACGCCGACACCCTGAATCAACGTGTGAAACAGTGCGATGTACACACGCGGTATCCGCTCAATCGTACTGCGGTTCGTGCCGAGGAAAAAGAGTCTTTGTTCACGATTATGGCGACCCAGGAAGAGGTGGTCATGGATTGCGACATGAGTCATGTCACATCGCCGCAGAGTGCCCCAGACTTCATTAAGACCAGCCCGCTGGCCTATGACGCGGGCTGGGTGGATGTCGACGTGTGCACCACAGAGCACGTGCACTACGCCAACGTGTTCAGCATCGGCGATACCTCTAGTCTACCCAACTCGAAGACGGCCGCAGCTGTCCATAAACAAGGACCTGATTGTGCCCAGAATATCTTTGCCTTCCGGGCTGGAAAGACCCTTACCGCTGCGTACGACGGCTACGCGAGCTGTTCTTTGGTCGCAGGATATGCGCGGTTAAACCCAACATAGTTTGGCGACAGTGGAAAGTCATGGAGACCATGCGCTCCGACCAAAGTGAGGAATGGTACTCGATGTACTTCACGAAAGCGCACTTGCTATCGCAGATGTACTGGCATGGTATATTGAAGGGTCGCTGGTAGAGACGGGTGACGCATGAGCCGAATGCTCATGTTCGGAGAGGGGAATGGTTATGATGAACTACATGGTGTGGTTGCTGGCTCTGTCGGTCTTCGTAGCCGGACTAGAGCGCCTCTTCGCCGCGCGTAAACAAGCGGTATTGCGAGAGTGGCTCTGGTCAGACGCGCTATATCTTCTGTTCAATGGTCATTTTCTTGGCCTGTTCCTCTACGGGATTACCGTTTACCGCATCCTGCCGTGGCTAGACGGCATTCTCGCCGAGCATGGCTGGAGCGCGCTGCTGTACCGCAATGCGTCGGCGAACTGGCACCTGGCCCTTCAACTCGTCGTAGCTTTGGTCGTGGTGGACTTCGTTCAGTGGTGTGTGCACAACTTGCTTCACCGCGTGTCGTTTCTGTGGGCCTTTCACCAGGTGCACCATTCGGTGGTCGACGGTGAGATGGACTGGATTGTGTCTTTTCGGTTCTCGTGGATGGAACCGGTCATCTACAAGTCCATCACGTTCCTGCCGTTGGCGTGGTTTGGCTTCGCTCCCGAAGCGTTGTTCTTTCATGCAGTCTTCGGCACGTTGATCGGTCACTTGAACCACGCGAACTTGAGCTGGGACTATGGCCCGCTGCGCTACGTGATCAACAGCCCTCGGATGCACCTGTACCATCACGACGCAGCGGGTCCACGGACGGGTCAGAACTTCGGTATCATCTTCAGTTGTTGGGACTGGATTTTCGGCACGGCACACCTGCCCGACACGCCACCGGAACACATTGGCTTTCCGGGCGTAGAAAAGGTGCCCCACGACTTCTTCGGCCAGCTAGCCTGGCCATTGGGCCTGCTCGTCCCTCGACTCCAGGGAAACAATGTGTTCGGCTCTGTTCTGGGCGTAGTCGTGATTGCCTCGCTGTACCTGATGAGCCAGCCACCCATCGCTCCAACCCCCATGTTTGGTGAACCTGCGGCGAGCTCACAGCCATCTGTGGAGCCTGGCACCTCTGACGTGCACCATGCGGCGACTCCAGTGGATGGAGCAGCAGCCATGCAGCAGTTCGGTGATTCAGCTTCGGCTGCCGGATGGGCCCGGCCTGATTTTGGTCTGACCGCGAAAGAGCTAGCCGAAGCCTTGTCGGCTCCTACACTCGTGATTCTTGATGTTCGCACTTTCGAGCGGTTTGTCGAGGGCCACATTCCATCGGCTCGGCTGGTGGAGCGTGGGGACTACTCGGGCGGCGAGATTCCTGGGGTTTCCTTCGAACGCCAGACGCTTCAAGAGATGTTGCGCGAGCGCGGTGTTTCGAACGGCGACACGCTGGTCCTGATGGGCGACGGCGGCCCAGAGCCCTACCGGTTGTGGTGGACGCTCACCCAAGCGGGCGGTGTGCCGTGTCGGGTTTTAGACGGAGGACTCGGGTCGTGGAAGCAGCTCGGTGAGCAGCTTGCAATGGGGCCTGGTGTCACGCCAGAACGAGGGGACATCACCCTGCTCGGCGGTATCGCGGACAACCTGATGTGGGAGGACGTCGCCCGATTGCAGGAGCAGTACGCCAACCTTCAGTTTGTCGATACACGCAGTGCCGACCAGTATTCTGGGGTGGAGCTCAACCGCAAAGCAGCACGTGCCGGCCGCATCCCAGGTGCCAAGCACGTGGCTTGGACGGATGTGTTGTACTTGGACGGTGAGGCGCCACGGCTGCGCAGCCCAGAGGACCTCCGCGCAGTGTTGCATGACGCAGACGTCGACCTAAATGAACCCATTGTGACGTATTGTCAGAGTGGAACTCGGTCTTCGGCGGTTTACTACGCAGCACTTCAGCTCGGCGTGTCCGAGCAGCAGCTGTGGAATTATGAGGGTTCCTGGGCTGAATACAGCCGGCTTGATCTACCGCTGCAGACCGGTTCTCCCTGATGCTGTGGTTGCTCGTGGCCCAGGTGTTGGCATCCGCTCCAACCTCGGGCAACGGCATCGCTCTCGGGCTGTTCGCCGACCGGGTGGACTACGACTACCAGCCGCTGATGGTGGAAATCGCCGCTACCGACGCGACCGATGTCCTTATTGCGGTCCCGTGGTCGGTCCCGCATATTTCCAGCCACGCACTGCGCAGTGAGGTCCCGCGAGGGGCGTGCGCTGCAGTCATTCGCCCAGCCGCTGATGCGGACCTTACGGTATCCATCATGCCCATCATCACCGTTCACAGTCGGCCTGATGGCGTGTGGCGGGGAGTTCTCGCTCTGGAAGACCGCGGTATTTTCTGGTCGAACTACCAAGGCCTCATCCGCGATGTGGCGGTAGATGCAGAGCGCGGCGGGGCAGTGCGACGGGTCGTTGGCTCGGAGCTGAACAGTCTTGAACAGGATGCTGCGTGGTCGGACATCATCCAGATCGCTCGCAGCGTCTTCTCAGGCTCGGTCTTGTATTCGGCAAACTGGGACCGCTTTGACCCAGTGTCATTGGGGTCTCTTGTCGATGAAGTGGGCGTGACGGCCCACTTTCCACTTGAGGGGCCCGAGACGTGGTCGGACGAGCTCTCTCGGCTACACGCCTTTGCCCAGACCCAAGGCCATCCGCTGGTCATCACCGAATATGGGTATCCGGCGCTGGCCAGTGCACGACATCGCCCTTGGGACCAGACAACGGGTGCCGCTCATGACAACGTCTTGCAGGCATCTCTGATCGATAGCGCGCTTTGCGCGCCTCACACCAATCCGCCACGGTCTCACTTTCTGTGGAATTGGTTTGGCACCGGTGCGCTGACTGAGCGCAGCTTTACCCCACGGCATCAACCCGCAAGTAGCGTCCTCCGACGCCACTTCTACTCCTCTGAACAACCGAGCACCCTCCGATGAGCAGCACACGACGGACTTTCTTGTACGGGTTTTTACGAACCGCCGGTGTGGTGACCTTGGCTGCTTGCGCCGGGCCGACATCTCCCGATGTGCGGACGAACTCCGAAGAGTCCAGACCACAATCCACCACATCGGGGCCGGACCCGCTCCCAGATGGTCTTCAGCGGCAACACTTCCACGTTCACAATGAGCGGCCGTTGGCCTTGGAGACGCGACGCTCACAGATGGGCATCGGCGTCATTACACCCTTGTCACGCTTTTTCGTGCGCAACAACTTGCCCCGCCCCAGCGAGTCGATTCTCGACGACCGCTTGGCGTGGATACTCACCGTGTCGGGTGTTGCCCGTCCGGGTCAGATTCGGTTGGCGGAGCTACAACAGCTAGGGTGTGAGACCGTCACCACCGTCATTCAGTGCTCCGGAAATGGTCGGGCCTTCTTTGACCATGGTCCTTCTGGGTCGTCGTGGGCAACGGGGGCTGCCGGGTGCGCCATGTGGACGGGTGTCCGTGTGTCAGACGTCTTGAACCATTTTGGTGGACCCGTCCAGGGAACTGCCTTCGTCACCGCGACCGGCGGGGAGTCGCTCCCTGAAGGGGTTGAGCGTGACGCGGTCGTGGTGGAGCGGTCGATTCCGCTCGAGAAAGGCATGCGAGACTGTTTCTTGGTGTGGGAAATGAACGGCGAGCCGTTGCCGTTGACCCACGGGGGCCCGCTACGCCTCGTGGTGCCCGGGTACTATGGCTGCAATCAGATCAAATACATTGAGCGCCTCGCTGCGACCGCCGGCGAGACCACCGCCAAGATTCAGGCGAAGGGCTATCGGTTTCGTCCCATTGGCGAGAGTGGTGGGGCCGACCAACCCAGTCTTTGGCGCATGCCGGTGAAGTCGTGGCTTCATGGTGTGGGAGCTGATGACCTGGCTATTCTTGCCGGGCGACGCCGCTTGCACGGGGTTGCGTTGTCTGGCGAACGCGGCATTCAAGGAGTCGAGTACACGGTTGATAATGGCGAGACGTGGCTGGCGGCGGAGCTGAGCGGTCCGGACCTTGGACCCAACGCTTGGCGCACGTTCCAGTGTGGGGTTGCATTACCGGTGGGGACCACGACGGTCATGACTCGGGCGACGGATACCGCCGGTGATGTCCAACCCGAAGCGCGCGAAGAGAATGAGCGTGGCTACCGGCACACAGGGTGGAGAGACCATGCGCTCACGGTTCGTGTTGTGGCAGAACTAACCAGGGGCACGCCGAGCGACCCCCCATCTGTAGCAGGCCTAGCCACCGCTGAACCTCCTGTGGAACGAACGTTGTCTGCACAGGCGGAGCGTGGAAAAACGGTGTTTACGGAAACGTCATCTCCGCCATGTGGAGTTTGCCACAGCTTGGCCGACGCTGGCACCCAGGGCGCTATAGGGCCGAATCTCGATGCTCTGGCTCCGAGCGCGGACCAAGTACAGGCAGCGGTCACCAAGGGGGTGGGGGTGATGCCGGCCTTCGATGGATTGTCAGCGGAACAGGTCTCAGAGGTGGCTGCCTATATTGTGGAAGCGACCCGTTAGGAAACCGTGTTTCCGAAGCTCCGAATGATACGAACCTTCACTATCGGTCGTGAATGACCGGAGCGTGACCGATTTTGAGACATAGCCAACGGTTCCGTGATGAAAGGTCGTGGAACGAGGTGGCACGAACCTTGCTCACGCCCTGATAGGAGGCGCCATGTTTCGCCAGTTGTTTGATGCTACGTCGAGTACCTACACCTACCTGCTCGCAGACTCAGAGACGGGTCGGGCTGTACTGGTTGACCCTGTGTTGGAGCAGGTGGACCGAGACCTTCGAATCCTTGAAGAAATGGGGCTGACGTTGGCGTGGGTCTTAGAGACCCATGTGCACGCCGACCATGTGACGGCCGCAGCCACGCTTCGTGAGGCCACCGGCTGTAAAGTCGCCTATCCGTCCAGTGGAATGGTCGAGGGTGCGGACCGGCTTCTTGCGCATGGCGACCGTGTCCAGGTCGATGCCGTCGAGCTTGAAGTTCGGCACACCCCCGGGCACACCTCCGGGTCAGCCTGCTACCTCGACCACAGTGGCAAGCGAGTGTTCACCGGCGACACCCTGTTGATTCGCGGCTGTGGCAGGACGGATTTCCAAGGCGGCAGTGCGCGAGCCCTTTACGCCTCCGTCCACGCACAGCTGTTCACCTTGCATGACGACACGCTCATTTACCCAGGGCATGACTACAACGGCCGGACCGCGAGCAGCATTGGCGAAGAGAAGGCGCACAATACCCGCTTGGGTGCTGGAAAGACCGAGGCTGAGTTCGTAAGCATCATGGATAATCTCGGACTGCCCTACCCACGGCTCATGGACATTGCAGTACCGGCTAATCTTCGGCTTGGTCGGAAGGCAGACCCGTGGACTGCGCTGAAGCGTGCGGCATCCGGTGCCACTCAGGCTCCGATTGACTGGGTGGCCCGAAACGCCTCGTTGGTGCGCCTTGTCGATGTTCGCGAGCCGGATGAGTACAACGGTCCGCTAGGGCATGTGCCAGATGCCGCGCTCGTCCCGCTCTCCACGTTGTCAGAGGTTTCCGCCAGCTGGAACAAGGCGGAACCGGTGGTGCTGATCTGCCGCTCGGGTGCACGGTCGGACCGGGGAGCGCTGACGATGGAATCGTTGGGCTTTAAGGCTGTCGCAAGCATGACCGGCGGCACTGTCGGCTGGAATCAACGGTCAACCCCTGCGACACGCGGCTGAGGTCAGACGGTCATGTTTACAGAATTTACGCCGCTATCCGCCTTGGCCGGTGGGGCTCTCATCGGGCTCGCCGCCTCGGTGATGCTTCTTTCTACAGGGCGAATTGCCGGGATTAGTGGAATCTACAAAGGTATCCTTCGCCCCGTCCAGGGAGACCTGCTTTGGCGTATTGCCTTCATGGCTGGGCTTGTGGCTGCCGGTGGTGTGTTGATGTTTGTGGCGCCATCTGCGATTGAGAACACCCAGACCCGCTCTATCGGCGTGACCGCAATCGCCGGACTCGTGGTTGGAGTTGGCGTCACCATGGGCAATGGCTGCACCAGTGGCCACGGTGTGTGCGGCTTGTCTCGCTTCTCGCGTCGGTCCCTTGTTGCGACGCTGACGTTCTTGGCCACTGGCATGGCCACTGCCACCGCCATTCAAGTGTTCTTCGGAGGTTCGCTATGAAGCCCATTATCAGCGTGTTGGTCGCAGGTGTGCTGTTTGGATTGGGCTTGGGCGTGAGCGGAATGACCCAAGCGGACAAGGTCATCAACTTTCTCGACCTTTCGCACGCCTGGGACCCTAGTCTGGCCTTCGTCATGGGCGGGGCTTTCGCCGTACATCTGGTGCTGTACCGGCTGATTATTCGCCGAGAATACCCACTATTCACCGAACGATTTGGAATCCCGACACGCACCGACATGGATGCGAAGCTTGTCGGTGGCGCGGCTCTGTTTGGGGTTGGTTGGGCTCTGGGGGGCTACTGTCCCGGTCCCGGCATTGTCTCGCTGTCGAGCGGTGCTACCAACGCCGTTGTCTTTGTTGGCAGCTTCACATTGGGCATGTTCGGGTATCAGGCCTGGCAAGCCTATGCGCAGAACGGTGATTCTGACACCGAGGCGTCAGACGAGCAGGTCGCATGATTCCGCTCATACATACGCTTCGCACTACGACGCGGGAAGACTTGCGCGCGGACGTGGTTGCCGGATTGACCACCGCCATCATGCTGGTCCCACAAGGCATGGCCTACGCGATGTTGGCCGGACTCGACCCAATCGTGGGTCTCTATGCATCCACGATTCCCCTTGCTCTGTACGCCTTGTTCGGCTCCAGTCGGCCCCTTGCAGTCGGACCTGTGGCGATGGACTCGCTGATGGTTGCGGCTGGGTTGCTGCCATTGGTACAGGGAGACCCTATTGCGTACGCTGCTTATGCAGCGATGCTCGCGTTGATGGTCGGCGCCATTCAGATGGCTCTTGGGCTCCTGCGTGCAGGCATCTTGGTCCGCTTTCTGGCCCAGCCGGTCATTCTCGGCTTTACGGCGGCGGCGGCCCTCATCATTGGTCTGTCACAGCTGAAATCGGCGGTTGGCATTCCGCTTCCACGCTCCCAACAGGTTCACGTCATCTTGCTGGCAGCTGTTCAGAGCCTGAATCAGATTCATGGGTTGACCCTGGCCATCTCGGTCTCTGCGGTGGTCTTACTGGTCGTCTTGAAGAAAAAAGCGCCACAGTTTCCGCGGTTTCTTCTCGTCGTTGCGTTGGGCACCGTGGTGACCTGGGCCGCAGGCCTAGATGCCTTGGGCGTGTCGATTGTGGGTGAGGTCCCGGCGGGTCTGCCGAGCCTCGGTCTGCCGGCAGTGGACTTGGCTGTCGTGGGGACGCTGTTCCCGATTGCCTTTGCAATTGCCATGGTAGCCATGATGGAGGCCATCTCAGTGGCCAAGCGCTACGACCATGACGTGGTACCCAATCGCGAGCTTGTGAGCTTAGGACTAGCGAATATTGGGTCCGGCATGGTGGGTGGGTATCCAGTTACTGGCGGATTTTCTCGCACCGCGGTTAATGCGCAGGCAGGAGCGAGGTCTCCGTTGGCAGGGCTTGTCACGTCCGCCGTCGTGGTTGTGACCCTGCTGTTCTTGACCCAGTACTTCTACTTTCTGCCCAAGGCAGTGCTCGCGGCAATCATCATGACGGCCGTGGCCGGACTGGTCGATGTGGCAGGAGTAAAGCGTCTGTGGGCGGAGAATCGGGTGGACTTCGGAGTCGCAGGGGTCACCTTTGCAGCGACTCTCGGACTTGGCATCCAGCTGGGCATGGCCATTGGTGTCGCAACCAGCTTTGCGGCGTTCCTGTGGCGCACCGCCCAGCCGAGTGTGGTGAATCAGAGTGTTCGAGCAGATGAACTGCACGTGGTGCTGCCGGGGCCGTTGTACTTTGGCAATGTAGAGGCGGTAGAAAACGGTCTGGAGGCCTTGGAAGCTGGCCGGACGTTCCGTAAGGTAGTGCTCGACACATCGTCCAGCGGTCAGCTCGACAGCATGGCTCTGGGCCTGTTGGAGAAGCTGCGTACTCGGTACACCGCTGCGGGGAGTCAGGTACAGATCGGGGATTCCGTGTTCCCGCCCAGCCCATAGAGACGTCAATGGCTTAGTCTTCGGCGGCAGCCGAAGAGCTGCGGGGCTTGTGAAGGATTCTGACCGTCTCGCACACACACCACCAGAGGGGGTACACTGCGCCGCCTTGTCTTGACGTGAGGACCAGCCAATCTCGGCTGGGTTCTGCGCAGATGGGCCGAGCGACCTCGACGTGCTGTTCAACTCCCTGGACTACTTCGTCTTTCTGCCCCTTGTGCTGGTGGCGTACTTTGTGCTGCCGCTGCGTGGGCGTCAGATCATGCTGGTCTTGGCGAGCCTGTTCTTTTACGCGTGCTGGCGTTGGCCATATGTTGGTTTACTCCTGCTCTCCGCAGTGGTCGACTACAGCGTGGCCCGGGCCATTGAGGCCTCTCCCACGCAAGCGGGAAAGAAGCGCTGGGTGACGCTCAGCGTGGTGTTCAACCTCGCGGTTCTGGGCTTCTTCAAGTACTGGGGCCTGTTCGTTGAGTCGCTGGGAGTGATTGACGGCGGCGCTCTTGGCCTCCCCACATTCGACTTGCTGCTGCCCATGGGCATCTCGTTCTACACCTTCCAGACCATGGCCTACACCATCGATGTGTACCGTGGGAAGTTGAAGGCCGAGAAGGACTTTGTGAAGGTGCTGCTGTACGTCTGCTTCTTCCCGCAGTTGGTTGCAGGACCCATTGAACGTGCCACGCATCTGTTGCCCCAGCTCAGTGAGAAGCAAGCCTTTGCCTGGAACAATATTACGATAGGTAGCCGTCGAATCCTGATTGGCATGGTCAAGAAGGTCCTGATTGCCGACAACGTGGCCACAGTCGTCAACACCGTCTACACGAGCCCCGGTGACTACTCGGCCTTCGCCCTTGTACTCGCGACTTGGGGCTTTGCGATTCAGATTTTCTGCGATTTCTCTGGCTACAGCGACATTGCCATTGGCACGGCGCGCCTGATGGGCATCGACATCATGGAGAACTTCAAAAATCCCTATCGAAGTAGAAGTATCCAAGAGTTCTGGCGGCGCTGGCACATCTCCCTGTCGTCTTGGTTGCGCGACTACTTGTACATCCCGCTGGGTGGCAATCGGTTTGGACCGGTGCGTACCTACATCAATCTGTTTCTCACCATGGTGCTCGGCGGCCTGTGGCACGGCGCGTCGTTCAACTTTGTCATCTGGGGGATGCTGCACGGGTCGTGGCTAGCGGTCGAGCGCTTCGTTACCCGTCGCACCGGCTGGGTAAAGACGGCCGACGCGTGGACGCTTCGCAGCATGGTTCAGACCTTCTTGGTCTTTCAGGGGGTGTGTCTGACCTGGGTGTTCTTCCGGGCCAACACCCTCGGCGACGCCATGACTGTCTTGTGGCGGATTGCGACGCTGGCAGATGGTGGCCGACCCAATACGTTCAT
>JBLHSN010000193.1:0-11255 GCA_047626195.1 Myxococcota bacterium
GCGTGCGACAGGAAAGGGTCGACATCGGCGGCGATGCGGTGAAGTTCGGGCAGTCGGTCCCGCACAACCTCTCGCAATGTCTCAGCAGACGGTCGCTGGGAGGCGCCGAGGGTCTCTCGAACCGCACGACGGAACACCAGGCGTCCGTGCACGGGAAGTAAGTACGGGCTCAGCTCTGCGGGTGACTCCAAGCCCTCGTCGTCGAGGCCCATCGGCACGTCGGCCAGTAGCTCCGAGCCCTCTGGAAGGTTCTGGATGGTGGACCAAGGGTCGACGGGGTCTGTGGGCGGTGGCAGCACAGCGAGCAGCGGCAGACCGCGAACCTCTCGCGGCAGGCAGCCTGGGCGGAGTATCGGCGACATCAGGCTGTCGTGAACAGGGTCGACGTAGATAGTGGCGCCGAGTACCGACTCCCGGCCGGTCACGATGACCAGCGAAGGGCCAGTAATCGCTAAGATTTGCTTCGTGGCTTCTGACGATAGATCGCCATCGTCGATCAAAATGCCTACGCGGCTGCCGTCGCGAAGCCGGGTTCGCACCGTGCTTGGGTCCCCCGGCATCAGGAGTCCGAGGGAGATTCCGAGCTCGCGGATGAGGTCAGACACATTGGTGCATCCGTCGACGCGCACGGCGATGATTTCGGCAACGATACCGAGTTCTGACGCCGCAAATAGTACGGCTCCGCCAGCGGTAGTCGCCCCCGCACCGGGCGGGCCTACCAGGGTGATATTCCCTTGCTCTAGAGCACCTAGGGCCTGCTGAACCACGGCATCACGGCCAACAAATGGGGTGGGGACCCGGCACCACTTCGGCAGGTTGAGCACGACGAACACCTCGTTTGTTTCCGTTCAAGACGGATGTTACCCGCTCGGCCGCTCAAACGCAGGCAGGAGAAACAGATGGACGTAATCGGCGTGGTTGGTGCTGGACAGATGGGCAATGGAATTGCACATGTTGCTGCTGCCGCTGGATTTAGGGTGGTGCTTCAGGACGTCTCTGCGGATGCGCTTGCGGCGGCGTTGGTGACGATTCGGAAGAACTTGGGACGGCAGGTCAAGAAGGAACGAATGACTCAAGCAGAGGCCGATGCGGTGTCGGCACGCATACAGACGACGACTGCGACGGCGGGTCTGTCGGACGCCGACCTCATCGTCGAAGCTGCGACCGAGAACATTGAGTTGAAGTACCGCATCTTTGAAGGCCTGGACGCTGTGGCGAAGCCCGGCGCGATTCTTGCCACGAATACGTCGTCGATCAGCGTCACGGCCATTGCAGCGAGGACCAGTCGCCCGGACCATGTGGTTGGAATGCACTTCATGAACCCGGTCCCGGTCATGAAACTGGTGGAGTTGATTCCTGGCCTAGCAACCTCAGATGAGGTCCTTCAGGCTGTTCGTTCGGCTGCCGAAAAGATGGGTAAGACCACGGTCGTGTCGCGCGACATGCCAGGATTCATCGTCAACCGCGTGCTCATGCCGTACATCAACGAAGCGGTCTTCGCGGTGTACGAGGGCATTGCTTCGGTCGAAGACATCGACACAGCGATGAAGCTGGGCACCAATGTTCCTATGGGGCCATTGACCCTCGCGGACTTCATTGGACTCGACACCTGTCTGGCCATCATGCAGGTGCTGCATGACGGTATGGGTGGCGACTCGAAATATCGTCCCTGTCCTCTGCTGACCAAGTACGTGGAAGCGGGCTGGCTCGGCAAGAAAGCAGGTCGTGGCTTCTACACCTACTAACTCTGTGCGCTGTGGGAGAGGCCGTGAGTTGTGGGAGACGCTTGCGGATGCCATTCCGCGGGTCCGAGCTGCCTGACGTTTGCAGGGTCACACGCAGTCTTTGACCAAGTCCAGCTGTCGCAGACTGCGCTCGGGCCTCATCGTTCACAGCCGCCCCTCTTAAGATCGACTCTCTTTGCTTTTTTCTGGAGTTCCCATGTCCGATGTCATCCTTCGTGAGCGCCGCGGCGCCATTGAAATCCTCACCGTCAATCGCCCCAAGGCTCTCAATGCCCTCAACCAAGAGGTCATGGACACCTTGCACGAGATCATCGCCGAGCTGTCCATGGACATGGACTTGCGCGCCGTCGTTCTGACAGGAAGCGGAAAGGCATTTGTGGCCGGTGCCGACATTGCCTCGATGCAAGAGCTGCACCCGCTAGAAGCCGAAGCCTTCGCTGGTTCCGGACAAGACATGGGCGAGGCGATGAACCGCCTACCCGTGCCGATCATCGCGGCGGTCAATGGATTTGCCCTAGGCGGTGGCTGCGAGCTCGCCATGTGCTGCGACATCGTCTTGGCCGGGGAGCGCGCCATGTTCGGCCAGCCCGAAGTCAAACTTGGTGTCATCCCCGGATTCGGTGGAACACAGCGTCTCATCCGCCGCGTGGGTATGGCCAAGGCCATGGACCTGTGCTTGACCGGCCGCATGGTCAAGGCGCCCGAGGCGGTCCAGATGGGCATCGCATCACGTCTTGTCGAGGGCGACGTTCTCGAGGCTGCTCTTGAGACGGCAGAGACCATTGCGAAGAATGGCCCGGTTGCTGTGCGTCTGGCCAAGCGTGCGCTCATTGAGAACGAAGACGTCAGTCTGGAAGCGGGACTCAAGGCAGAACGAAGCTTGTTCGCCCTGTGCTTCAGCACCACAGATCAGCGTGAAGGCATGGCTGCATTCCTCGGAAAGCGCGCAGCTGATTTTACGGGTCAGTAGCGGAACGTGTCGCGGGCCGGACTGTCAGCCATCCATGCTCAGAGTTCGTGTCTCGCGTCGCTCTCACTTTGTTTGTTGTTGGCGGCGAGTTGGCCCTGTCGCACCGTCCGAACTCTTGCATACTCGGGCCGGTTGCGTTTCGTGCTCTGATGGCTGAAAGCCGATAGCTGACCGTCTGCAGCTCCGGGAATCCCATGACGGAATGCGGTGAACCGCGATGTCCTCCGACCCTCTGTGACCGCCATTTGGGGGTGCCGCGAATTGTCCGATTCCGGCGCCGCGGGTGAGACGTTACACAGCCGACCTGAACCCTATGGAGCCTACTATGTTCACGCTTTCCGACGAACACCAGCAGATTCGCGAACTTGCACGCGACTTTGCCCGCAACGAGATCATGCCGGGCGCGACCGCTCGCGACCAGAGCCACCAGTTTCCGGCCGATCTCGTCGCACAGCTTGGCGAAATGGGCTTCATGGGAATGTTCATCCCCGAGGAGTACGGTGGCGCTGGAATGGACATTTTCAGCTACATTTTGGCGCTCGAAGAAGTGTGCTACGCCGATGCAGGTGTTGGCGTCATTATGAGCTGTCAGAACAGCTTGGTGTCGTGGCCCATCCTGTCCTTCGGTACTCACCAACAGAAGCTCAAGTACCTGCCGCCGTTGGCGTCGGCCGAGAAGATGGGCTGCTACGCGCTCACCGAGCCGGAAGCGGGCAGTGATGCTGGGGCTCAAAAGACCAAGATCACCCGCGACGGTGATGACTATGTCCTCGATGGCAGCAAGATGTGGATCACGAACGGACCGCAGGCTGACACTATCGTCACTTACGCGTCGTCAGACCCGTCCAAAAAGCACCGTGCCGTCTCGGCGTTTATTCTCGAAAATACCTATGACGGCTATTCGGTCGGCAAGGTCGAAGAGAAGATGGGCATCAAATGCTCACACACTTCCGCACTGAACTTCGACAGCGTCCGCGTACCGTCTGAGAACCTGTTGCACACGGAAGACCAAGGCTTCACGGTCGCCATGGCTACACTGGACGGCGGTCGTATCGGCATTGCTGCGCAGGGAGTGGGCATTGCCCAGCGCGCGTTGGACCTCGCCGTTGACTATGCCAAGCAACGCGAGACCTTCGGCAAGCCCATCGCCCGTCATCAGGCGATTCAGTGGAAGATTGCCGATATGGCGACTCGAATTGAGCAGGCTCGTCTGCTCACCTGGAAGGCCGCACACCTCAAGGACCAAGGCGCTAGCAAAGAGGCCAGTCACTACTGCTCCATGGCTAAGCTCGCCGCGACCGAGACGGCGAACTTCTGTGCGTACGAAGCCATCCAGATCTTCGGCGGCTACGGCTACAGCCAAGAGTACGAAGTGGAGCGCTTGTACAGAGATGCACGCATCACCACCTTGTACGAAGGCACCTCTGAGATTCAGCGCATCGTCATCGCGAAAGGTGTCCTGGGATGAGCCGGGTCGACCGCATTCGAGTCTTGGTGGCAAAACCAGGCCTTGACGGACATGACCGAGGAGCAAAGGTTGTGGCCCGTGGACTTCGCGATGCTGGCATGGAAGTCGTGTATTCGGGCCTGCACCGGACGCCCGAACAGATTGTCCGTACCGCATTGGACGAAGACGTTCATGTGGTGGGGCTGTCTATTCTTTCGGGCGCGCACAACCGTCTGTTGCCGCTTGTCGTTGAGGGACTGAAACGCGAAGGCTTGGGTGATGTGTTGGTCGTCTGTGGCGGCATCATTCCGCGAGCGGATGCGGAAGCGTTGCGAGCGACTGGCGTGGGCGAAGTGTTCTCGCCGGGTACGCCGATCGAGACCATTGTGGCCTTCATCAGAGAAAACGCGCCGGACCGATTTGCGTAGAAGGGCGCCTGGCTAGGCGTGGACTGAGTCTGCCGAGCCGGGGTCCGCGTTTGCGGGGGAGTTTCCTTGCTGGCGGATACGACGGCGGACTTCTTCGGCAACCCGCTGGTAGGTCCAAGGTTGGAGCGACAACAACCCATACCCAAGTGCAGGGGGCACTCCAAGCTCGTCAACCAGCGTGCGAACGAAGCGGCGACGGCTGCGACCTTCTGGAAAGCGGAGTCCGACGAGTACGGTTGAGCCTGGCGAACGTTCGGAGATTAGCGGGTACACCGAGCCGCCGCGTGGGTCCTGGATAACGACAGTCCGAAGTCCTTCGGATTCGCGCTTGTCCAACAGGTCTCGCAGCGCATCGACCGCTGCCGGACGATGCGACAACCACACGGGGCCGTCGAGAATCAGGTTCGGTGCGGTCGATAGCCGGTCCGACCAACTTCCACGCCGTACATGGGCGACCAGAGCATTCTGCGTACCGTGCTTGTCTAGATACAGCGCATCTGGTCCGGCGATAAACCAGGCGACAGTCGTCTTGCCGCAACCTAGTGGACCGAGAAGCACAACATTGGGACGCCCACACAGCACACTCGGCAGAGGACGACATCCTAAGTATTCTGCGCTCGTCCCGGTCAGGAACGCAGGACGCTCACACGGGTACAGTCGTCTCGTCATGTGCAAGCTACCCCGAGCCGCAAGAACAAAAAGGAGCCCACGAATGGGCAACAAGAGTGCTGTTTTAGGAGATTCCTTACGGCTCGTCAACCACAGGGATCGCCAGCAGCGTTGTACGCGTTTGACCTGAACGACGGCGGAACGCGGAGAAAGATTTCCACACCCCATCGGTGAAAAGGGGGTTGAAGGCTGGGAACTGTGGACAGCCTGTGGGTACTACTCGCCGCCACCCACGTACCCAAGAGCCTCAAGAAGGGCTTGGTCGGTGCTATCCGGATCCGCAAGAGCGGTGATTCTGTCCGACTCGCTCGGCGGGGGGCGAAGCACCGTCCCAGGTTCAACGCGAACCACGCTTGTCGGTCCGCGTGCCCGCCAGTCGGTGGTGCCTTCGTAGGTGCGAAGGAGTGTGCCTCCGCGTTGGCCGAACCCGCCCGCTGCGACCGGCTCAGCGAAGCGTATGGCAACGATGCCGTCTCCGTATTGGCCTGGCACGAGGGTGAGCGTTTTGCCGTCGGCGGACAAGCTGACGGTTCCGACATCGCTTGCTTGGATCGAAGGGGTCTCGCCCCAGACTTGGTTTGCGCGAGAGGTTCGGGCGGCTTCGGGGTCGATAACAAAGGCGTCGATGGCGGGTGCCGGCAGCTCCCACACCAGCGGCTCGTCGCCAGTCAGCTCGACCTGTAATCGCCAGCCCGGTCCAACATCCATTCCGTGGGCCAGTGCGAGTGCCCGTCGAAATCTTGAGAGATCAGCGACTGGCGCGATGTCGGATTGTTCGCCGGGGTCCAAAACCAGGTTGAACAACTGCTCTTTGCCAGATGCGGTGTGCAAGATGTACTTGTGCCCAGAGAATACAACGCCCCATTGCTCAACGTCGTACATCAAGTGGGCGACAGGCAGGGCACGGTCCCAGCCACCCGCATCGGTGCCCGCCATGAGTGGCAGCAGCGAGCGGCCGTCGACAGGCGGTCCACTAAGGCCGGCCATGTCCAGAAGAGTGGGCCCGATATCCATGTTCGCAACCGGTTCCGAAAGTCGTTGCGCAGCTATCGGAAGCGATGGCGGAGGACGAACCCACAGAGCGGTCCGAACCACCTCATCCCACAGCGCGTGATTGTGTTCGAACCCACCGTGTTCCCAGAACTCCTCGCCGTGGTCGGTGTGGAAGACCACGGTGGTGTTGGGGCCCAGAGCATCCAGGCCCTCCAGGAGTCGGCCAACCTGGGAGCTCATGTAGGCAACTTCGCCGTCGTACAGAGACTGGATGTAGGCCTTGCGCTGCTCGGTCAGTGTTCCTTCCGCTATCCAGTCCAGTACCTTCCAACGGTTAAAGCGACGCGGCATGCTGTCGTCGACGACCTCGTCAAACAGGGTGTCGTAGGGCTCTGGGGCGCTGTAGAAGAGGTGGGGGTCCATCAGGTGGAGGAACAAGAAGCTGTCTTCATGTTCGTGCTCGGTCAGCCAGGCCAAGGCGGCGTCGACCTGAGGCTCAGCATCGGTCGACGATGACAAGGCCCAGTGGTCAAAGCCCGTGTTGAAGCCGAACCGTGTAGACAGGTGGATGTTGGCGACGATGCCACCTGTGGCGAACCCGGCTTGTTGGAAGGTCTCGGCGATGTTGGGTGAGCCGACCGCTTCTAGAGCGCCACGTCCGGTGAAGGCTGAACGAAAGGAGGGGCGTGTTCGGGGAGCGGGTGCCCATGCGTGGTCAAATACCACCGATGTCTCGGCGAGCGCATCCAGCTCTGGAGAGGTGTCACGTGGGTATCCGTAGGCGCCCAAATGGTCTGGACGCAGCGTGTCCACGGCTATGACAATGACGCGTCGGGGAGCACTCTCGGGTTGTCCGGACACGGTTGGGGCGCCAACGAAGAGGTAGTCGTGGTCCGAATTTTCGCCGGGTTCGGTGCGAAGGGTCAGCTCTACATCCTGTCCCGCCCATGGTGACAGGTCGACCATCCAGGGAGCCGCCGGTTCTGCGGTTCGGGACCACCACCGTGCTGGAGCGCCCAGTGAGCGGGTTGCAGCTGTCGACGTGCGACCGTCCGCGGTGACCTCCAGGGTGACCGTAGCGCCGTCGCTTCCGGCACCGGTGTCTGCAAAGCTCAGTCGAGACGGCTCCGCACGAAAGCGGCCGCCGGTAGGCACACTCACGGACCATGTGGCAGTGGAGGGCGCTGGGAGCAGCACACCCGGCGTGGTGACGTCTTTGACGGTGCGTTCGTAGGTCGAGTAGTCGACATCCGATAGACCACTCGCATCTAGGTTGAGACGGGTCAGGGCAGTGAGCAGACTGGGGTAGTCGACTGACAGGGTCAGAGTCTCATGAGGCTCGGAGAGTACGACCAAGATGCCGTCATCTCGCACCCGCCAGCCGGTGTGGCCCGGAGCGAGCGGCGACATGTCGAACGCCTGCTCGTTGCCGTTGATGGAGACCGTCATGCCTTGGGGTCGAAACCGGGTATCGATGGTTTCAATGTCAAAAGGCAGGGGGAACAGCCAGTCGGAACGGGGCGAACCTGCTCCGAGGGCCTGTCTGGGCGCCAGCGGCCCAAGCGTCCATGTGGACTCGAGCAACGTGTCCGCTGGAAGATTGCTCTGCGCGAGGGTGAGTCGGGCCGTTCGTGCGGTGAGGTGCTGGGTGCCAGGACCGCTCGCGTCGCTGAACGCTCGCACGGGGACCTGCGGTACTGTGAGGTCCGGAACGTTGGACGACGTACAACCAAAGAGCGAGAGCAGAAGCGGGAACCGATACATGAAAGCCGCTATAATCGTTCAGACCGGATGGAGACTCTAGTGCAGCCCCAAGCGACCTTACAAGACAGCCAATCTCACCTCACCTTTGCGACCTGGGTCCTTGCCCTGCACGCGGCTGGTGTTCCGTGTTCGGACGAGCCGATTGCGGTCTCATGCACAGCATTATTGGCGGGTGAAGGAGGCGCAGAGGCCCTTGTCGACGCAGTCGCGGCACGCTTCTCGCACGGAAGTGAACCGGACGCTGTCGTGACCGTCGCGACCGCCCTGTACCCCGAACGCATCCGGACAGATCTCGGCGATGGGGACCGCGCTGCCCGCCTCAAACACATTCGCTCGCTTCAGTTCGGACGTCCGCTGCCGTGGCTGGCGCGTATTTTCGAACGGGATGCTGACGGAGATGTTGCACCGCAATGGCTGCTCATCGAGACTGTCACCAGTAGCGTCATCACCATGGATCCCAACCCGTGGAACGACATCGACGAAGCGCGTCAAATTCCGCTGACCGACTTTCAGGTGTTGTGGGAGTTGGATGCCTGTACCAGCGTATCGGTGCGCTAGGGCGTGCTGCGGTTTACCGCCAACGGTGCAGTGGAAGCACCAGGTATTCTTCAGATACGCATTACTGAGCGTTTTGAGGGCCGTATAGGAGCCGGTGCCCCCCAACCGACCGCGTCGATATCCGCTGAAAGCCTTGCGTCCAATCTCGCATTTTTCAGCACGAAACGTGGTGTGCGGGAGCGCCGCTGCACGGCCTTGGTAATCAGTGGAACTGGGGTCGGGGCGGACCCGGAGTTGATGGCCCCGCTATGTGCGGCCCCTGGGATGGGATTCGAACGCATTACGCGGCATCTTCCCCCTGGTGACGCACAGGCGTTCCTTCGAAGTCCGATCGCGCAGGTGGTGACCTCGGTGGCCATTCCCGTTCGCATGGCTTCAGAGACGGCTGCTGTGGGGGCCTTAGCGTCTGGGCACTCGGCGCACGTCACGGCAGTTGTCCCCTTAGACGCGCAAGGAGTCGCTCGGTGTGCGGCATTGGCCGTGGCTCTTGGTGACGCCCGGCCGGACCGAGTGGTGTTCACCTGGCCGTTGACTGGTGAACGCCCTCCACCTGCAGGTCAGGCAGCGCGCGCCGCAGAGGCTGCCTGCGACATCCTGGCATCGATGGGGGTTGCGGCTGGCATCAAGGGCCTTCCCGCGTGTCGATTGAAAGAGCCTCACCGGCTGTGGCGTAGTGCGAATCGCTGGTACGTTGATGTCGATCACCAATGCCACGAAGCGCTGTTGTTTTTTCCAAGCGTGGTGCGGTTCGTGAAAGGGGACGCATGCCGGTTCTGCGCCGCAGATGCTCGATGTGACGGCGCGCCTGCGGCATGGGTTGAGGCGGGGCTGGCCGGACCGTTTGAGCCTGTGCAGTCCTGACCTGTTTCAGACCGGCAGGTCATCAGGCAGTCCGATAGTCCTCCCGACCCTTGGGAGCACGCATGGATACCCTGCAGCAGATTCAGGAAATGGGCCACGAACAGGTTGTGTTTTGCCACGACCCGACCAGCGGTTTGAAGGCCATCATTGCCATTCACGACACTACGCTGGGCCCATCCCTCGGCGGATGCCGTGTGCGTCAGTACGCCAATACCGATGAGGCTCTGGAGGACGTTCTTCGGTTGTCACGAGCGATGACTTGGAAGTCGGCGTTGGCAGGCCTGGATCTGGGGGGGGGTAAGTGCGTCATTATCGGCGACCGCAGCGAAAATAGCGAAGCACGCTTTCGTGCCCTCGGGCGTCACATTCAAGGCCTCGGCGGTCGGTACATCACTGCCGAAGACATGAACACCACTACTGTCGAGATGGAGTGGGTCCGCAAGGAAACCGCTTTTGTGTCGGGCTTGCACCCGCTTGACGGTGGCACTGGAGACCCGGGCCCAGTCACCGCTTATGGCACGTACTTCGGCGTACGGGCGTGCCTGCAACACACCTTCGGCAACTCGGACCCCAAGGGTCGCCGCGTTGCTGTTCAGGGCGTAGGCAGTGTAGGAATGGGCTTAGCTCGGCACCTCGCCGAGGCCGGTGCGGAGCTGATCTTGTCGGATATCGACATGGACCGCGCTCGGGCCGTCGCCGCTGAGTTGGGTGGAAAAGCGGTGGAACCCGATGCTTTCTACAGTGCTGATGTCGACGTTATCGCTCCGTGCGCTATCGGTGGAGTCATCAATCCCAAGACGATTCCAACCCTCAAAGCTCCAATTATTTGCGGTGCCGCCAACAATATCTTGGCGGACGACGAACGGGACGGCCTTGACCTGATGTCGCGGAATATTCTGTTTGCTCCTGATTTCTGTGTGAATGCCGGCGGCATCATCAGCGTGTTCGGTGAAGTGCGACGCTACGGTCAGCAATCTGCGATGGTCCGCGCCGAGCGGATTGAGCAGACTACCTTAGACGTCTTTGCCCGTGCCGAGGCCGATGGTGTACCGCCCGTGCGCGCCGCCATTGCTATCGCGCAGCACCGCATCGACTCTGTCCGGGCGTTGCGTCGCATCTAACGACGGCTGGCCCCAACCGGATGTTCTCCTGTGTGATAGTTCAGGCATCCGCACTGCGAAGGAGCGCGCATCATGAAAGTCATCGTGGCCTTGGGGCCGTCGACCTGTGCCCGGAATGCTTCCGAGATTGCCATCGACTTGGCGTCGCGGCGGTCGCGCATGGAGCTGACCGCCGTGCACGTCGTCAATGTTGTCAAACCCTCCGGCAACCTGTTGAAGGACCTTCCTGGACGCTTAGGCTTCGAGCCTGCGGTTGTCTCGGAAGACGTTGGCGAACAACATGATGAAGTCGGCCGCTTGTTGCTTGCTGACGTCAAGGCACGCGGCGCTGCTGCAGGGGTTGAGGTCCGAACGGTTCTCGACCATGGTGCTGTGCAAGAGCGGTTGGAGCATCATGCCAGCCATGCCGACATGATTGTGCTGGGTCAAACCGGCGAGACCGAAGAACGCTTTCCAGGGCAGGGGGGCGCTACGGCCAACCATATCGTTGCGGAAGTAAAGGGCGCTGCTCTACTCGTGCGTGCCGGTGGAAAGCGCGTTCGGAACATTTTGGTCGGGTACGACGGGTCTAAAGCTGCGGCCCACACCTTGGCTCTGGTGCGGCGTCTCGGGCATGAATCGATTGAGTCCGTGCATGCCGTTTATGTCGGCGATGTGTCTGATGAGACGTGTCCGTTAGACGGTGTCGAGGAGCATCTT
>JBLHSN010000194.1:0-11189 GCA_047626195.1 Myxococcota bacterium
TTGCTATCTTGCAGCGTTGTGGAGCCGATCGACAAGGTCGTACCGCATTCCTCGCGGCGACCGTTCTGTTGGCCCGTGTTCCGCACCTTGCAGGAACGGTGGCTGACCAGCGCAAACGCTTGACGAACGCTCTGGCCAATGATGAAGACTGTCCGGTCGTGCTGAGCGTCCGTGGCCGGTTGGTGCGCGCCATCCTCATCCCGGGAGACACCCTGGAAGACGCATTTTCTCTGGTAGGAGACGACGAAGTGTTGGTCAGTGCCATCCACGCCCGGCGTGCCACCGTACTGCTCGAAGACGACGACCGAACCCAGGCGCTCACGTTCGCCCGTGACGGTGCGGCATTCTCACCAACAGACCCGGATGTGGTTCGCGAGCTCGCACGGGTGTTCATCCTGTGCGACCGTCCCGAAGATGCCGAGGCGCTGCTTTCCCGCCTTCACCCTGACGATGACGACGTTCGCGGCGCGGTCTATGCGGACTTAGCGCGGATTGCGGTGCTCAAGGGAGACCTTGCCGCGGCTCGTGCTCGCTGCCTGGACGCCATCGAGTTGTTGGAGGGGCCGGAGTCGGTGCCGGACCGCGCCGACGCTCACCGCTTGTTGGCGGCCATTCACTGGCTCTCTGGCGAGCTCCCCGAAGCCGCAGAAGCCGCGACGATGGCTCTGGATGTTCGAGGCTGGCGTCATGGGCTCGCACTGGCACTTCGGGCTGCTCTTGGCGACACAGACGCGTGGCAAGCGGCACACCGCTCGGTTGGACCCACAGCTCCGCAAGCCGCTCACCAAGTATTGGCGCGCTGGAGCCTTCTGGTGACCGAGCCTGAGGAAGCACCGGGCCGAGCTAGGACTGTGGAAGGGCGCATTGTGGATGCGATTCGGACCCTGCTGGACGGCTCTGGCGAGCTGGCCGCATGGGTGGTTGGCGCTGAGTCGCGCTGGGTACGAACCCCACACGGCGAAGAGCTCGACCTGTCGCGTCGTGGTGCGATGCGCCGTATCTTGGATGCGTTGGTTGAGCGGCGTGTGGGCGGCGGCCAGCCCTTGGAGACGGACGCGCTGTTTACGATTGGGTGGCCGGACCAAGCGATTCGCGGAGACTCAGCAGCACACCGGGTGCGCGTTGCCGTGTCGTCGCTCCGTATGTTGGGCCTATCGGACATCATCTGTAAGGACGAAGACGGCTACAGCCTGGCTACGGACGTACCGATTCGACGTGACACTGATGCGGCCTAGAAACACCCTGGAGGCCCGATGTCCAAGTAAGATGCGCCGCTCGGGATTCAGCCGGCCATCGGCCGCCTAGCAGACATTGAGCGGTCGGCGTTGGCGGACCCGATTCGAACACTCATTGTCAGCGTTAGCGGGGCGTCGGTGAGGGTGATCGGTGTTTGTCTGGCGGTGTACCCGCTTCTCATCACGATGTTCATGGGTTGGCATGCGGCCACAACACCTGAGAACGTTCTTACCGGCCTAGGCGTCGGCGATGTGGTCGCCGTGGGCACACTGCTTTTTGTGATGATGTGGGCTCTCCCTGGCGTTTTGAGCTGGATGCGGGCTCGGGCAAATGCAGCACTGGTCCTACCCGAAAAGATTCAGCTCGGAGCAACGGTCAACCTCTGGCACGCTACCGGCGGAAACCAAGGCATTCGAGCTGCCATGTCGCTCGTTCACCTACTCGAAGAGATGAGGCAGGGGAACGTCGCTCAGCGTGTAGTCGAGCATCTCGTCGCATTACAGCGCCGCGGTGAGCTGTTTCAAGACGCTGCCAGCCTCGACGTAGAGCAAACCAGGCCCGTCGTCGTGTGATTCATGACCAAGCAGCAGAAATCGTAGACCCGCTAGGAAATTTGGCACTGGAAGCCGCGAAGTCTGACCGGCTTGCGCTCGAAGAGCTGAAACAAGCCGAGTCAGATGCCAAGAATCGTGCGCGCGCCTCTGCAGAAGTTGCGGCTGCCGCGTCGATGAAGCGGCAGGCCTAGCGGTCTATTCTGCAGCGACGCTCCGATCCAAGGGGGCAGGCGAGTCGCCTCTACCCAGCCAAGTCTCGCACCAGTGCTGTCCGAATTCGGCCCAAGCTAGCTTCGATATCTTCTACAGAGACCGCACCAATGCTGAACCGCACCCAACCGGTATTGTTGGTCATGCCGAATGCGGTGAACGGGACGATGGCGGTGTGGGTCTCTTCGAGTAGGTACCGGCGAATGTCGTCGTCTGTTGAGATGGGCTGACCGCGCAGGGTCTTGCCGAGCAGGGCGAACTTGACAGTCAAGTACAGCGCACCTTGCGCTTCGAGAGCGTCCACAGGTAGACCATCGGCCTTCATTGCTAACAGGCCACTCCGCAGCGTTTTGAGGCGGACTTGAACCTGCTCAGTGAAGTCGGCCGGCCAGGTACCCAGCCGTTCCGGTTCGGCGAGTAGCTCGGCGGTCGCGTGCTGTTCGGCACGCCCAGCCCAGGCGCCCATGTGCCCAATCAGAGGCTTCATACGGTCGCGCATCCACGGCGGGCAGACCGCCCAACCCAGGCGCACACCAGTCGCGGCCCAGCACTTGCTGATGGCGTCGATGAACACGGTGTACTTAGCCATTTCGGGTACCAAGCCTACCGGGGTGAAGTGCTCGGTACCGCCGAACACAAGCTGCCAATACACTTGGTCGTACAGCAAGATTAAGGGGCGGTCACCGATGACGGAACGACGCCGGTTTTCACCAACGATGGCTTCGCAGATCGCTTGGAGTTGCTCCTTGGTCATGGCGGTGCCGGCTGGATTCAGCGGGCTATTCAGGCAGATGAGTCGGGCTTGGCGCATGTGCGGCGCAAGGTCTTCAACCGTTGGCAAGAACCCGTTCTCTGCCCGGGTCTCCACGCCCACTGCTGTCGCGCCATTGAGGTAGGCGTAGTACGGGTTGTTCCAGCTTGGAACTCCGTAAACCATGATGTCGCCGGGCTCTAGAACCGTCATGAAAGCGGCGTACAGCGGCGGGCGTGCACCCGAACCAATCTGGACACATCCTTCCGGATAGTCCAGACCGAGGTCGCGTTTGTATAGGGCTCGAACCGCTGCTCGCAGCTCAGGGATACCGATGGCCGGCGGGTAGTTGGTGTTGCCGGCTTCGAGGTGCTTGGTGATTCCGTCAGCGAGCGCAGGCGGAATGCTGAACTGGCTGGGTTTGAAGTCACCCACGGTGAAGTTTGCGATGTCCACGCCGCGGTCAGAAAGCACGTTTACGGCGCTTGCAATCGCCAAAATTGCGGACCCTTCCATGCCGCGGGCAAGGGCGTTGGGTGTGCGAGCTGCGAGGTCGTCGCATCCGTCTAGAACTGCTGCGATGTCGATGGCCATTGGGGCTCCCTCCGAAACGTGTTCGCCTTAGCCTATGAGCGAGCGATGTGAAGGTTGCCGTTTACGGAATGCTTACGCCGGTGCACATCTTTTTGTGGAACCCGATGTAAGGGTTGGCTGTCTTGAGCGTTGCAACGCGATTGGAGGTTTTTACGTGTGGAGCTTGTTGTCAGCAGCGATGGCCTTAGCGGGTACTGTGCAGATGGACGGGACGACGCTGGCTGCGCTGTGGGAAGACCCCACACAAGACGTTGCAGCCTCCGGCTTCCTTGTGACCTCGCGGAATGTTGAGATGTCCGTTGTTGACCACGGCGTCTTGGTGGTCGCCACCTGGCAAGTGCAGTGTTGGGATGACGTTCCTCGCTCCCTGACGCTGACTGAAGGCGATGTTCACGTCGACACCTTGAGCGTCGACGGTGCGGTTCGCTCCGGCCTGGCCACACCCCAAGCCACAGCGGTTGTGTCCGGTACGGGACAGCACACCGTGGTGTTGTCCGGCTGGATACCTAAGCTCGCCGGTATTCAATTGCTCGCAGCGGCAACGGGAACGGTACACGGCCTGGATGACGCATTGTCTGTGACGACGGCTGCGGGACTCTCAGTGACGGTCGATGGGGTGACCTATACCGGTGCGCGAGAGCTCTTCGTAGGGCCCAAGCCGGTTGTCGGTCAGCAGCGTGGTGATTTGGCGACCGGGCAAGTCGCTATCGGCCTCACCGTCGAGGAAGGCGCGATTGTCGGCAGTGCTCGCATTCGTTCCGTGGTTCGGGCGGGCAGCATCGACCGTATTCGGGTGCGGGTTTTGGGTCTTGGGTCTGACATACAAGTCAGTGGACTCAATCTTGGCGAGTGGACCCGTCAGGGAGACGTCTTCGACATTCCGTTGGTGGATGCGGTGACGGACTCGGCGTCGGTCGAACTGCGCTGGGTGATGACCGTTGGTGAGAGCTTACCGGTGCCGCAGATTGAGGTGCTGGATGTCTTTCGAACCGAGTCTGCCCTTCAGGTAGCGCGGACGGGCGACATCACGGTGTCCACGGATCTGGATGGATGGCGTGCGGTCCCGCGGGCGGACGTCCCGGCCTGGGGTCGAGGGCTTACCGACGGCGCTCCCCAGGCAAGCTTCGTTGGTGGTAGCGCATTGTCCGGAACGTTGACTCTGCTGACGTTTACGCCTGTTGCGGGTCCCCCGGTCATTGTTGACGTGGCGGATTGGCGGCTAGCAACCACCGCCGAAGGCCGGTCCCTTGTTCGGGGCCTGTTGGAAGTTCGAAACGAGCGCGCCTCCCATCTCCGCATCTCTCCTCCCCCCGGGATGCGGTTGTTCGCTGTTCAGGTTGGGAACGAGCCGGCCCTGCCCATCGCCGATGGCGATGCGTGGTTAGTTCCTCTCACCCGGAGCATCGAGACGGTAGAAGGACTGTTGTCCTTCCCGGTGGAGGTGTCGCTTCTCGGACAGGCGCCCGACTGGGAGATGCGCGAGCAGCATTCATTGCGTCTGCCTGTAGTGGAGGCCCCAGTGCAGGTCGCGCGGGTGACCTTGGTGTTGCCGCCCAACTACCAAGACCGGCACGATGACGGTGGTGACCGTATCGATGCGTTCAGTGAAGGGCACGGCATCACGTACGGATTTGGGGTTGGAGACGTGGGTATTGCCCAGGCTGACGCGCTGTACCAAGACGCCGTTGATGCCTGGATGAGCAACGACTTTCGTCGGGCCCAAGAGAAGCTCGATGGACTGGAGGCACTCGGGGCCAGCAACCCGAACATCTATCGATTGGAGTCGAATATCGCTGTCGTTCTCGGCGGCTCTGAAGACGCCGACGCGTCTCTTTCACGGCGTATTCGCGACCAAGCGCAAGCACGCTCCCAGGTGCAGGAACGTGCATGGGTCGAAGCCCAGCAGCTCGCCCGCGCTGCCGAGCAGCGTGGTGATTATGCGACCTCCGGCTTTTACTACCAGGCGGCCGTTGAGATGGGCGAGACCTTGTCGTTGCTCGAGAGCGATGGCGTGGAGGTCAGCAGCGGCAACGCCGCGTTGAAGCAGGAGCTCGAAGAAGTGGAGCGGCTTCGTGTTCAGCTGCGACAAGCGTCTGAAGATGCGGGTCGCTGGAGCGGTGTTCCAGAGACCGACAAATTACCGTGGGAAGTGTCTTCGGAGACGCCGTTTGATGTGGAAGGCGTGCCTTGGTTCCTCGAAGACGAGAGCTCGGGATTGGGGGTGTACGGCGTCGGCGCTGGTGGCGGTGGGTCCGGCGGGGATTCCAGTAGCGGGTTTGGCGCCGTTGGCGACAGTTCTGATGTCTCGGGCGTCGGCAGCATCGACCCACGCATGACGCTCCTGGAACGACGCATATGGCTGAGCAAGACGCGTCTATCTGTCGGCACGGGGATGGAATCGGGTGCTATTTCCCGTGTGGTCTCGACAATCGATGGGGTTCAGTCAGACCGCTCAAGGCGAGGCCGTGGCGGATTGTTCGGCCGGCGCCAGAGTTCAGCTCCGCCCTCTTTTAAGCAGGTCGAGGTCCACGCATCTGCCCTGTCCCTCGACATCCCCGTTGCTGGCCAGATCGTCCGCTATCAGCGCTTACTTTTGCCTGAAAGCACCCCATTCGCCATCGACATCGACGCCAAACTCACTCACCCCCGGAGGTCCCGTTGAGGCCACTGCTCTTGTCCGTCTGCCTGTTGGCCGCGCTGCCCGCTCACGCTCAAACCCCTGACATCGTCACCATGACGCTGCCAGAGTTCTTGCAGCTGTACGAATCGTCGCGCACTCGCCCGACCCCAAAACCAGACGCGCCATGGAACTTCGGGATCTCCAACGCCAGCTACGAAGGACGTGTGGTCATGGACGGGGATGTCCCGACCGCCGCGACCTTCCGCGCGACCTACCGCATCGAAGCCTTCAGTGATGACCCGCTGGTCCGCGTCCCACTGTTGCCGCTGTCGGTTGCGGTCCGCGAGGCACGAATCAACGGTCGTCCGGCACCCATTGACATCGAAAACGGCAAGTACACCTTGCTCACCGACCAAAAGGGGCCGTTTGATCTGACCATTGATTTCGCCGTCGATGTGCAGACCACCTCCGGGCAGTCGGGCTTCGCCTTCGAGATGCCCAGCGCTGGGGCAACCCAAGTCTCTCTGGTCGTTCCAGATGACGAAGACTTATCGTTCGAGGTGGCCAATGCGCGCTTGCAAGACGTCCGAACCCGAGGTGGGGAACGGGTCCTTGAAGCGTCGCTACCGTCCTCTGGGTCGTTGGCGTTGACGTGGCAGCGCGCACAGTCCGAGACTGCGGTCGAAGATGAGCCACGGGTGTACGCCGAAGTGTACACCTTGGTCGGAATTGGGGATGGCTTGCTTCAAGCGACCAGCACTATCGAGCACACCATCCTGTTTGCTGGCGTGGATTCACTCACCGCGCAGATTCCAGACGGCGCGACACTGCTGGATGTTCAGGGCGCTGGCATCCGTGACTGGTCGGTCTCGGAAGGACTGCTGACGGTACAGCTCAACTATTTGGCCGAAGGGAGCTACCCACTGACCTTGAGCCTCGAGCAGGTCATTGGCGACGGCAGTGCCACCGCCACTGCGCCGATTGTGGTGCCGACTGGCGTAGAACGTAGCAAGGGTTGGGTCGGCGTGGAGTCACGCGGCAACCTCGAAATCGACGCTGGAACTGTGGTGTCAGCAACGCCGGTCGATGTTCGTGCGCTGCCTGCTGGCATCCTTGGCATCACCGACCAGCCCGTCTTGCTCGGCTACAAGTATTTGGCAGATGACGCGCAGATTCCGCTCGTGGTCACTCAGCATGCCGAGGTCGACGTCCTCGTTACCTTGCTCGACCAAACACAAGCGCGAACCATGTGGACACCGGATGGTCGCCAGTTGACCAGCGTTGCCTACCAAGTACGCAACAACCGAAAGCAGTATCTACGACTCGACCTGCCAGATGACGCTGTCCTGTGGTCGGCTTCGGTTGGAGGACGTGCCGTTCAGCCTGCACAAGACGTCGAGGGGCGCGTGCTGTTGCCGTTGATTCGGTCACAAGCCCAAGGTGGTGCACTCGCCGCTTTCGATGTGGAAGTGGTGTACGTGCAAGACACCGAATCTGCAGATGGGTCCTCCGCGCGGTTCTCGTCCACCCTACCGACCGCCGATGTGCCGAGCACCTATGTGGCTTGGACGGTGTTCGTACCGGACGAAGCCAAGGTCAAAGGCAATAAAGCGGAAGGGTCTCTGCGTTGGGTGGAGCGGCTCGCCAACCCCATCTCGCGCGGCGATGTCTACACCATCGATACGCTCACCCCGCAGATGCAGAACGGCGCTGTCGCACAAGGGAATGCCGGGGCACTTGGGCAAGGAGCCACCCCGGTGGCGGTGAGTCTTCCGCTTCAGGGCCAAGCGGTCTTCTTCGAGAAGCTACTCGCGTTGGACGAGGCCTTGAGCGTGTCCTTCGATATTCGCAAGCTGGACGACTGACATGACGAAGGACCGATTCTGGTAGGGTTCGCCAACCCAAAGGTGAGGTCCTTATCTCCATTTCCTATATCGTACCTGGTGTCGTCGGAACGCTCATCACCGCCTTGGTCTTCATAGGCCTTGCGGTGTTTGTCTTCTTACAGAAGAGCAAGTCGCCCAAGCTCGGCAATCTCTTGGTCGTCGCCGTTGGACTCGCCCTTTTGGGGGTCATTTCCGTCATAGGAATTCCATTCAACGTTCTCGGAGGTGTCCTACAGCACGGCACCTTGCCGGCCAGAGCCGTCGCTCTGTTCGGGGACTCCCTCATGGGCGTTGGCTGGTACGTAGGCCTTGCAGGTGTCGTGGTTGGATTCACACTCACCGCGGTTGACCTGGCCAACGGCGTCGAAGCCTCTGAGTCTACCGACGGCGAGTAGACGCGTTAGAGCTTGGCGGCCCGCTTGAGCAGTGGCTCGAAGAACCAACGTGGAAGCTGACGTACTGCGCGCATCAGCGAAGCGGTGGTCCACGGGAAGTTCACTTCTCTGCGGCGCTGGGCGAGGCCATTCGCCATGGTCCGACAGGCGTCGTCTAAGTCCATTAGAAACGGCATGGGGTGCGCGTTGTCGGCGGTGCCGGGTGTGCGGACGAACCCCGGATGGATGGTGGTGACAGCAATACCCTGGGGGCGAAGCTCGACCGACAGCGACTCCATTAGCGTAGACACCGCTGCTTTGGCTGCAGAGTAGGGTCCGCCAGGAGCGAGCCCTCGGTAGGACGCGAGCGAGCTAGTAGCAGCGATATGGCCGCTGCCACGGGCCATCATGGCCGGGAGAACTGCGGCAATGGCGTTGACCGTACCGTCGTAGTTGACCCGCATCATCCGGCTGATGAGGTCTGGATTGAAGGCGGAGACGGGCATGGGCTCGCCGCCACCGGCATTAGCGATGAGCAAGTCGCAGGTGCCAAGCTCGGTTTCCAGAGACGCAATCGCGCTCGCTAGCCCATCCTTGTCGGTGACATCACCCACGCGATAGGCGGCTTTCCCGCCTAATTTTTCGATACTCTTGACCACGCCTTTAAGCTCTGGTTCTCGCCGGGCCAACACGCCGACGGCGTACCCACGGCTGGCGAATTCTCGCGCCAACCCGGCGCCCAGGCCGGAAGAAGCGCCGGTAATGATGACGGTGTGCATCGGAGAATGTCCCAGGGTGAGTCACGGCCGATAAAAGCCAGGACATGAAGACGCCAGCGTGACCGTCGTTTCGTAGTGAACAGCGAGCGAAGAACGCGTGTCCAGAGTGGACTGCCGGATGGCGCGTAACGGCCTGTCGACGCACAGGCTCATCGCCTGCGTTGACCTGCAGTCTGTTTATTCTACTCGCTATCTTGGCTGTGGAACGGTCGCGCACCCCCATCGATGGGTCCCGTGAAAAATCAGTGTCTCGCAACGCTGCAGCGGGTTGGCGGGTTGCGTCGAGCAGACGTGTGCGTAGTTGCGTGCGATGTCCGAAAATAAAAACACTACCCGTCGTCTCCTGTCCCTTGCACTGCCGGAGGCCCCGCTACTAACGGTTGCGACTGTGGCGTTGCTCATCTCGTCGGGCATGTCGCTAGTGTACCCGCAGGCCATCAAGTGGCTGGTGGACACCATCGTCGCAGACGGCGATGCCAGCATGCTGAACTATGCGGCCATTGCGCTGGTCGTCATGTTCATTATTCAGGCGGTGTTCGGCGCAGTTCGGGCCTGGCTGTTTACGGTGGCCAGTGAGCGGGTGGTCGCCCGTCTTCGCAACCGCTTGTTCATGTCCATCTTGAGCCAGGAAATCGGCTTCTTCGACAAGAGCCGTACGGGAGAGCTGACCAACCGACTCGCGTCGGACACCACGGTTCTACAGAACACCGTGACGGTGAACGTTTCGATGGGGCTGCGGTACATTGTCGGCGCGGTGGGCGGTACAGTGATGTTGCTGTGGATGAGCCCACGCCTGACGGTTGTGGCCATTGCCGTAGTGCCGCTCATTGCAATCAGTGCTGCGGTGTACGGGCGTTGGCTGCGGTCGCTGTCGCGCAAAGTACAGGACGCGCTCGCACTGTCTGCGTCCATTGCGGAGGAAGCCATCTCGGGTGTCCGTACGGTGCGCGCGTTTGCTCGGGAAGAACAAGAGGGGGCTCGCTACGCACAGGCGGTGGACACGTCGTACCAGCTCGCTGCACGGCGGGCCTTGGCCATGGGAATCTTCCAGAGTGTGCTTGGCTTTGCTGGCTTTGCAACTATCGCTTTGGTGGTGTGGTGGGGCGGCTCGCTGGTCATCGAAGACCGCATGACTGTGGGCGACCTGACGGCGTTCCTCATCTACACCGGCCTCGTTGCGGTGTCTTTGGGGGCTCTGTCTGGCTTGTACAGTGACTTTATGCGCGCTATTGGAGCCTCGCAGCGTGTCTTTGATCTGATGGATCGGAACAGCGACCTAGAGACGAAAGACGGAGAGATCTTGGACAGCGTCAGCGGTGATGTGGTGCTCACGAACGTTGAGTTTGCCTACCCGACTCGCCCCGACGCTCCTGTCCTACGCGGATTGAACCTGACGCTTGCCGCCGGAGATGTTGTGGCGTTGGTCGGGCCCTCCGGGTCTGGAAAGTCGACGGTCGCTGCTCTGCTGTCGCGCTTTTACGACCCCGATTCAGGTGGCATCAGCATTGACGGTCGTGATCTGACGACCCTCCAGCCCAGCTCGTTGCGCCACCATGTGGGGGTTGTGAGCCAAGAGCCGATTCTGTTCGCAGCGACCATTGCCGAGAACATTCGCTACGGCAAGCCCACAGCGTCCGAAGGCGAGGTGCGCTCTGCGGCCCTTGCTGCAAACGCCTTGGACTTTGTAGATGGCTTTCCGGAAGGGTTCGAAACGCTGGTTGGGGAACGCGGCGTACGTCTGTCCGGCGGTCAGAAACAGCGAATCGCGATTGCGCGTGCCGTCCTGAAAGACCCGGCTATTCTGGTTCTGGACGAGGCCACGAGTGCGCTGGACTCGGAGAGTGAGCACCTGGTTCAAGAAGCGCTAGACCGGTTGATGGAGGGACGCACGACGCTCGTCATCGCCCATCGCCTGTCCACTGTGCGAGATGCTGACCGAGTGGTGGTTCTGGCAGATGGGCAGGTGGCGGAGCAGGGAACGCACGATGCACTCATCGAAGCGGACGGCTTGTACAAGCGGTTGGTTGAGCGGCAGTTCGGCGGCGCTGCGTAGCGCGTCATTTCGGAAGCGCGAGTCCCAACGAACAAGCCCGGCTCCCCACAAAAGCGGGGAAGCCGGGACTAGTCGTTCGGGGGAGAACATGTGCCGGAGGATTCGGCGTGTGGCGCGGTTTCCCGTTCCATG
>JBLHSN010000195.1:0-11126 GCA_047626195.1 Myxococcota bacterium
TCATAGCGTCGCACCAAGTCCGCCGGCATGGCGCTGAGGCGGTTTGGCGTGCATACCGCCACAGCGGCAATGGTGCCGTGTTCCAAGACCCGTGATGCTGCCCGCGGACCCATGCTCCCGCCCACCATGCTCCTCATATGGTCGCCCGAAGGCATCCACACACGGGGGCGGGAGTGAAGGTCTACGCAAGACAAGCTTGCTACATCCCAACCATAACAGTGCGATCGCAGACCGGTGGAATTTTCTCCGCCTAGCCAGCAGATCATACGAGGGGTGACAAGTTTCTTACCAAGCGCACCCCTGATCACGGATAGTGTGTAGCGTGTGACACCCTTGGGTGTCCCGAGCAGCCCCCTTCGCCGGCAGTTCTCTGGCAAAGCTCTTGCGTCTCCTCCATCTTCGCGGTGGGCCGTTGCGCGGGGGGGGTTCTCCGGACCCCAGCCACCGGGGTGCGCCACACGGCTGTTTAGGGGCTTCATGCTTGAACACATTCGGTTCGACGCTCACGGTTTATCCTTGCTCGACCAACGCGTACTTCCCACCGTCGTTGAGTGGGTGGACTGTACAACCGCGACGGACACGGCAAACGCGATCCACGACATGGTCGTCCGCGGTGCACCAGCCATCGGAATCACAGCTGCCTACGGCATGGTCCTCGCTCTACGCAGTGGCGAAGATCTTCACCAGGCCGCGCAAACCCTGCTCGACTCTAGACCGACCGCGATCAACCTCCGTTGGGGAGTACAGCGCATGCTGGCCACGCCCACCGAGCAGTGGGAGACTGAAGCCCTCGCCATCCACGCAGAAGATATCGCTATCAACAAGCGGATGGGCGAGTTCGGGGCAGACGCGTTGGGAAGTGCAAAGAACCTCTACCACCACTGCAACACGGGCACGCTCGCAACCGGCGGTTGGGGAACAGCTCTTGGCATTGCGCGATCGGCTGCCCTTCGTGGTCCCACCCACGTCTGGGTAGGTGAGACCCGCCCGTACCTACAGGGTGCGCGATTAACTGCCTATGAACTCCTCGAAGACGGCATTGACTGCACTCTAGTCGCGGACAGCGTCGCTGGCAGTCTCATGGCACGCGGCGCGGTAGACGCCGTCATCGTTGGGTGCGACCGGGTGGCCGCAAACGGAGACGTCGCCAACAAGATTGGCACCCTCCAGCTCGCCATCTTGGCCAAGCACTACGGCATTCCCATGTACGTCGGCATGCCCACCTCCACTCTGGACCGTGACTGCCCAACCGGTGCCGAGATTCCCATCGAAGAACGCGACGCCAGTGAAGTCCTGGGCCACAAGGGTGTGGTGTGGGCGGCGAACGTTCCCGTCCACAATCCCGCGTTCGACGTGACCCCGGCCGATCTCATCACGGGATGGGTCACCGAACACGGCGTGTGGCAGGTCCCCTTCCCTGAAATGGCCATCGGCAACGCCCCACGATAGGGTTGCCTATCACTCGGAGTCTTCCATGCTCATCCCAGTCGCAATCGGTGCTCCCGGCGTCCCCGAGCTTCTGCTCATCCTTCTTCTCGTGCTTGTCATCTTTGGAGCAGGAAAACTGCCATCGGTGTTCCGTAGCTTAGGCGAAGGTCTCAAGAGCTTCCGCGAAGGTCAGCAGGGCATCTCGGACCTCGACAGCAGCGACACGCCCCCTAAGACGTTGTCAAAGGACGCCATCCAAGACGCCGAAGAAGTCAAAAACCGCGTCAGCTAAGCCGCCCGCCGCGAATGACATGGCGGATAGTATTTCCGCCTAGGTGCTGGACCAGCCCTCCCGCGGTCACCGGCTCCCCGGGCGCTGGTTCCACGACGACGAGGTCAGCGCGCAGCCCGACCCGCACCACACCCCGGTCGTCCAACCGCAGCGCTCGAGCCGCGTTTACCGTGATGCCGCGAAGCGCCTCGGCTACCGTCGTCTGCATCTGCCAGCAAGCCAGTGTGGCGCAGGCCCACAGGTCGTAGACAGTGCTGGTTCCGGGGTTCAGATCTGACGCAATGGCCATGGGCACTCCGGCTTCGCGAAACGCCGCGACCGGGGGGCTGGGGTCGCGCAATGTCAGCATGGCGCCAGGCAGCAAGACCGCCACTGTTCCAGATGCGGCCATCGCTGCGATGCCAGCTGCATCGATTTGCTCCAGATGGTCAGCAGAAGACGCTCCAAGCTGAGCGGCCATCGCGGCCGCACCCGTGTAGGTGACCTGTTCGGCGTGGATGCGCGGGATGAGTCCAAACTTGGCACCAGCCTCAAGAATGGCGCGTCCCTCGTCGACCGTGAAGGCGCCGCGGTCCACATACACATCAATGAATCGGGCTAGCTGTGCGACCTTCGGAATCTGCTCGACCATCACCTGTTGGATGTAGCGTTTGCGGTCGTGTCGCCATTCGGCAGGAACGGTGTGCGCCCCCAAGAATGTCCCAAGAACATCCACATCCGCCTGCTTGCCCGCCTGATGTGCGGCTCTCAGCTGCTTGAGTTCGTCCTGTGGATTCAGACCGTAGCCACTCTTTACTTCCGCTGTGGTCACACCACGGGATCGCATCCGCGTGAGGCGTGCCGCGGTGAGCGCGGTCAGCGTATCGAGACTCGCCTCGCGTGACGTGCGGACCGTCGACAAAATGCCGCCACCTGCTTCTAGGATCTCCGAGTAGTTCGCCCCCGCCAATCGCTGCTCCCACTCGACTGCTCGGCTTCCAGCCCATGCCGCATGGGTGTGGCAGTCAATCAGGCCGGGAAGGACCGCACATCCACGGGCAGATACCGTCATAGTGCCAGTCGGTGCGTCATTCGACGGCCCCACCCAACGGATCAGGCCATCTTGGATTGCGACGGCGGCCCCCCGCTGTTCTCCAACTCCCGAGTCGTCGTCCATTGTGTAAAGCGCGTCAATCTCGGTAATCACGAGGTCAGTAGACACAGACTCTCCTTGCGGGTCGTGAAAGGCGCATGATACCCTCCGCCGGCTTTGTAGCCCGTGTGTCGCTGTTCTTGCGGCCGACACACCCTGGAGTTTTTATGCGCACCGTATCGATTTTGACTGTTGCCCTCGCTTTTGCCGCTTGTGACAACAGTGGCAGTAGCTTCCTTGATGCCGACCTTGGTTCGGACGCTGACACCAGCGGTGTGGACGGAACCGATGTCGACACAGACGTTGAGGACGACACAGATCCCGATACAGACACCGGTGTGACCGGCGTCGCCAGCGATTGTCACGCTGCGGACCCGCTGGACAAGACGGGCTGGACTCGGAACTACGAGACCAACTACGAAGGCACCATCGGTACCGAAGTCCAAACACCAGGTGGCCTGGGTACAGCCCCCAACGGTCAACCGGCGTACATCGTAAACAGCACGATTACCCCAACTGGTGGAACCAATCCCATCACTCTTACGAGCTACCGGAACTGCTCGAATGGCCAAGCTATTCGTTTGGGTGAGGACGTTGAGGGTACGGCCGAGATTGAACTGTTCCCAGGACTCCCCCTGCCAACGTCGCTGAATGCTACTCGTACAATTGACGTAGGCGCCGTCTACCTTCCCACCGCGGATGCACTTGAATCAGGCGCCCTAATCACCTACGAGTATGAGCTGATGACGGTCCGCGAAGGCGATGACCTTGGAGCTATCCTCGATCTGTTAGGCGGCGGTGGCGGTGGAACGCCCAACTGTATGAGCGAAGCGGGCCTTGCCGAAAATGATGCGACATGCATCACGGTACAAGGAGAACTCACGGTCATTGGTGCGGGCAACCGCGACGTCAATGGGACCACCTGGTACGCGTACCAAATCATCGATATTCGCACCGAGCTCTGGTCAGAGGCCGGCGGCGGGCTCGGCGGCGGTACCGGGATTCCCGGAATCGGTGATATCTTTGGTGACCTCTTCGGATTCGGCGGAAGCTCTGACACAACCACGACCCGCCAGATTTGGTACGTCGATGGCATCGGTATCGTAGAAGAGAAAGCGTTTGATACGACCGCCCAGCAAGGTGGCTCTGGTGGCGCGCCCTCGGAAGACGACCTCATCGTGACGCGCAAGCTTACTTCCTTCTCCGGTCTGTAGGACCGGGAAGCTACAACGTTCGCCTCCAAGAACGTAATGGTTGGCTGAGTCGCCTATCAAAACGGCGAGTCGGCCACTTGTGCTTGAGGAGCTACGCGAGTGAGTGCGACACCGTCTGCTCCCTAGCGGTTGAAAGATGTTGTTCACATCAAGGCTTCCGATGTCCTATTCCAGCAGCGCTCCACAGACGGTAAATTGCTGGAACAGCGCCTCCCGGAATCTGTCACAGACTTCCCGGAGTTCTAGTGACATCGGTCCTATTTACAAGCCTTCGGCATGAAGTGATTCGGCAACGGCCGCATCGTATAGGGCCGTGACCCGGAATTGTTTTGGCCACGTCCAAGGGTCTTGCAGATGATGTCAGAACCACGCCATTTGGCTCGGGTCACTGCGTCCCTGCCCCGGTTCCAACACGCATCGACACCGGGTTTCGACCTCCCGACTCGTCAACCCGTTAGGAGCGATGCCCCCCCCCTCCCCGACCCCCATTGTTCGACCGTACGGCCACTACCCAACTCCACTTTCCGCTGGCCCTGACTCTGGCCCTGTTGTCATCTGGATGTACGGACACGTGCACCGGTCCAACATGCGAGTCAACATGGGAAACCACGCTCCTGGTGGGACACGTTCCCAACCGATGGTCCGAGTCGCCAAACCCGCTGACAGACGCCACGAGTAGCATTCGCGGTGTGGCCTCTCAGGGCGTTGGCTGGCAGGTGTCAGCACACAATCGGCGCACGCTGCTGGGTCAACCGGATGCCCAACGGGTTGTGGCTATCGATCCACCGTTCGGAGACCAGACGCTAGCAGACCTGGCCCAGGGCCTGGTCTTTTCGAGTCTCGATGTGAGCTTCGGGACCACGGTCAACCAAACAGATGAGTGGGTGGTCATCAGTGCGCCGGAGGCCATGTTGTCGACGGGAACCGTGAGTGTCTACCGAGACCTTCCAGCCACGGGTGTAGTGACCGAGGAAGCGGCCCTGCGCCTCACCGGAGCGACACCGGGCGACCGGACTGGAGCCGACGTTGAAGTGTGCTCTGACAACGACGGCGACGGCCTTCCGGAGCTGCTCATCAGCGCCCCTACACTGACCGATACCCAGCCGCTACAAGGTGGGGCGTGGTGGGTGCCATCCACGGCACTGACCACTCTTCCAAACGGGTCTGTGCCGATTGCCAGCGTGGGACTACTGCGGACCGGAGACCAAGCCGGCGAACGACTTGGCACCAGCATTCTGTGCGACATCGATGCGAACGATGACGGACTCACCGACGTCATTCTCGGAGCGCCAAACGCTGTCGTCGGGGGCTATATCGAGTGGATATCTGGCTTCACCCTCCGCCGTGGAACCACATTGATTAGCGGAAGCACCACGGGTGGCGACGACTCCCTGTGGTTTGGAAACCAGCTTCGCTCCCTTCGCACCGAAGATGATGTCTGGCTAGCGGTGAGTGTGGCTGGGCAGAACGGCGGCGCCGGCCATGTGCGTCTGTACGACCCAGCCGCTCTCTTTCGCACCGACTCTCCCCTCCCAAACACGACCGTGTCTTCGCTCAACCCAGAAACCCGACATTTTGGCCGGCAGCTCCTCACCGCCGACCTCGACGGGGACGGCCTCGACGAGCTCATTGTAGGCGCCTCAGACTCTACAGTGGATGACGACCTTGCGGCGGGAAGATTGTTCATCTGGAATGGTCAGGACTGGCCAAGCACGTTGATTGGTGCCGCCGACCATCTGGTAGAGGGCACACACGCCTTCGAGCGCGTGGGCCAGTGGACCTCCCTCGCCGACACCGACAACAACGGGACTATCGAGCTGTACATGTCGCTACGTGCAGCCGAAATTCAGTGAATGCCGGCCCTTCTAACAGCGAGATAATAGACTGGTAAAGCGGGTTTTCAGCAGTCATTAGTCAGTAGTCAGAGCGGGTAAGTCGCAACATGAATTGCCCGGCTGAGCCGCCGACTCCCACAGTTCCACGAACGTTACGGCCCTCCCCTACCCGTGAAGCTGGTCCCGATAGCCGATGATTAAGAGAGGACCGCTCGTGCCCCGAGCATCCAAAGGCTCAGACAAGTGTCAAGGCTCGGGCAAGCTCCCCACCACGCCACTCGCGCGTTAGCCCAGCCGCCCGGAGGTCCCGTGAAACACGAACTCAGCGTTGCCATTGAAGCGGCTCAAAAGGCCAGCACAGCCATTCTTGCGGTCTACAACCAAGAGGACTTTGAGGTGAGGTTCAAAGCAGGCGACAAGGGTCCGCTCACCGAGGCCGACCTAGCTGCCGACCGCGTCATCGCCGAGGTCATTCGCGGTGCCTTCCCCGATGACGGCTACCTGTCCGAGGAAGTAGAAGACGACGGAAGCCGCCTGAACAAAGCGCGCGTATGGATTGTGGACCCGCTCGACGGCACCCGTGAGTTCACTCTGAAGATTCCCGAGTTCGTCGTCTCGATTGGCTTGGTAATCGACGGAGTGGCGACACTCGGTGTGCTGTTGAACCCAGCTACTGGCGAGCTCTTTGCCGGTGCCATCGGCGAAGGCTTCACCTACAATGGCGAGCCCGTCACCGTCTCTGACCACGGCAAGATTGAAGGGGCAACGCTTCTGGTGAGCCGCTCGGAGTACAAGAAGGGTTGGTTCGACGACCTCGCCGGACGCGCCACCCTCACACCAATGGGCTCGGTGGCGTACAAGTTCGGCCTCGTCGCCGCTGGAAAGGCCGAAGCCTCGTTCACGCCGAAGCCGCGCAATGCGTGGGACCTCGCTGGAGGCGTCGCGTGCATCAGCGCTGCTGGCGGTCGCGCAAGCAATGGTAAGGGTGAGCCCTACGCATTCGACAATGTCGACCCGCTGCACATCGGCGTCTGCGGCACCAACGCAGACATCCACGACGCCATCCTCCATCTCATGGACCGGATGGAGCACTAGCCGCCTATTTCGGAGGCGCGAGCTCTGGAATCACGCCGATGGGCCGCATCATCTCTTTGAGATAGGGTAGCTTCGGTGCCACGGACTCCCGACCCCAGCGCATGGCCTGGAACACCCCCTTCAGAGTGGGCACCAAGTTCACCGGAGAGGGTACGCGCTTGAACGTCAGGTAGCAGTCTGCAAACTTCCGGTCCGCTTCCACATTGGCGCTTCGCACCAACTGCTGTAGCGGTAGCCAAGCGAGTGTTCGGCGATTGGGTGCAAAGCAATCCAGAGCTAGAACCAGAACATTGCGACGCCCGACATCGCCCGACACCACCGACTCCCAGGCAATGCGCGCTGGGACATTGCTCACCATGCCGCCCTCTCCAAGTCGGCTGATGCCAAAGTCGGAGTACAGATTGTCCAAGATGCGGTGCATGCGTGGGTCATCACGGATGACGTCGTAGTGGATGACACCCGGGATGGCGGCCGAAAAGCCAGCAGCGTCCAACACGTCAAAGTCTTGAGTGCCCTCAGCTCGCCCTAGAGCGACGGTTCGCAGTGCGTCGCGCTGCGAGAGGAACTCCCGCAGAATACCGATAGTCTTAATGGCGCTGCGTACACTGAAGCCGCTGGCACGCGACAAGTCGCGGTCGATGAAGTGCTCATAGTAGTCAACATCATGCTTGAGGGCGTCGACGGTGATTCCGGTAGCGACCACGTAGAGCGGAATACCCAGATCGCTCAAGCGCAGCGCCCGCCCTTCGGGATGGCGGAACAGATGACCCAGGGCATGTTGCAGGTACAACCGCAAGGTCGCCGGCAAGCCGTAGCGACTGTTAGCCTCCATGACTCGGAACACTTTGCTCCACGCCAGACTGCGTGCCGCGGCAATCATCGGTGCCGGGTCGTACCGAGCGAAGCGGCAGCGGAACATGGCCATCAGCGAGCCAATCGACGTTCCGGTCATCAGCGAAGGCTGCATGCCATTGCGTTCCAGCGACTCATACACGCCAGGGTAGACGTAGCCAGCGCCCCCTCCGCCACCACTAGCGACGGCTAAGACACGGGTAGTGACCTCCGCTTCCAGAGAGTCACGGTCCAAAGGAAGGTGGTCGAGTGCGGCACGGCGCGCTCGAGCGGTCCGAATCACCAGATTATCAAGGCTCTTGAGCACACTGGGGATGCCGCCGTCGGCCCACCGCTGTTCCACTACTTCTTGGATATGAAGGGCATGTAGAGCGTTAATTCCACCCACGTCTACGTCTACGCCATCGACGTTTCGTACCTGGGTAAGCTTAGCAAAAGAGAGTACATAGCGAAGCTGCTCGAGTTGCTCGCGGGTGGCCATTTCAGGGTTGGCAAGCCACTTGCGGACAATGCGGGATTCGAGACGGTCAAACGGGCGACGACGCTCCGCAAGCCGCGCAGTCTCGGCTATCGAGAAACGATTCACGCGCACCTCTGACCGATGCAGCGCGCATCAAGACATCGATAGATACGAGGACATAGCACCATGCGCACTCCAGCCCGGGGGCCCTAACGCCCGTCGAATCAGCGGGCCGCAACCTTGCTTGACGGGTGAAAGAACGTGGCAATGGCATCGGACGGTTCCATGGCCAGCTCCGGCTCCCAACTACTCGGCAATAGCTCACGAATGTCGCGCCAGCGGAAACGTCGTCCAACCAACACAATCACCCCGCGGTCCTCAGGTCGACGGTGCAGACGCCCCGCCGCTTGAACCACCCGAGTAAGGCCCGGAATCAGTGACGCATAGCGAAAGCCATCGCCATGCACCCGTTCGTGATGGTCACGAAGCAGGTCGCGAACCAGTCCAACCGGAGGCAGTCCGGGCCCAACGATGCACACCGTGTCGAGGCTTCCCGGCGGCAAGTCCACGCCTTCTGCGAAGACCCCGCCCAGGACACCCGCGAGCACCACCCGTGGACCTGCAGTGGCCAACCGGGTCAGCATTGCCGCCCGTGCCGCGTCATCACCGCCGCGCTCCTGCACCATCAGCTCATCGGTCTTGGCGAGGGTCAGCCGAGGAGTGAGATCTCCAAGCATGGCAAAAGATGGGAAGTAAACCGCCACATTACCGGGTGTCGCTTCAATACAGCGGGACAGTAGAGCTGCAGTAGCCGGCGCGTGCTGGACGCGGTCACGGTAGGTGGTGGACACGCGAGAGGCCACCACTACCGACTTGTTCTCGGCTGGAAAGACACCGTCAACGTCGAGCGATTGAGTGTTTTCCGGCAGGCCCAATACGGTGGTGTAGTACGCCGTAGGCGACAATGTAGCGCTGCATCCTACCAGCCCGCCGAGTGCTGCCAAGCGCGGCCCCAAGGCTTTCGACGGGTCCAGACAGGCGAGTCCTACGAATCGCTCCGCACCAAATCCAACCAGCTCTGCCGTTTCCTCTTCGGCCGAGACAAGCGCATCGGCAAAGCGAAGCGTTGACCGCGCAAACTCCGTCCACGCATCGGGATGAGACGCGGGTTCTTTGCCACTGGCTACCCGACTCGCTTCAATCCGCGCATAGTCGAGGGCCAACGCATCAATCTGTTCAGCAAAATTCGACCACAATCGGCGCGGAAGGTCGGCAACACCCACACCATCCCGGCAGCGCCCATCCACCAAGTACTCGGACTGGTAGATGGCCTCGACAACCTGCTCCACGATGGCCAAGAACGGTTCCGCTTCCGACCTCTCCAGCTCGCCCAGTCGTCCAGCGGCGGCTTGGGCCTGTTCAATCGTTACCCGGGGACTTCCCCATCCTCGTGCGCGTTCGACCAGCTGATGTGCCTCATCAATGACCACCACCCAGTCGCGTAAGCTCGCCCCTTCAAAGTGCCGCGCCAATCGAACACCCGGCTCCAGCGCGTAGTTCATGTCGCCAATGACGAGGTCCACTTCCTCCGACGCATCCAAGGCCAGCTCCACCGGACACACACCGTGGACTTGGGCGACGTCACGCATAGACTCAGGAGCCGGGTCGGACACCGTTCGTGCCTGTTCCAGCACCGCTCCCTGCGCCTTATCGTAGTAGTCTTTTGCGAAGCTGCAGCGCTCAGGTGTGCAGGCGACAATATCGTTGAGACACGCTTTTTCACGGGCTCTCAGCGTAATCGCTCGGACCGAGAACCCTGCTAAACGCAGCCGACGAATCGAGTCCTGGGCCACCGCCTGGTGGGTCGTGCGTGCCGTCGCCCAAAACACCTGTTTGTCATGCTTACGGGCAAAGGTCAGCGCCGCCCACAGCACCGGTCCGGTCTTTCCAAGCCCAGTCGGTGCCTGTACCAACATGGGCTCGCCCCGTTCTAGGGCTTCCAAGGTCTTCGCCGCAATATCATCCTGTCCGGGTCGCCACTGTTCGTACGGAAGTGGCACCGGAGAGTCTCTGCGCGACGACAACCACGCAAGGCGTCGAATCCGATCGTGGACCACACGCTCTAGAATAGAACGGACGTCGCTATCCACCGCGTCTGCGTCATAGGCGACTCCTAGGACATGTTTGCTACCATCCAGAACGCTGATCAGGACAAGCCGGCCAATCGGCGTCAGTGAGGCGCCAGAATCGGCGAGCCAGAGGTAGGTCTCAAGCTGCCGCCGGTAGTCGGGCCAGTCGTCTACGGTGGTCGCCAACAAGGCATCGGCGGGCAGAACCGTTGACTTCACCTCCTCGATGACGTCGCGGCCGTCTTCCACAACCCGACCATCGACGCGCCCGTGCAAGGTCACCGTCCACCCATCCACCACGAGCTGTCGACGCAAACCGACTTCGCTTTGGTAGGACGCATCCACGCGTTGGCGCTCGCCAGCGTAGTCGGTGTGGACCTCCTGCCCCATGCGGAGACGTGTGGAGCTGCGCCCAGCGAGGCCCATAGACAGGTGGCCGCCGCGTGCTCCCAACGCAACGACATCCCCTACGGAGAGCGCGATGGTCTGTTCTGAATCGATGAAGCGAAGCGTCATTAGCCGGTGCTCTAGCGCACTGGTCCACACGCTGCGGTATGGGGCTCGCCATGTTCGGAACCGCCCAGCCACTACCCCCCATACGCTTTTGGGCAACACTGACGCTGTTGCTCGCTGGATGCCCGCGTGCGTCGACCAATGACCGCCCGTCCACCACCGCATCCAACGCAGAG
>JBLHSN010000196.1:0-11077 GCA_047626195.1 Myxococcota bacterium
CTTGATAGGCGCCAGGAGCAGTGGGACTACCCGGGCAAAAACCGGGAGACAACGTCGTACGCGCGACGGGTGTCGTGTCGTCTTCCGTGTCCGGTTCAGTATCGACCTCGCCGTCCGTGTCGACCTCACCGTCTGTGTCGACCTCACCGTCTGTGTCGACCTCGCCGTCCGTGTCGACCTCACCGTCTGTGTCGACCTCACCGTCTGTGTCGGTATCCACTTGAGTGCCCACGGCCGTATCGGTACCAGTGGGTTCAGGTATGCAGCCAATGGCGAACAGAGCACACACAATAAACAGAGTCGTCTTCATTGGCGCCAGCTAACGCGGCGGCTCCGGCATGGTTGTTAGCGCGCACGACCTAACATACACCCCACCCAGAGCTGGGCCATCACCGTCCCAAAGACCTGTTACGAGGTGGACCCTGCTGTCGCCTAGCGGTTGAAAAGCCGACTACCCCGTGTGTCGCGCTCCCCCCGTCCACGCCTCTTCGGCAATCGCAGTGTTGTAGTCGAACGCAACGCTCGCCTCGGCCACAAGAGCATTCGCCTGTTCGGCCGTCAACTCCAAGTCGTCTAACCGTTTGCGAAATGCGGTCTTCGCCGCGCCAGGATTCTTAATCTCGGGAAATGCGTAGAAGGCGAGATCCTGTCCGACAATCGCATGAGCCTTCTTGCCGAGCATCTGTCCGCCAGACAAGTCCCCTAGGTAACGGGTGTAGGCGTGCGCGATCAGCAGCAGTGGCTCACGCTCGCTCAGGCCTTGGATGTGCTTGGCGTAGATTAGCCCCGACGGAACGGGTTCCGCCGCGTCGCTCAGGTCGGCAAGGTCACTCACCAGGGCTGCACTTCGGTACAGCTCGGGCCGGTGGAAGGCTCCGACCAAGCTGTGCTCGCTGTGCGCTTCCAATGCCTCTTCCATCGCCTGGTAGGCGGGTAATAATCCCCGCAACAATGCCGTCATCGCAGCCGCAGGACAGGTCTCGCGGAACACGGCCACGAACAGTGGAGCGCGCTCGGCTCGGGTGTGGGCGTCCTTCGTTTCTTCGCGAAGGCGGATGGACATCGGAGACGATGCAAGACTCTCGGACATATGCCCTCCAAGAGTCGTTCTGTAACTGCCTTATGCACCGTCAACCAACGCGGACCCTGTCAGCAACTCACTTATGATGCCTCTTCACAGGCCGATTCGAACCGTGTGCAGACGCGTCGGCTCTCACCCTGCCTTTTAGGAGCTAGCCACAGCCTGCGATAGGATGCGCGCCCACTCCGGAGGCCCCATGTCCGTCTACGCCAGCGCCGAAGCCCCCATCGAGATTCCGAACATTCACCTGACAGAGTACGTGCTTCAGCGTGCGGACGATTTGGCTGACAAGACAGCGTTCATCGAGGGAACCTCGGGCCGAACTCTGACCTATGGCACGCTCGCCAACGCCATCCGCGCCCTCGCTGGTGGCCTTGCCGCGCGCGGTGTGGGTCGTGGAACGACCTGGGCGCTGATGGCCCCCAACCTCCCCGAATACGCCATCGCCTTTCACGGACTGGCGCTGTGCGGTGCCACCGTCACCACACTCAATCCGACCTATGGCGCCTCCGAGCTTGCTCACCAGCTGAAAGACGCTGGGGCTACCGCCGTCATTACCATTGGTATGTTTTTGCCCGTCGCCAAAGAAGCCATGGTGAAAGCAGGAATCGACGAGGTCTTTCTAATTGGCGACGGCGACGCACCGTCGATCACCACCCTCTTTGGCGCTCCAATGACCGAGGCCCCAGCCCTCGACTACGCCGAACATGTCGTGGCGTTGCCATACTCCTCCGGCACTACTGGCTTTCCGAAGGGCGTCATGCTCACGCACCGCAACCTGGTAGCCAACCTCGTCCAGTCGCATGCCCACCTGGGCTTGGAAGAAGACGACATCATCTTCGCAGTACTCCCGTTCTTCCACATCTACGGCATGACCGTGCTGATGAACCTCGGTCTAGCGACCGGAGTGACCATCGTCTGCGTGCCACGCTTCGACCTGCCGCAGATGCTCGATCTGGTCCAGACACACCGCATCACCCGGCTGTACCTGGTTCCGCCCATAGTCTTGGCACTGGCCAAGCACCCCATCGTCGACAACTACGACCTGTCGAGCGTCATCGAAATCTTCTCCGGTGCAGCACCGCTCTCCGGCGACCTTGCAGAAGCCGCAGCCAAGCGTCTCGGATGCGCCATGGGTCAGGGCTACGGCATGACCGAGCTGTCACCGGTCAGCCACGCCATCAAGCGCGGGGACTACCGAAGTGGCAGCGTGGGTACCCTACTCCCCAGCACCGAAGCCCGATTGGTCAACCCCGAAAGCGGTGAAGACGTCGCAATCGGAGAATCCGGTGAGCTGTGGATTCGCGGTCCTCAGGTCATGAAAGGCTACTTCGGAAACGACAGCGCCACCGCCGCTACTGTAGACGACGACGGCTGGCTTCACACCGGAGATGTCGCCACTGTGGATGCCGATGGTCACTTTGCCATCGTCGACCGCTTGAAGGAACTCATCAAATACAAAGGCTTCCAGGTTCCGCCAGCAGAGATTGAAGCATTGCTCATCAACCACCCCGGCGTCGCTGACGTAGCGGTCATTGGGGTTCCGGACGCCGAAGCCGGCGAGCTGCCCAAAGCATTCATTGTGCGGGCCGCTGGCAGTACCATCACAGAAGATGCTGTCAAACAGGCCGTCTCCAGCCAGCTCGCCTCCTACAAACAGATCCGACTGGTCGAATTCATCGACACGATTCCCAAATCGGCTTCCGGTAAGATTCTGCGCCGTGAACTACGTCAGCCTTCCTCCTAGCCACTTCGCAAGCGGAGACGCAGCAACGTGCTGTCCAACCCTAACGTAAAGCGCCTATTTGACGCCGTCTGCGACCTCCCCGCAGCGGAGCGCGCACGCGTGTTGGCCAACGCCGACGATGGCGTACGTGAGGCCGTCTTGGAGCTGCTAGCTCTCGACACAGAAGCGTCCAGCTCCTTCCACAGCGACCGCGGTGCTAGGCGGGTCGACCAAGCCAGCGGTCCTCGGGTCAACCCTGCAAAAATCAGCAGTTTTCGCGTAGTTCGCAGACTCGGTTCGGGTCCGATGGGAGTGGTGTACGAAGCCGAGGCCGAGGCCGAGCAGCCCCACCCCAAGCGACGCGTTGCGCTCAAGCTGCTGCATCCGCACATCCGGCGTCCCAGTGTTGTCGAGCTGTTCCGCCTAGAAGCACAAGCACTGGCAAAGGTGACCCATCCGGGGGTACCAACCATCTACGAGACCGGCGAGACAGACGACGGCGATGTGTACTTGGCCATGGAGTGGGTCGAAGGGCCAACGCTGTCTGAGTGGACCCGACAGCACCGAATTTCACGGCAAAACCGAGTCGAGGTGATGGCACAAATCGCAGAAGCTGTTGCAGCGGCACACGCTGTAGGGGTGCGGCATTGCGGCCTGAAGCCCTCGAATATTGTCATCACCCACAGCGGCCCGAAGATTCTTGATTTTGGTATGGCCACACCACTGGCACAGGTCGCTGGACAACGCCAGCTCGGAACGCCGGCGTACATGAGCCCCGAGGCTCTTGCAGAGGAAGCCGTAGACGACCGGACGGATGTCTTTGCATTGGCCTGCATTGCACACGAACTCATGACCGGTGCCCTGCCCGACCGCTCCTACTCAACCATCGCCATGTCCCGCCTGTCTGGAGACATGTCCGACGTCTTGCAGCGTGGCCTCGCTGTTGACCGAGACAAGCGATGCCCATCGGCCCAGGCTTTCGCCGAAGACCTACGGCGAGCTCACGCTGGACTCCCTCTGTCGTGGAAGCGTGGCGTAACGTATCGATTCAAACGCTTTTCGGGACGTAATAAACGAATCATCACCATCGCAACCGCGCTGACGGTCGCTGCTCTAACCCTCGCCTTGGTTCCGAGCGCCATTCGACACATCCAGGAGAATGGTCGCCGTGAGCGGGCCGTCGAGAATCTCCCACGCCTGGAACGCGCGCTGTCTGGTGTGGACGCGAACGACCAGCGGCGGGCCTTCTTGATGGTCCGCACCTTCGCCCAAGACCCGTCAAATCGAGGAACGCCAGCAGAGTCCGCCGCCTGGCTGCTGTTGGCGACGCGCTTGGAGTCGCTCGATCTCGGTGGCGTCCGCGATGCCCTCGCCGAAGCCTACCTGGCCGCTGAAGACCCCACAGCATCGCAGATAGCGCTCGGTAGGCACTTTGCAGCGACCGCAAGCTGGGACTCGCTCTGGGTTCTCCGTCAGAACTTAGACGCCAATACCCGCACCGCGCTGGCCGATGAACTGCACCGTACTGCCGTGGCAAAGCGACTGTTCGTCGAGGCCACCCGTCACTCCCCGGATGCGCTGCTACGCGAGTTCGGCCACGGGCAAGAACTTGGAATCTATGCAGACGAAGCAGTCCTCGCCGACCTGGACCAAGATGGTGAACTCGACATCATTGCCATCGACCAAGATGGCCTGCATGCCATGCACGTTGGAAGCACCGAGCCCTTCTGGTCGGCAAGCTCCATTCACACCACGGCCTGGACCACGGCCCACAACCTACTCTTTCACCAGGGGCAGTTCTGGTTCGCCAACGGCAATCAGCACTCCGCCGAGCTGTACGCGGTTCAGCTAGACAGCGACCCACCACTGCGCAGGGTTGGCCAGTTCTCACCCTCCAACATCCGCGCAATGGTATCGACCTCGCAAAACAATTCGCCCGAACTGCTTTTGGCGCGGTCGTATCCAACGCGCACCCTGACCCAGGTTGACCTACAAACCGGTGATAGTACTACGGCCATTTCCGGCATCGACAGACTCGATAGCGACGTCATGGATGCAGTAGCAGCAGACCTAGACGGCGACGGACAAGACGAGCTACTGGTCGCAATGGGCGCATGGGTATCCTATGATTTACGAGTATATACCTCTACATCAGATGGCTGGACACTACACAGTCGCATTGCAACGGGCGCCCTCGACCGCATTGTCGTCATCCCACGCCCAGGACAGTCACCGCTCATCTTGGCAAGCAAGAACGACCGAGAGCCGAACCTCCGTGTGTTTCCGCCCGAACATCCCTACGGCCCCGACCCTGGGGTCTACGCATGGAGCTGGACGTCACAAGGCCTGCAACCCGAATCCTTCTGGCCGCTTCCACTACCCGATGTGACAGACTCGGCCCTCCGAATCGAAGCCCCACAGCTCGGCGACTTTGATGGAGACGGCGCACTGGACATCGCCTGGACCCTCAAACAACCACAGGTCGAAGAATGGTTGTGGGTACAAGCAGATATTTTAGGACACCCAAAAGACTACGTCATCGCCGGGCTTGGCGGTCTAGGGGCCCATGATATGGACAATGATGGAGACGATGAGCTGCTCGTCAGTGACGAGTCGGGCAGCCTGTGGGTGCTTGGTTCTGGCACCGGCGTGCTTCCGCCACTCACGAGGCATCAGAATCCAGCGCACGCCATCGGCCCGGCGCCGAGCGATACAGCCCCAGTGCAGCGTCTATGGTCTCGCGCGGATGACTTGGTGCGAACCGGACTTATCGCGGAAGCTGCGAAAGCACTGGTCCTCGCCCCTGAACTCTCCAACGACGTGCACACGGTACGTGCGGCACACGCGGCGGCAGCCGTTCTCCTCGAAGCCGCGGGCCAGCCCATCGACGCCGCGGCGAACTACGCAAGGGCCGTCGAACTTGGAGATGAAGCCAGCCGCGATGGCTTGATACGCACGCGACTGTTCATCATGGACCTCCCAGGAGCGACGGAGCATCGCATTCCAGGGTCGTCCCCGGCGTGGCTGGCCGACATCGCAACACCGCCGGAACTGGACCTACTACGCCCAGATCTTGCGGGCTGGCAGCTAGCACGCCCCGGGACCCTACGACTGCGCGACAACGCTATCGAGGTCGACCTCATGAACGATGAGGGCGTCATTGCACGCATGCCCGTCACCGTCACCAACCCGTGGGTTCAGCTCGACCTACATGCACTCATCAACTCGCTAGAGCTCGGCTCTGGCCTCGCTCTCAGCCTCGAACAAGAGGGGGAGATGCAGCTCATGGTCGGATTCTGGGGCCAAGGTGGAGGAGGCGTTCTCAGGCTGCACCAGCAGTGCGGACACGACCAACTTCAACACCTAGACTACCCCATCATTTCCCTGGACAAACCCAACGACGTCTTGCTTCGCGCCGCGCGAAGCGGCATGTCGCACAAGACCCGCTGCTTCAACAGCCACAACGACAGCCAACAATGGCGTGAGTTCCCCACCGAAGGTATTCCCCTCGGCCCCGCCGAGCTGGTTCTACGTGCTCACGGAGACGCCAACTACTCACCGCCAACCCGCGCCCGCGTGCGCCTCAAGCAACTGCGAGCCACGGGTCTCGTCATGCGGCAAGCAGATCTCGTCGAGCAATCCGAGTCCGTTCGACAGCTCTTCGAAGGTACCCTCATCGGCAGCCCCCACCCAAGTGTTGCGGTGGAGTGGGCACTGGCATCGGCAGACACCCAAGCCTTCCGTCGGGCTCTGCAAGCAGCATCTCGCCAAGAACAACGGTGGCATCTTCGCCGACACGGTGCCGCGGCCGTTCCAGTATTGCAGGATCTCTACCCAGACAGCTTCGCCCAACTCTACATGGAAGCCCTTCACGAATCCTGTAGCGACCTTGAACAATCCGACGTGCAAGAAGCCCTGCTCCGTCCAGCACTCGACACCCTCAACCCTGCCACACAGGCCGGACGCTACCTGCGAGTACGACGAGCAGAAGTCCTTCTACTTCGGGGACAACGCGCAACCGCCCGGTCGATCGCCAGGTCGGTCACACAGGCTGGCAACACGGACGATGAAACAGTGGACGCGTGGTTGGTCTTGGCTCGTCTGGATGCCGCACGACAGGACCTCGCGCGTGCCCACATTGAGCAGGCCATCGCGCTCACAGACAACGGACAATCCGTGTGGAACCGCATCGCTAGGTATCCAGAGTTTCAGGACAACCCGATCACTCCAGTCCGTTGAGCGATTCTAACGGCGAGATGGCACCACACACTCATGACGAGCGCCGGGTCCAAACTCGGAAGAGCTACCTCGGCCCGTGTTGCTCAAGCGCAAAGTTGATGCCGGCGTGATTACCAGCCGCTAGCTTCTGCTCGGCGCGAACCTTGGCGTCTGACAGGCCAATTCCCCAGACAGCGGACATCTTTTGCGCTTCTTCCATGCTGAAGTTCTCATGGAAGGGGCAGGCGATGGTGCGCTGCTTGCGGGCGTCCGACAGGTAGGAGTCTACATCAATGCCGGTGCGAACCTTGTAGCCAATAGCCCACTTGGCATCCGATACCCCAACCCCCCATGATTGAGAGAGAAGCTGCGCATCGCAGTAACGGTACTGGCTCTGGAAAAACTGGGCCAGGCTGTCGTCAGGCGGGGCCTCGTGGTGGTCATTCACCGCTTCATTCGCGCTGTTCAGGTATGGGCCGGCCCAGCCATGAACAAGCTTGTTCTCCAGTGTTGCCTTCGCTTCAGGAATGGACTGGTTCCACTGGGTAGCCAAGCGTGCGGCGTCCTCGTAAGACAGACCCTCGTCTTGGTAATTGCACTGCAGGCCACGCTGGATAGCGGCCTCCCGGTTGCCGTCGACCGCTGTTGCTGCAAACCCGCGACCCATGTTGGTGATCTTCTGTCCAATCGAGACCTTCGCCTCATGCAGATTCGTGCCCCACGCGGTCGCTAGGACCTTGGCATCACAGATGGTGAAGTCCGACCGCAGATAGGCGGAAACGGCGTTCGTATCCGCCTGCATCATCGCTCCGTGGTCGGCTTCCAAGGCCGCTTCATTCGGCGTAGTGAGCGGAGGTGAAGGGGGCCCTTTGTTGGGTCGAGCGTAGCCAATAGACGGTATGATAAGGGCGATGAGAACAACGAGCGATGACAGACGCATAGCGACTCCGGAACAGTGATGTCGTTGTACAACGCAGGCAACCGCAGGTCGAGCCGTTAGAGGGCCCGCATGAACAACAACGATATTCTCCGCCGTCTCCGATTTGCTATCAACCTTAGCGACGCCAGCATGGTGAGCACGTTTGCTCTAGGTGGCTTCGAAACTGATACGAACGCCGTTCTTGGCCTCATGGCACGCGAAGAAGAGCCCAACATGATCTTCTGCGACAATGACATCCTCGGCGCATTCCTCGACGGTCTGATCATCGACCGGCGTGGACCGCGCGATCCGAGCGCGCCGGTGCCAGACCCGTCCGAGCTGAACAACAATCAGATTCTCAAGAAGCTCCGCATCGCGCTTAATTTCCGCGAAGCCACCATGCTCGGCATCCTCGCCAAAGGTGGCCATGTCATGTCGAAGCATGAGCTGACCGCTGTGTTCCGCAAGCCGAGCCACAAGCACTTCCGTGAAGCAGGCGGCCAGCTGGTCCGGCGCTTTCTGTACGGATTGACCGCTGAGCTGCGCCCCGGTGATGTCGACTCTGCCGAACAGCCCTAGGGCCTTCGGGCCTTTACGAAGTCGGCATTCGAGAACATCAGACGACTCGTCACACGCACGATGGTCGCTCCAGGAACAGCTGGCAACCGTCGACGGTGCCGGTTCAGATCTCGGTGAACCGGCGCCACAACTAGCGAGAATCGACCGCTCGAACTACCTGCCCGCGTTCGCGACTTCTGCCGCGTCACCGTGAGGTTGCTTTGCGCACTATCCTGCTATTGTCAGCTCTTCTGCTCTGCGCCTGCGTCCCCGAGAATCTGGCACCCGATCTCTCCGCTGCCGACCTCGGAACCAATGACGTTCCCGTACACGACCTCGGAATCGGCAAGGACACCCTAGGGCCCGTTCGAGACGTCTACCGCTCCATCGGCCTCACGGCGGTGGGACCGATCACAAGCGGTCTCGCATCGAGCACACAAGTCTGGCCCGTCTCCCGCTCTTGGGACGCCACAGACAGCGGAGCTGGACTTGCTTGGGACACAAACAGCGGCCTCAGCTGGGACGAGAAGTTCGCCACCTGGGTCGACAGTCTCACCGAAGTTACCGGCGAAGACGGCCACGCCACGGTCCAGGTCACCACTCCATGGGGACGAACCCTGCCGTCCCCTCGCCTGGAATGCGCCGAGATGGCCATGTTCCTTCGGGTCAGCTTCGCGGCCTGGTACGAGCTGCCCTTCTTCATGTCCGCATATTCGCCATCTGTAGGCCACACCGTATTCTATGGTCACTTTGGCTTGGTCAACGGCAGTGGTGCACGCCTGTCGGGCACCCCACGCTTTGCCACATCGTACAACGACTACACGGATGATTTCGCGCATATGAGCGGCTCGGCCCTCGATGCCGCTTGGCCCGATGACACGTCGCTCGAGACCCGCGCCATCACATCAAGCCGAGATGACGTCGTCGAGTTTTTAGGTGCAGACGCCTACGCCGGCGCGTACTTTGACGAGCTCCATCTGAACAAGCGCGTCGGCTGGTTCTTGCTTCGTCTGCTGCCCAATTTCGGCAGCATCAACATCGCAGACGCCCACAACCTGTTCAACTTGGAGCCCAGTGCGCTCCGCGAAGGCGACGTGTTGCTTCACCGCTGGCAAGCCCAGGGCATCGGCCACGTCATGGTCGTCAAAGAGGTGGAGCAGCTCGCAGGCGGCAACCTCGACGCGGAGATTATCTTTGGTTCTATGCCCCGTATCCAGCCCCGGTGGTACAGCGCACGCTTCAGTAAGGGCTACTTCACATCCCCCTACAGCGGCAGCGCGTCAACCGCATCGGACGGTACGCCATACAGCCAGTTCGGCGGTGGAATCAAGCGATGGCGGACGGCCGAGATCAGTGACGGACGCTGGCGCAACACCGTACCGGAAGCCGATATCGATGATTGGATCGGCTCTACGGACTGGCCCGCCATCGAGGCACGCCCCGCCGAGTTCGAGGCCATGCTCGGAGACCTCACCCCGCGTGAACAGCGCGATGTCTACTTGGACCGTATCGAGACCGCGCGGACAAACTTGGAGCGTCGTCCCGCGTCCTGTGCCAACCGCCAGCGCCGCGAGCGCGCGTTTGACGACCTGTATGTACTCATGGACTCCGAGTGGGACTGGTCCCGCGAGCGCGTCGACAGCCACTACCGCGACACCGCTGACTACGTGTATGCAGAGCTCGACTACGCGAACAGCAAGACCTGCTGCTGGAACAGCACCACCCCGGCAATGGCAGACATAATCGCCCAATACACCGACGAGCAGGTCGCCCAAGCCTACGACAACGACCAGTGCACCGAGCCTGTCGTGTTCAAAGCGAGAGACGGCGGCGGCTACGCCCCCTTCGCCACCTACGCTGTGCAGATTGGCCGCGCAGACGAGTGGGTGGAGTGGTCCGAGGACGAGTCCTGCGCCGCGCGCGGAGTGGACGAGGACATCGAAACCAATGCCCCCTGGACGAACTTCTGCGACCTAGAAGACGTCTTGGTAGGCGGAGAGGACCCCGACCCCATCGACGCCGGAACAAGCGGCAGCCCGGGCAGCACAGGCAGCCCCAACTGCAGCGGATGCAGCGGTCGCCCGGCGCAAATTCCCTGGCTTCCCCTGATCTTCGGCAGCGTGCTCTTCGGAGCCCGCAGAAGGCGCTAGATATGCGCGCGAAGGCGCAACACCGCCGAACGCCAGCCACATCACACGGGTCCCACGCGCACGTGCCGCAGAATAGGGACCTAATGTCACTGCCGTAGGGAAGTTGTCGTACGGCATCTGCAATACTCCATGCCGCTGAATCGAACTCTACCCGTCACAGAGAGACCTATTGTGAGCAACGACTCGGAATCCGACAGCGCTAGTGCCAAGCTCGCTGCCGCTGCTGCGACCGCTCTGGCCAAGCAAACCCTCAGCCAAGCGTCAAAGGCCGCGGGAGACATTCTCACCGACTTGGAGGTCACGTTGGCCGATAAGCAGCGTAAGAGACCGGCCACCGGTGACACTCTTCTGCCCGCCCCTTTACAGGTGGATGAAGACATGTTCGCTACCCTTACCGATGTCGAGATACCGGACGACGTCGATTC
>JBLHSN010000197.1:0-10994 GCA_047626195.1 Myxococcota bacterium
GTCCGCCGGCACCGGTTCAACGACACCATACAGCTCGTCAAAGGCCCTCTGTCCGTACACCGCGGTAGCCCCAGCAATGATGCGAGCGGGGTCAATGGCGTGAGGTGCCGCTTTGGGGTGGGCGAGCAAAATGGCATTCGGGCAAGCCGCCATCAACGTCCCAGCGCCACCGGCATGGTCGAGGTGAATATGGGTAATGATGACGTATTTGACGTCCGCTACGGTGAGGCCAGCATCTGCGAGAGCCTGCAGCAAGGTGGGCACACAAGAGGACGTGTTGGTCTCGATGAACGCCGCCTGGCCGTCTTCGACCACTAAGTATGCGGCTGCGACCTTGGCAACTCCCGTGTACAGGGTGTCGATGGTAATGACGTCAGTTGCGGACATGCGGACCTCCTCGTTGCGGGTGGGCTTAGCCGCGTCCACCACTGTTCGCGACCCACACCCAATGGGACCCTCGGTCTCTTCTCGGGCGGTGCACACGAACTCGAATAGCTTTCTAAACCGTAGACTATGATTGCGCTTTGGACTACGGAGGTGAGCGATGGGATTGATCGAAGAAACCGGCGCTAGGATGCGTTCAGGGCGGTCGCCAACTGACGGCGTTGTAACTGGTTACTACTAGGAAGGTGGCGGCCGAGCTGGGCACGCCAAAGCGTCGGTTTCGAGATCAAAACCGATGCTCACCCCTGTAGCACGACCGATGTCAACCGTTACAGCTGGGGCGCGATGTGGATTCGCTACGTTCTAGGCCCAATCAACTCGGCTCCAGGGTTCGCCGACGGCGTGGATGGAAGAAACCAACGCCCAGTTTCGGTGAGAATCCTCGCCAACTGGCCATGGTGTACCTAGCTACGACTAGGAACACTGCGGCAGAACCGGGCGTGCCAGCGCATCGGATGCGAAAACAACGTGTGGGTCCACCCCTGTAAAACGCGCGTCCCTTGTGCACAGCGTAGGGCTGTGAAACGCCAGATCGCCAGACTTCCATGCAAGAGTATGAAAGATAGTTGTCAGCCATTCTCTGGCACCACACTGACTCGCTGACGGGTAGCCGAATGCCAGGTCTCAGGCGTAGGCCTGCGGACCGATGCCCTCGCTACCCGGTGCAAGACACTTCCCAAATCGGCCCGCTCGATATACGTTACCTATGAGCATAATTCTGGGGAGAATCTATGGTTCGGTGCAGCTTCTTGGTGTGGGTCATCGCGGGTTCCGTCGCCGTCGCCGCAGACGGGAATCAGGACGGATGCCAAGACGAGTACGCCGCCAACGGTGCCTGTGTCGATGTTGACGCGACCGTAGACGCTTCAACCACGGTCGGCGCAAACGCGTTGGTCTTCACCGGCGCCTCTGTCGGACCTGAAGTCGCGCTGGGCGCTGATGTTGTTCTAGGCGCACGCGCTTCTCTGGCTGGACGGGTTGCCCACACGAGCAATCCGTTGCCGATCGGAGCCGGCACAGTGATTGGTCGCAGCGCTCAGCTCGGCGTCGACCACAGCATTGGCGGTGACGTCACCATCGGCCGAGCTGCGCTGGCGGGCGCACGATTGACCATCGCCGCCGGAGGAAGCCTCGGGTACGCAGCCCAGGTCGGAGACGACGTCAACATTGGCGCCGGCGCGGTCGTCGGCAACCTCGTCACGCTCGGCGACTTTGCTACCCTCGGTGACAACGCTGTGGTTGCCCGCAGTGTGACCATCGCTGATGGCATAAACTCCGGAGACGGCGCATCGGTCAACGGTATTGTTGGACCCGACGTGCTGATTGCAGCCGGCTCGCGCATTGAACAGGGCGCACGTGTCCGCAAGCAGGCCCACATCCGTGCCGGAGCGGCCATCGAAGCGAACGGCCGGGTCGGACGCGGTGCTGTCATTGGAGAAGGCGCCACGGTCTTTGGTCGAGTCGGTGCGAACGCAACGGTCGGAGCCGGAGCCACGGTCGAGGACGGCTCTAAGGTCGCAAGTGGCGGTGAAGTATGCGCGGAAGCCACCCTTCCCACGGGCTCACAGGTCGCGGGTGATGGAACTTGGCCCGTCGAAGGGTGTCTCATCAGCAGCACCTGCCAGACCATCAAGACCAGCGCTCCCAGCTCTGCTGACGGCATGTACAGCATTGACCCGGACGGCCTGGGTGGCTTCGATGCTTTCGATGCCTATTGCGACATGACTCGCGACTCGGGGGGCTGGACCCTGGTCATGCAAAACAACCGCAGCGTGACCGACCCAACACCAACATGGGTGCCATCCACAACGCAAAACACCGTTGCCGGGACCATGGACGCTCTCGGAAACTTCGACGTGATTGTCGGTCTCGCCAACTGGCAGCACATCGGCACCGAGGCGCGCTACGAGATGGGTTCTAGCGCTGGCAACCCACAAAACCAAGCTCGATACGCTTCCCTGACCCTGGAGGGAAGTACGTACGCTCTGACCCTCAGCGGCCAAACCATCACAGTCGGGAGCGCCACGCCCGGTCTGTTTTCGTACCACAATGGGCGGAACTGGACCACGGCCGACCAAGACAATGACTCGTACAGCGCCAACTGCTCAAGTACCTACAACTACCGGCCTTGGTGGTACGGCAGTTGTTGGAGTGGAAGTCTATGGGGACACAACTCATCGGATGGGGCGTACTGGATCAGTTCGAGCGGAGGCGGTCAAAACTGGGGCGCCTTGTGGATTCGCTGAGTCAAAGATCCAACCGGTTCGGCGAGGTCGCGCCCCCCAATTAGTGCGCCCCTGCACCCGTGCACCGCATCATTCTGTGAGCGGTCTAGCCGTCCTGTGAGGGGCGAGGTCGCTGACGTTCCACACGCCGGTACAAGACGTAAACGACTACTCGCACCGCACGGCATCGGCCTCGGCGTCTGATCAGCCCACCGCGCCAAAAATCTGCCGTCGCCAATCCAAGGCACACACACTAGCGTAGCCTTCGCGCCGTCCCCAATGAGCGCACCGAAGGCTGTTCGCGAGACACTTCCCCTCTACGGCATTCAAGCTGGTACAATAGCGCGAGCATAATTCTGGGGAGAATCTATGATTCGGTGCAGCTTTTTGGCGTGGGTCATCACGGGTTCCGTCGCGTTCGCAGCAGACCTGAATCAAGACGGATGTCAAGACGAGTACGCCGCCAACGGCGCCTGTGTCGATGTTGACGCGACCGTAGACGCTTCAACCACGGTCGGCGCAAACGCGTTGGTCTTCACCGGCGCCTCTGTCGGACCTGAAGTCGCGCTGGGCGCTGATGTTGTTCTAGGGGCACGCGCTTCTCTGGCTGGACGGGTTGCCCACACGAGCAATCCGCTCCCGATCGGAGCCGGTACGGTGATTGGTCGCAGCGCTCAGCTCGGCGTCGACCACAGCATTGGCAGTGACGTCACCATTGGCCGGGCAGCGCTGGCGGGTGCACGCCTGACCATCGCCAATGGAGGAAGTCTTGGATACGCAGCCCAGGTCGGAGACGACGTCAACATTGGAGCCAGTGCGGTCGTCGGCAACCTCGCCACACTCGGTAACTTCGCCACACTTGGTGACAACGCTGCTGTTGCACGGAGCGTGACCATTGCCGACGGCCTCAACTCCGGCAATGGCGCATCGGTCAGCGGCGTTGTGGGACCCGGGGTCCTGATTGCCGCCGGCTCGCGTATTGAACAGGGCGCGCGTGTCCGCAAGCAGGCCAGCATAGGTGCTGGAGCGGCCATCGAGGCGAGCGGGCGCGTCGGTCGCGACGCCATCATCGAAGCCGGAGCCACGGTCTACGGGCGGGTGGGTGCCAACGCTACGGTCCGCACCGGAGCCACAGTGGGAGCTGGAGCGCGGGTGGGCCGAGGCGCCGAGGTCTGCGAAGGCGCATCGGTTCCCGAAGATGACGTGGTTGCCAGCGACGGACTGTTCCCCGAAGATGGCTGTGCATCCCCCCTCAGCTGCAAAGCACTCTTGGACGATGACCCATCGGTGACGAGCGGAGTCTACAGTATCGATGCCGACGGGACCGGACCGAAAGTAGCTTTCGACGCCTACTGCGACATGGACACCGATGGCGGTGGATGGACGCTCACTGCGTCGGTGGTATCCCAGAGTTCGTTGTGGACCGCTGCCGACTACACCCCTTCTGAAGGTGCCCGCGCCCAGACACTCGGTACCGCCGCACTCGACAGTAACTACGTCCTTACGACTGGCAGCTGGAGCGACCTGCTCGGCAATAGTAGCGGCTCCAGTGAAGTGCGCGTCCGAGTACGTACCTTGGCCAACGCGGATGTGACACTCGGTCGGCTGACCGGTATGCAGATGGCACAGGATGGAACCTTCACCACGAATCCCACTGCGGCCTTTAAGGGCAATGGCGTCCAGGTCTCACCGGCTACGAGTGCCTGTGTCATCCAGTACAACAGCAACTTCTTGAGTACCATCACCAACGAGAACTTCGACTCGTCTGACAATGCATGCACCGGAAGTATTGGATGGAACGGGATCTGCGGCTACCCTTCACTGGGGCATGCTGCCCCCTATTACGGGAGCGGCACCACCAGTTTCTCGCACGCGTGCTCGCTCGACCTTCGTTATTACTGTAGCGCGGACAAAACGACCGGCTCCGGCGGATACCCCTGCCACTTCCAGCGAAAGTGGTACTACGTCCGATAGACGCACAGCGTCTATGACCGGGGCCGCTTTCATTAGCTGGCCGCCCGCAATGGTTGGTTTTATCGGGGATAATATGTGATTCGGCGTAGTTTCTACGTGTGGGTAATTACGGGTTCCGTCGCGTTCGCAGCAGACGTGAACCAAGACGAATACGTCGCCAACAGCGCCTGTGTCGATGGTGACGCGACCGTTGATGGCACAAGCACGGTGGGTGCCGACTCACTGGTGCTGGAACGGGCCGGTGTCGGACCGTGAGTGGCCTTCTGATGGCGTTAGGCTCGGCCTGCGACTTTATGTGCTCGCTTCGGCCTGCGGCTTCGCGACTTTGACTGCTTGCTGGTGCCAATCAGTAGTCCAAAGAAACTTTTGGGCATCCCAGGGCGCGGCAACACCACATGGCTTCTTGTGACCCCGGTAACAACTATCGCTGGCAGCTAGCCCTGCCCGCATCGGTCGCCTAGGTTGAGAGCCATCACACGCTTCCCTTGAGGTGACCCGATGCGTACCTTTGTAATTGTCTTCGGCCTCCTAGCCACTACCTCCGCGCTCGCCGGCGGTCGGTGCGACACCCAAGTAGACCCGTTCTCCAACAAAGTGACCACCACTGCCAGAGGGCCATATTTGGAGCAGGGCTGGTCAGCGCCGTCCACCAGTTTGCAGCTCGGTGTCGAGGGCACCGACGAAGGCACCACAGCCACCATCAAGTTCATTATCAGCGCCGCAGTGCACGACTCGCTCCCGTCCGGCTTCCCCATTCACGTGCTACTGCAGGATGGTTTGGTCGTGGACCTGACGACGGTCGTGGCCACCACCGGGGCCATGCAGGTCATGGGGTTGAGTGTGCAAACGACGTTCAATGCTCGCTTTCCGGTCTCGGAGGGCCAGCTGCGGGCCATGTCACAGGGCACATCGGTGCACATCAAGTACATCATTGGTGGCCACGAGGTGAACCACAGGGTGCGTCCTGGCTTCGCCAAACGCTTCCAGAAGGCTTTCGGGTGTATCGCGGACTCCTGACAGGCTAGGACCTGTACCATGGCGGTGAGTGGGAGCAATACCCTTCTTGCGGCTTGGGCGGGATCCGACGAAGCCTGATGCAGCCTGGAGAGCTGGTCAAGGGACCTCGCGGTGGTGAATTTACGACGATTGAACTGGCCCCCGACTAAATGAGCCTGGGCCGCGTCTGATGTCTTCGTGGTCCCGCATCAATGAGCGACTCGACCGTCTGGCGGCTGCCGACGGTTCGGCCCGACCGCTCAGGGTACTGGGGTGTCGCGCGTATACGGGCGAGTTGGTGCGACCTCGACGTGGCGACTTTGGGGTGCCCCAGAGTTTCTCTAGACAACTGATAAGCACTGTCAGGAGTTGCCAGCTGGCGAAAGCTGACGAGCCTCATGTAGACGGATAGGTGATTCCAACGCCCTTCGCTCCGTACCGCGGGCGGCTGACTTGCGTAGCGAGAGCAGCGAACAGGTCGCCAGCGCCGATTCTGACGGGGCTGACAGCGCTGTGGCGCCCTATGCCCCTCCGAATCTGGCATAGGACCAGCCCGAGTCGCACGTGACCGGACCAACAGCGTTGTGCTGCGGCTGAGGCGGGTACGGCGACGGCGTCGGGTGGTGCTCGGGCCGCCGCAGCGTCGAGGCCGTCGAGGATGCGCAGCGTGGCGCGCGGCCACGGAACTGCTCGCAGGGTCATCGAAATCGCCGCAGATGGGACAGCGCCCGCGTGCAGGCGGCGGGTCTCATCCCATCCGAGCCCCGCGCCACAGCGCCCAGGCCGCCCCGCGAGGCTTCAAGACAGCGGCGACGACGGAGAACCCTCGCCGATCGACGAGGTCATAGGTTGGCACGCCTGGGACGACGTCCCATCCTCGAGAGAGCTGAACGACACGAAGACCGCGGCAGTTAGGGGGGAGCGGGTGGTCAAGTCGGGTGGAAATCATAGTCAGGGCTCCTTGCCAAGGTTCCTGACCAACTTGCCGCGGCTGTGTTGCCCCCGCCAGATTCTCCAGTGCTACGCGAAGTGCTATCGACCGCCGCGAGAGAGCTCACTGGGGTGCCCGACCAGTCGTCGAGCCACCGTCTGACGCGAGCAGCCAGCCAGCTCTCCAATGGCCTTGAAGCTCCACCCGCGTTCCCGTAGGCAGAGTGCCGCAGCGACCGACACCCTCCCCAAGTGGGGTGCCGGAGTCGGACTAGGCGACGCGGTTACGGAAGCGAGTGTCCATGTCACACTGCACATTGAAGGAGTCGCTGGGGTCTCCGCCATTTGGGTCAACCCAGTAGTCTGCGGATGGCGAGGACGGTGCTTGGGTGAGGATGTCCAGGCAGCTCAGTCCGGGGTCTGTGGCAGCAAGCCCCGCGCCACATCCGGTGGAGGGGTAGGTCTCTCCGCTTCCGACCGAGGCGTCGTCCGCGAGGACAGTGGCTGCACAGAGCTCACCACCTCGGCGAATGATTGCGCCCGAGCCCACTGTGGCTCCCGCGCCGACTACTGTGTTTGTTTGGACCGTTCCGTGTACGGTCGCGCCGGCCTCGACGCGGGCGCCTCGTCCAATCCGGGCCGTGGCCTCAATGCGCGCGCCTTCAAGAAGCATTGCTTGCTTGCGAACGCGTGCGCCCTGTTCCACTCGGACATCGGCTTCGATACTGACGTCAGGGCCGACGATGCCGTTGATGACGGTACCTTGGCCTGAGGATGCGGCGTTGGCGATGGTTGTGGAGCGGGCCACGATGGCGTTGGTGCCAAGTGACGTGTAGTCGCCCACTTGCACCAGATTTCCGACAACCGCGTTGGCCCCCAAGGTCACGTCATGACCGAGCTGGGCGGCGTAGCCCACAGAGACGTCTGTCAGGGTGGTGAGGTCTGCGCCTGCAGTCGACGAGCGGCCGATGAAGGTATCGGCCCCTAGAATATGGTCAACGCCGACGGTCGCTTGCCGAGCGACGATGACACCGGTTGCGACGGGGAGAGGGTTGCTCGCGTGGTTCAAGCGTCCGCCCAGAGTGGCTCGCGGAGCGATAATCACGTCTGAACTGAAGGAGACCTCAGGACCGATGCTCGCGGTGTTGTCTACGCAGGTGGTATCCACTTCATAGGCATCGATACAGCCGTTGTCGTTGACGTCATCCGCCTAGGCGGATGGGGCCGCGGCCAATAGAATACACAGTGAAGTCAGTCGCATAGAATCTTCCCTCGGGCGACCGTATCACAAACGGTAGGCCTGCAATTACTGTCGTTGTAGCGTCTCGAAGAGACCCCCGCCGGCCTCCTCCGGGTGACGGTCAAGCGCCCGTGTGCGGATGGCACTGCAGGCGTCACGTTCACCCCGCTCGCGTTCGTAGAGCGTCTGGCGGCGCTAGTTCCTCCACCGCGTGCGCACCTTGTCCACACCCACGGCGTGCTCGCAGGCCGCTCTGCATGGCGGCGGGAGGGTGTTCCAGCTCCGCCTGCGTCCGCATCGCAGCGGCCAGCGCTGTCGAACAAGGCGAAACCCAGTCGGGCTGCCACGTACCTGACCTGGGCGGAGCTGTTGTGGCGCGTGTTCGCGGTGGATGGGTGGCGGTGTCCCCGTTGTGGCCGGTCAATGACCCTACGCGCGGTTCCCTAGAGCGCCAATCAGGTAGTCTCCCATCGGCTGGACGCCGTCGCGACGCGAGGCCCACCCGACAACGTCGTCCCCTCCTCCTGAGCCGCAGCGTCGCGCTGTCGGTCCGGTGCCGTGCGACTCGTGGACGGGCCACCGGCTCCCTGGACCCAGCGCCGCGCCCGAGTGCGGGTTCTTGGCGCTCGGAGACGGCTCGTGGCGAGGCGATGACGGGCGTCGCGATCGAGAGCTGCGTGGACGGGCTGGAGGCAAAGGGCGTTGGAATCACCTATCCGTTGGACCAGAGATGACACCCGAGGTAGCGTAACCCTTGGAGTTTCACATGCAGAAGGTAAGCGTCGCCCTGTTTCTGAGCCTATTCGGCACCGCCTACGCCGCTGACAGCAACGGCGACGGCTGCGACGATGTGTACGAGCCGGATGGTACCTGCGTCTCGACGCGCGCACTGCTCGGTCCCGAAGTGTCCATCGGGAGTAGCGTCTCCATCGCCCCCTACGCGTCGCTCGCTGGGCGAGACAACCACACGAGCAACCCACTCATTATCGCGGATGGCGTTGTCGTTGGGCGCCGAGTGACCATCGGGGTGGACCACATGCTCGGCACGGACACAACCATCGGCCGCATCGCCGAAATCGGCGCCGATCTGACCACCCTACCCGACGCCACCATTGGTTATGCGGCCGTGCTCGGACACCATGTAACCCTACAAACGAACGCCATTATCGGGAGCCTCGTCCAACTCGGAAACTACACTACGGTCGGCCCCAATGCCATCCTAGCGCGCTCTTGTGTGGTCGCAGACTCAGTCGATGACGCCTCGGGAAGTGTCATAAATGGCATCGTCGGCCCCAACTCCACCATCGGTGGAGATGTTCACATCGACGCCGGCGCCCGCATTCGTAAACAAGCCGACATTCGCACCGGAGCCCGGGTCACCTCGACCGCCCGCATCGGCCGGAGCGCCCGGGTCGGCGAGGGTTCGATCATTGACGGTACAGTAAGAGCCAACGCTTTTGTCGGCGCAGGTGTCACTATCGATGCAGGCGCCACCGTGGGCCGCAACGCCTCCGTTTGTCCTGGCACCCTCATCGATGGAGCAACGGTGGTCGGCAGTGGCGCGAGCTACCCAGATCCCAACTGCGACCTCAACGCCATCCCAGCGCTGAACTCCGACATCGCCCTATACGATTCCGTCCGAGGGCAAGCCAACGTCGTACGCCTAGGCGCTAGCCACCTCGTCGTTGCGTATTCGAACCACCCCGACGCGTCGCAACCGGCCAGTACGTTTCAGATGAAGGTCATCGAGGTCACCCCAACGACCACCACCGTCGGCACTCCCCAAACGTTCACTGAGAGTGTGACGGCCCCGACCAGCGACGCGTCGTTCAAACTGATGGGCGCAATGGGTGACAACTACTTCATCCTAATCGTGCAACACGACGGCCATTCGGATTCGATGACCCTGTACCGACGAGACGGGATGACAATTACCCGTCTCAATACCCTTGAACTACCAGGCCGAGACTGGTACTCCGGTCACCCCATGGACGACGACACCTACGTGTTTCGGTACCGGTACACGAACAGCGGGACGCCGGTATACTACCGCACCGTTCGGCGAACAGGGGACTCCATCTCCTTCGGACCGGAGATGCAGCGGCCAGCCCCCTCTTCCTTCCCCGGTCTCGGCACGAACGAGCCCCAGACTCCAGGCGCCCTCGTCCGGATAGGCACGAACACCTTTCGGGAGATTCGAGGTGGATACGTGTGGACACCTGGCTACCTCAGCAGCTGGGTACTCACCGTGGCCGCGAACGACACCCTGAGTGCCAGTCAACTTCAAGTGCACTCAAACAGCGCTACGAAGTCGATGACCCCCTCTGTCGTCGGTAATGGAACGGGGGAGGCCATCGTGATGTACGGCAGCTACAACACATCGACCCATACGGGCCACTTCACGTCCTCCTCCTCGTCGCTCAGCGCGCACGGTGTCCTTTCCGGGTACGCGTCCGCATTTCGAGGGCAGAGCCGAGACTCGGAGGACGGCTACCACAACGGGAAGTACTACATGCGCAATCATGACGGAACGCTGTACCGATTCAATGGCGTATCCGACACGACTCCAGACATCGTTGAGACCGGACTTTCATGGCGCATGGACTACGCGCCAATGCTACTTGAGCTCCAAGGGCGCGGCGTGTTCTTGGTTTCCGACCTCACCCAAGCGCACCTAGAGTTCCTCGACCTCTAGTCCAAGCATGCGAGAGTCAGGCTCACTCCGCTTTCGGCTCAAGAGATGCCGCAGCCGCCTCTTGGGCGCTCCGGGCGCGGGCCTGCAGGCGTCACCGTTCACACCGCTCGCGTTCGTGGAGCGTCTGGCGGCGCGGGTTCCTCCACCGCGTGCGCACCTCGTCCAAACCCACGGCGTGCTCGCAGGCCGCTCTGCATGACGGCGGGAGGGTGTTCCAGCTCCGCCTGCGTCCGCATCGCAGCGGCCAGCGCTGTCGAACAAGGCGAAACCGGGTAGCGATGCAAGGTACCCGACCTGGGCGGAGCTGTTGTGGCGCGTGTTCCCGGTGGACGGATGGCGGTGTCACAGCTCGGCCTATGTCCCCGTTCCCAGCTCGGGCAAAGTCCCCACGGCTGGCTCGGGCAAAGTCCCCACACCAGGACCACTGGGGTGAGGCATCAGCTCGGGCAAAGTCCCCGGACGTAGCTCGGGCAAGGTCCCCAGATACGCA
>JBLHSN010000198.1:0-10886 GCA_047626195.1 Myxococcota bacterium
GAGTAAGCGCCCATGGCTCCCAGCCAATCTCGGCACTGCAAATCCAGAGGTCGTGTTCTCGATTGACTCGGATGCGGGTCGTCGACGCTTCCGCCAAGGCATTGCCGGCGCCCAAGACACCCTCGCCCGCAGCTGGGTGGACCGCTGGGCTGCAGATGTCGGTGGCCGCCGCGGTGCGTTTGCCAAGGAACACATGGACTACATCATCGGTGGCCTAAGTGCCGTGCCGGGCGATGACCTACGCGGCTACGAAGTCATCTCCCAGCGAGTCCATGAGGCCCAGCGCATGATGAGCATGGCCGAACAGGCAGGACTGCATGCAGACGACGGCCCCCAGGCACAACCGTAAGCGCCCAAGTCACTGCGACCACACCCACAGCAGCCTTGCTCATACAGCAGTAGCCAATCGATCGTTTAGTCGCTAGACTCCTGCTCCCCCGGAGATCCCATGCGCATTCCCCTGTTTGTCTCACTACTCGCCGGATGTGCCAGCTACGACCTCGAACCGCGCCCACTCTCGATTCCCGCCACCGACTTCTTCACGGACATCTCCGAGTCCAGCGGCATCCAGGTCGGTAACTTCGCCGAAGATCCGGTCGAAGGCACCGTCACCAACGACCACAGCCGCCTGGCATTCGCTGACATCACCGGTGACGGCTTCGATGACATCGTCATGCACAGCCTGTTCCCCAACCCCGACAACGGCGTGCCCTTCGAGCATCTGGTGTTCGTCAACAACGGCGACGGCACCTTTCGCGACCACAGCGATGCCTCAGGTCTTCGCGATGTCCACGCCGGTTTCTTCGCCTTCGCAGACGTCGATAACGATGGTGACCAAGACCTCTTCGCCGGTGTAGACCTGGCCGGCATTGACACCCATGCCATCTACCTGAACGACGGCGACGGAGTGTTCCACGTGAAACCTGACGCAGGAGTGGAGTCCGCACGCGACACAGCCGCCAATGCGGTGTTCGCAGACGTGGACAATGACGGCATTCTCGACCTGTTCGTTGGCCACGGTGGCACCAGCTACCTAGACACCGACCGCCTGTACATCGGCGTTGGTGACGGCACCTTCCGCGACGAGAGTGAACGTCTCGCTGACCAACAACGCCAGCCCAGCAACGGCAGCGTCACCTGCGACTACGACAACGACGGCGACGCAGACATTGTCGTCTCCACCTACTCGGTGAGCTCGTCGGGCGGCCTCAACCACCTGTGGCAGAACGACGGCACGGGCACCTTCACCAACGTCGCCGTCGAAGCCGGTTTCGCCAGCCTGCCCGGCGGCAACTACTTCCTCGGCTCTACCGGAAACGGCGAAGACCCAGAGCCCGATGCCGAGCCCGGTACCTTCATTGGCAGCAATGGCTTCGGCATCGACTGTGCAGACGTCAACGGCGACGGCTGGATGGACATCTTCCTCACCGCCATCTCCCACCCGGTCAGCAGCGACTACAACCGCAAGTGGTCGGACCCGTCCCAACTGCTCATCAACCAAGGCCCGGACGCCGGCTGGACCTTCACCAACGAGTGGCAAGATCGAGGCCTGCCCTTCAACGAAGGCGACGTAGACGGCGGTATTGTAGACATCGACAATGATGGGCGCCTGGACCTGTCCATCTCCCGCGACCGTAAGTACGAGAGCAACTACGACAACGTCGAACAGAAGTCGTGGTTCGGCCTGCTCCTCCAGCAAGACTCCGGCGACTTCACCAGCCTCGGTCATACCTCCGGCGTCAACGGTGCCGAAGACGACCCGCTTCGCAGGATGAAAGGCGCGCAGAACCACGCCTGGTCAGATGTAGACGGCGACGGCGACCTAGACCTACTCGTAGGCGGACGCGACCAAGGTGGCGGGCGGCCGAACTTCCTCTTCCGCAACGACATTGGGCATGAGAACCGCTGGCTCCAAGTCGACCTTGTGGGTGACGGAGACATGGTCAATAGCGATGCCATTGGTGCCCGGGTGACCCTGCGCCAAGACGATACCCAGCGCATGCGCGAGGTCCGGTCGAGTCGTGGAATGTACAACTCGGAGGACAGCCAGACCGTTCAGCTCGGTCTGGACGGATTCGACGGCGGTGCCGAGTTGGTCGTCACTTGGCCGGATGGCACCGAAGCTGTCTTCAAGGCAGGCACTGACTTTGGCGACGACATGCGCATCCGCGTCACCTACCCGGATGTCCTCACGGTGACTCGCCAAGCCAGCGAATAGTCACGGCTCAGCGCATCCCGGTTCGGAACACCAAGCTACCGCCTTCTGCAGAATCGCAGCCAACGGTGACCGTCCAGTCACCAAGGGCTGTGTTGACGTCGTAGCCGGCGTCACCGTCGCCCTGCACGGAGGAGTAGCTGTACAGATACTGGGGAGCGCAGCCACTGTTCAAGTGCCGGTAGCTGCCGCTGTGATGGTCGAACGCAGCGCTATTGACGCCGTAGTCTCCACCATGGGTGATGTTGAAGTTGGTGTACCCGGCAACCGCCGTAGTGGTCGTGGCACCGTTTCGCGCCGTCAAAGTCACACCTGACCATTCCCGGTCGATATTCGACGTCGCCAATGTGCTATCGAAGGCGGGCCGGTTCATGCGCAACCAACGACCATCCCGGCGCAGGAATAGGGTGTCGTTGCTAATCGCAGATAGGCCCATCTTCTTGGCACGACTCACGTTGTATTGCTCATAGCTATCCGGATCTCCACCGACCTCAGTATTGCTGACCAAGGGTTGCTGACCATCGGCGCCGTTGACGGCATGAACAACCGTCCAGCCGCCACCATCGGTTGCCATGTCACAATACGCGGTCCACGGATCCGAGCCACCGGGACCATCCGGGTCAATACGGTACTCACCATCGCCGGTGCTGCCCACGTACACGTTGAGGTCGGAGTTCGGCCGCCGATATTGTTCACAGGACAGGGCAAGCCCGCCGTCTGACCACGTCCGTCCGAGCGGTGAGCCAACAACGGTGAGCAGAGTCGAGCCGCCTAGCTGAACGAACTCGGTTCCGTCGCACACCTTGACTCCCGCATCCACAGGGTCCCACACCAAGGCACCGGCCGTTGAACAGGTGGTTGATGAAGACTGGCCCAAGACCAGCTCACCGGAACCGGTCAACGTGATGCCGCTCGCGGAGACCGTGCCGCCAACCACGCTTCCGGCCACCGCCGCAAAGGGCGCACTCACCAAGCTCTGGCGAACTCCAAGAACGGAGCCACCGACCTGCACTTCTAGCCAAACACCGCTCACACTCTGAAAGACAGCCGCATCCAGAGGGTCCGCTGGGTTTGTTCCAAGGCGGACACTCGCGTACCCATTCTCAAAGGAAACATTGGTGAAGGTGTCGTCGAACAACAGGTCGGAGCCACCGGCACTGCCAAAGAGCCGAATCACCACAGATAGCTCGCCATTGATCGGTACACCTGTGGCGCCCAAGGCGCGCATCTGATGGTCCATCTCAACGTCCGCCGCAGACGCCGAAGCCGTAAACAACACTCCCATCCACACCCAACGCATCGCACGCTCCAATCCATGTCCGATAGACGGCCACGAACACCATGATCTCACCATTTGTGAGCAAGAGCGAGCTCTGTATTCAATCCAATGGGTTTTCGGGGACCGACCCAGTCCTGGCACCGTGATCACGGGCCTCAGCGCCTTGAGTTTACCCTTCGCCCGATCAGGGTTACGCGCCCATCTCTGCGGACCTTCCCGCACTGGAGGCCGAATGTTGCGCTGGACCACTCTACTCGCTCTGACTCTCGCTGCATGTGGCGGAACCGCCGATGTGGACCCCACTATGGATGACGCCACCGAGGCTGCTACGGAAGCCTCAACGGAAGCTGCTGCTGACGAGGCCGTACTGGCAGACGGCGTCATGGTCACCAACGAAGCCGAGCTTATCGCAGGTCCCATCACCTCCCCCGTTCACGTGGTCATGGGCGTTCACGGAATGACCGTTCACGCTGCGGGCGACGTCATTGAAGGCAGCGGTCACCACCACATCATCGTCGACGGCGCCCCCATTACGGAAGGTGACGTTGTGCCAAGCACCGAGACTCACATCCACTTCGGTGGCGGCCAGACCGAAGCCGACGTTGAGCTGACCCCAGGCGAGCACACGCTGACCCTGCAGTTCGCCAACGGTATGCACCACTCCTTCGGCCCGGACTGGTCCAAGACCATCACCGTGACCGTCGCTCCCGCGGAGTAAATCAAGATGTCCCAAGCGTATGACGTGATTGTGATCGGTGCCGGCCATGCCGGTTGTGAAGCCGCTGCAGCCGTCGCACGCTTGGGCAAACGGGTGGCCGTCGTCACCTTAAACCTGAAGCACATTGGCCGCCTGTCGTGCAATCCCGCGATCGGTGGCTTGGCTAAGGGAAATCTCGTTCGCGAGATCGACGCCCTCGGCGGAATCATGGCCCGCGTGGCAGATGCCAGCTGTATCCAGTTCCGCCGTCTGAACACCCGCAAGGGGCTGGCCGTACAAGCGTCCCGCGCCCAAGTGGACATGGATGCCTACCCCCTGGAAATGCAGAAGGTACTCGCCAGCTTCGATCTCCTCTCTCTCGTCGAAGCCGAAGTCACTGGCCTCCGCATGACAGCGGGTCGCGTATCCGGGGTTGTCCTGGGTGACGGGTCGTACCTGTACGCTCCCGCCGTCATCGTCACCGCAGGCACCTTCCTGTCGGGCGTCCTGCACACCGGAGACGTCCGCACCATCGGAGGACGGGTTGGCGACGGCTCTGCACACGCGCTGTCGGGCAACTTGGCCGACCTCGGCTTGCGTCTGGGACGCCTGAAGACTGGAACCCCGCCACGGCTGGACACCAACACCATCGACTGGGACCGCATCGCCGTTCAGCACGACACGGTGCCAGAAGGTCGCTTTTCCTTTGCTGAACTCGGCCCGCGTTTACCGCAAATCAACTGCCATATGGTGTACACGAACGCCAGAACGCATGAGATTATCGCCGCGCAAATTCACCGCTCTCCGCTGTTCAGCGGCGTGATCGAAGGCACCGGTCCGCGCTACTGTCCAAGCATCGAAGACAAGGTGGTTCGTTTTCCAGACAAGGAACGTCACCTGGTCTTTCTCGAGCCGGAAGGTCTCAACACTACGCATGTGTATCCAAACGGCCTGTCGACCTCGCTGCCACTAGACGTACAAGTCGACTACGTTCAGTCGATTGAAGGCCTCGAGAACGCGCGCATCTTAGTGCCTGGCTACGCCGTTGAGTACGACTTCGCCGACCCCCGCGACCTCGGACACGACCTTCAGCATCGCAGCATCCCGGGTCTGTTCTTAGCCGGACAAGTCAACGGCACCAGCGGCTATGAAGAAGCCGCTGCACAGGGACTCGTAGCCGGAGTCAGCGCTGCAACCGGCACCACTTTCCAGCTCGCTCGCGACGCTGCCTACATTGGCGTGATGATCGACGACCTCGTCACCCGCGGCGTCGGCGGCGAACCGTATCGCATGTTCACCAGCCGGGCTGAACACCGGTTGCTGCTGCGTGAAGACAACGCCGACCGTCGCCTCATGCCTACTGGGCGAGAATGGGGTCTTGTGAGCGACGAAGAGTGGGACCGCTTTACGGGTCGCAGCGAACAATACGACGCCGCAGAAGCCGCGTTGAACGTCCAGCTGACCCCGTCCGTTGCAACCCAGCAAGCCTTCGCCGACGCCGACATTGGAACGATCAAAGGCCCCATGACCGCACGCGAGCTTCTCAAGCGCCAGGGTGTCGACTGGAACGATGTGCGCACCGTCGCACCCTCCCTCCCCGAGCTTCCAACGCTCATCGCTGAGCAGCTAACCACCGACGTCCGCTACGAAGGCTACATCGCCAAAGCCGAACGCCAAGCCGAAGCCATGCGCGGACAAGACACCCTGCCGTTCCCTCCGAACTGGGTGTGGGCAGACATCCGCAGCGTCTCCACCGAAGTTCGCGAGCGACTCGGTGCTGCACAGCCCAAGACCCTAGGCCAAGCCGCACGGGTGCCAGGTGTGACCGCCGCAGCCGTTCAACAGCTAGCCGCCCTGATGGTGAAGTACAGCGTTCAGGCGTAGGTCACATCAAGCGGGTAGACTGCGGGTCCTTCGGAGTCCCGCATGCACCGCACTGTCCTCTGTTCGCTCCTCGCCCTGGCCCTCACCACTGGGTGCAAGCGCGCAACTATCGATCCGGCCTCACCCGACGCAGACGGGGACGGATTCACCGCCGACGCTGACTGCAACGACGGTGACCCCCTGGTCTCTCCAGACGCCGAAGAACTGTGCGACGGCATCGACAACAACTGCGACGGCGACATTGACGAAGACACCGCGACCAATGCCGCCATCTGGTACCAAGACTCCGATGGCGACGGGTTCGGACGCGACACCTCCACGCTGACCCAGTGCGCAGAGCCCGATGGCTACGCCGCCACCTCCGGCGACTGCAACGACGCCAATGCGGACGTCCGACCAGATGCGCCCGAGGTGTGTGACGGCCAGGACAACGACTGCGATGACATTGCGGACACCGATGCCGTGGACCGAAGCTCTTGGTACGCAGACACAGATGACGATGGCTACGGAGACCCCGAAGACAGCGTGCTGACCTGCGACGTCCCGGACGGCTACGTACAGATCAACCTCGACTGCGACGATACCAACACCGACATCAACCCAGATGCCGATGAAGCCTGCGACAGCGTCGACAATAACTGCGATGGTCAGATCGACGAAGACACCGCTATTGACGCCGTCCTACACTATGCGGACAACGACGGCGATCGCTTCGGAGATGCCAACGACATGGCCGTCTCGTGCCGGGTCCCCGACGGCCGTGTGACCGACGATACCGACTGCAATGATGCCGCAGAAGCTATCAACTCCGATGCGATCGAAGTCTGTGATGGCGTCGACAATGACTGCGACGGCCTGACCGACGACGACTCCGCACAAGACGTCACCACCGCGTACCGAGATTCGGATGCCGACACCTTCGGAGATCCAGCCAATAGCGACATTTTCTGCGAAGTACCCAGCACCCATGTCGTCGACAATACCGACTGCGATGACACCCTCGCCGACGTCTACCCAGGCGCCCCCGACCGACCCGCTGATGGCCTCGACAACGACTGCGCAGACGACGGCGACTACATCCCCACCCTGTACGTCATCGACCGCTACATTGGTGAGCTGTGGGCCCTCAACCGGGTGACCGGCGAGCGGTTGTGGACCGCCGAGACCGGCGACGAGAACATCGACGTTGCTGTGGGACCAGACGGAGACATCTACGCCACGTCCTACTTGCTCGGCAACGTGGTCCGCTTCGCCCCCGAGGACGGCGCCATTGTTCGGACTTACGCACTCGACTTCGGATTTGTCCACGGCATCCAGTACGACTTCTCCACCGACACCCTCATCCTCGCGGTCCCTTCGCAAGGCGTGTTTGAGCTGGACCCGGACAGCGGTGAGACCACCCTATTGGTCGAAGACCGCGACACACTGATTGGCGCCTTCAGACGTTCCGATGAAACCGATGTGTACTTTACCAGCCGGACGAATCCCGGTGTGTGGAAGGGCGACCCCGACACCGGACTGAGCGAACGTATCGCGACCCCAACGCTCCGACCGAACCTGTTGATTCCATCTGCTGCAGGTGGATTCTACGTCTCTGGCCAGCTCGGCGGAGTGGAAGAAGTCGGTGTTCCCGGGCAGCTCGCACGCGCCATCGGCGAGTCGGACCTCATTCTGTACGGCAGCTGCGCGGACCCCCTTGGCGGCGACAACCTCATTGTGAACGACCACACCGACGCCACCTACACCTTCGATACCGTTACCGGCGAGCTCCTTCCGCTCACCACTGGACTCGGAACCACCTGGGGTTGCGCCTCGGACCTACCGCACGATGCCGACGGTGACGGGTCTATCTCCGCAGTTCTCGGCGGCCCTGACTGTGACGACTACGACGCGACCATAAGCCCCGATGCCGTGGACGACAGCGTAGACGGCATTGACCAAAACTGCGACCGCTTGGACGGTCTAGATGCCGACGGTGACGGAGTTCTAGCCGCATCGCTCGGCGGCGCAGACTGCAACGATGACAACGCCACGGTCTACCCAGGAGCCTCCGACTGTCCCACCACCGCCGAGACCTGTGCTGTACTCATCGCAGACGTTCCAGGGGCACAGAGCGGCCCACACACTCTCGCCGACGGCGCCGTCGTCTACTGCGACATGGACCTGATGACAGGTGGCTGGACGCTGCTCGCGCGCTCCCTGACCGAATGCGAAGGCAGCCCAGAGTGCGTGCAAGGTGTAGCTGCGAACACCGATGCGTCACTCGGCTGGTCATCGTCCACCGGGGACTACACCGGCGTCGCCCCCTACTCCAAGGACATCGGCACGTATGCAGGGCCTATCCGTGAACTGGCCATGGGGTCGGTCAGCACCACTGGCCAGTGGGCTGAGCACATCTACACGCACGTGGCCTTGCCGGACGACTGGCTCACTGCAGGCGCCAGTACTGCTGTGGAAGTAGGTCCCGCACTCACTGTTCGTGGCGAGTGCGCCAACGGGCCAACGATGCTTGATCAAGCTGGCTTCTTCGAGATTCCCGACTATCGGTTCTTCCGCGACCGCGCCGGACTGGAATCGTTCGGACTCACAGCCGGCGGTTGGTCGCTATTCCACGCGAATGACTGCGGGCTGACAGGACAGCTCAACGGGTGGGCCGGTCAGATTATGGCGCGCTAACCGCCGCGTTCACCCGCTGGAGCAGCACACTGCGCCTCGGGTCGCGACCGGGCAGAGTATAAGAGTGCTCTCGAACCACCGAATAGCGACGATCTGAGGGGATTTCCGCATCTCCCATCAGCAACAAGAGCACGAACCCACCAGGCTTGAGCAACCGGTCCGCATGGTCCAATACAGCCGGTGGCGGCGCAAAGGCACGACTGACAATGCCGTCGTACGTCGCATCTGGCAGGGTCTCAACGCGCTGGCAATGCACGGTTCTCGGCGCGTGTCCTTCCAGATCCGCCTGCATCAGGACTTGCCCAACGAAGATACAGCGCTTGCGACGACTGTCGACGAGGTCCAGAGACACCTGCGGGAACATGGCCGCAAAGATAATGCCCGGCAGCCCAGCACCGGTACCCAAATCGGCCCAATGACCAGTTGGTTCGTCCAATATACTCAGAGATTCGTCAGCATCCGCGTAGTGTTCCGATAACGGTCCCGGGCCCACCAAGTTCATGGTCTTGCGCCACTGCTCAAGCAATGTGCGATGCGTCGTCAGCAGGTCCATCGGCACCTCCGCGGGGCTCCTAGTGTGGGTGGGCAAAAAGGGCGACCCGGCAACACGGGCGAACACACTGAAAGGGTCAGTCCCCCACTCGTCCGACACACACGACCGCCACTACGGCGGTAGACGAGCGGTCGATTTGTAGGCAGTATGCTCACAGGGGTGTCATGGGAAAGCAAGGATCCAAGCCTGGTGAAGGCCAAAAGCGTGGCGGGCGAGGCTCAGTCCACAGCGCCAAGACGCGACGGGGTCGCACGCCACACAACGCAGACACCAAGTGGCGCTTGGCGCTTGTCGCCAAAGATGGCGGGCGACCACGCTGGAACGGGGTCGCGCCCGGTACGCCCGATCCAACCCACGCCATCATCATCGCCGATTCGACCGACACCCACCGCTACCGCGTTCGTGAACTGCCCAAAGGCGCGATTCTGGCCAACCAAGACCGACAGAACTGGGGCACTTATGGACCGCCAATGCCGGCCTACGTCGACATCCACTACACCTGCATCGATTGTCAGGGGCCGGGGCTGTTCAGCGCAAAGGCGCAGAAGTTCTGGTACGAAGACCTCGGCAAGACCATCAACTCGGGAGCTGTGCGCTGTCAGAATTGCCGCAAGCACTGGCGAGCCCAGCGAGCCGCCAACACCCAGCTCGGCGACGCGTTGCGCGCCTACCAGGTGGAGCCGTCGGTTCACGCAGCGCTGCAGGTTGCCCAGCTCACGGCAGACGCCGGGCCGATGATGGGCGCGAAGGCCCGCTCCCGAGGGCTAGCCCTGGCGAGAGCGGCGGCGAAGGGTGGACTCGACGCCACAGCACTAATCGCCACATTCACGTCCTCACTAACCGACGCGACTAAGACCTGAAGCACGACCCCTTCGGCATGGCCACGCCGACCTCCCTCGCACTTTCCGGCAGGGTCGACGAACACGGCATCCCATCGTCAACCGCGGGACCACATACGCGCTGCTGCGTGTTCCGACCGCCCGCCCAGGAGTTCCCATGCTGTCCGTTCTTGCTGCCCTACTGTTTTCAAGCAGCGCCTTCGCCATGCCTCAGTCGTCCTACGACTCACTGGTGCGCCAGGTGGATGGCGAGAGCTTCTCTGACGACCAACTGACCGTGCTGCGTACCGCTGCCAGTGCCAACACCTTCAGTCCGCGGCAAGCCGCAGGCCTGCTCAACGAATTCAGCTTCTCGAGCGACCAGCTCTCGGCGCTGCGCATTCTGGCACCGCGACTCGAAGCTGGAGACAACAGCGTCATCCTCTCTGCGTTCTCGTTTTCGTCCGACCAAGAGGAAGCGCAAGGAATCTTGGCATCGGCTCGCCCCGCGCCGCAACCCGCGCCGCAACCGTTCGCACAGCCCATGCCTGCCCCCGTCGCACAGCCGTCTGCTCAAAGCCGTCGCGGCGGATTCAATCTCAACGTTGGCGGCGTGGGTATCAGCGTCAACAACGGCGGACGGGCCGCACCCGCGCCCCGTTCTTCGCCCGGCGTCACAAACAAGGCACCCACCGGTCAGGCCGCCCCACAAGCCTCGACCCTCAGCCCAAGTGCCTCGACCCTCAGCCCAAGTGCCATGAGCT
>JBLHSN010000199.1:0-10885 GCA_047626195.1 Myxococcota bacterium
GTCGCAGAACCCGAACCACCCGCTCGGGCCCTCCACGCAGACCTGGTCAGCGAGATGCTGGATCTTGGCTACAACAGCGAAGAGAACGGCGAACTCACCCGAAACTCCACCTACGGAGGGGGGGGGAAACGTCGGTGATAGCACCAGCGATGGTGAAGGGCGGACCCGGGTTGCTGCTGGCACGCGTGACCCTGTACACCCAATCGTAGTGAATGTGGACGGTGAAGACCGGACGACCTGGGTGGGGGCTTCGGATGTGAACTACGGGGTTGGTGTCTTGTTTGATTACACAGAGCATGCAAGCCCCTCATATAGCTGTGTTGGCGCCGTGTCTGTCGCACTCGAAGCTGGTGGTCTTTACGAGGCGGGCGATACGGACCTCGACGGGCGTCAGCAGGTCACCCATGGAAAGCGTGGCGACCGCAGTGAAGTGAGGACGGGTGGCGGAAGCACTGACCGTGTGACGATGGAGTCACTCGTCAATATTGCTGAATACGAGAGTGGCGGCGAGGTTCGTAGTGCGATTTCGCGGGACAGTCGCATTCTTGAAGAGGCGAAAGAACAAGCCATGGAGGACGCGGACTTGGCCGAATTGCCAGACAAGGACCGAGCGGATGCCGTTCTATGCGCCGCCTATGATGTTCTGATGAGCAGTGACCAGCGGGACGAACGTCTTGCTGGCGCTGGGGCCGCTTTGCAACATTCCGGCTTGGGCAAAGAGATCAATCCGGCGGACGCCAAGCCAGGTGATACCCGGCAGCACTGGGACCGAAGGGGTGGAGGCCACTCGACCATCGTGCATGTGGTCGAAGGGTATGGCACTGCGAAGGTCGATAAAGATGGTTTCGTTCGTGCAAATGGCGAATGGCGAGATGGGCCATTCTCACTGGACCCAGATTCGCAACCGGAGCTTGTAGGACCGCATCGCGTTGTGCATGTACGACTGTCGGGAGCGCACTCGCGAGGTGGTCCCGACTACAACCGCGGTGAGGAAGATGATGGTGGCCACGGCATCTTCACGAACGAAGGTCATAAAGCTGGCGAAAAGACCTTGGAGTTCTACGGACGCCCGAACAACAGCGACTGGTTTGGCTGGACTCCTACGGTGAATACGGTCGACGAAGGAGTCTTGCTGGACAAGCCCACGCCTGAACTACAGGCCGAGCCGCAGGATTCGGAGCAGCAGGGCTGGTCGGAGTGGGCAGGTCGCAAGGCACGCCAACTGGGCGATGCTTCGGGTCTGATATCCCCCACAGACAAGGCCAACAACGAATGACGAAGCAGCGTCTTTTGGCTAGTACGTGCATGGCTCTAGGCAGCGTGCTGTGCCTGCTCGGATGCAGTGGACTGTTCGCTCCATCGGCTCCCGTGGAGTTGAGTGACGCATGGCGGGTGTCATCCCAAGACGATGAGTGGCGAGTGCATACGAGCGACAGCGCCCGGTTGGAGAGGGACGATTGGTCCGCGCTGCGACTGGAGCTTGAAGGTCAAGGGTGTCGGCATCTAGATGTTGGTCACTACACCGATGGCTATGCGCGAAAGGTCCTTGGCTTCTTCGATTGCAACGGTACCCCCATTGAGGTGGAGGACGTGCAAGGAGACCGTAGCCAGCTAGCTTTGCGTAGTGCTTCTCCCCAGGCCGTAGCTCTTGCAGACGAACCGGTATGGACTGATGACGAGGTCTTGGACTTTCCACAAGCCATCGCCGCCGCCGAGACCTGCGACGCTTTCGATGATGTTCGGCTGTTGTCCGACGGCAGTCTGCAGAGTCCTGTCGGCGGACCGTTCGTCACATTGAACAAGGGTACCTGGCTGCTAGAAGACGGTATTTTGCGCATCACTAGCCGCTACGTAGACGAAGGGGGCAGCCTGCAAGGCGCAGAGGTTGTTGAGCAGAGTTGTGGTGGAGCGCGATTTTGGAGTGGTGACCGAAAGCGAGGTTGGCTGTGCAACGACCGCTATGAGTCCTGCTCTGGCGGAAACGCGGCATGGCTCTTAGTCGTGGGTGGGAAAGCGCAGCGAGAACTGGTTGGACGTGCGCTGGCGGTGGAGTCTCGCTTTGGCACGGACGTGCCGGTGGTGCCGAGCGACGGTGCTGCCCCAGATCGCCTGACCGTTGCCTACCGCAGTGAGTACGCGGGTGAGGCGTCGTACGTGGTAGCACTGCTAGAACAAGACCTAGGCGTACGGGCCCACTTGCGCGAAGACCCCCAGGCCGAAGCTCCCGTGGTCGTTCAGCTCGGCTCGGATGGCCGCATTGTCGCTCCTTGAGCGGCTGCGTCTTGAGCTGCTGACAGGTTGGTTCCACCCACGCTTGGATGTCGAGTTCGCCAAGAATACCTACGGCCTGCGCCTGCGGTTCGTGCGTGACCGTCCGGTGACGACCGTGGAGGTCGCCGGGCTGGTAGTGGAGCTGGCGACGCGCGCCGAGCGCTGGCTGTCGCGACAAGGGTTCGGAGCCGACGACGGTGAGGAAGACCACGGCGACGATGACGACGCGCTGCCGCTGATGCAGGCGGCCTCCGTACAGTGGCGGTCCGCGGTCGCGGGAGGCCAGCGTGCGCATCGGTTCCAGGTTCATCAGGGTCTCGCGTACGCGCTGCCACCCCGGTGCGCGGCGTGGCGCGGCTACACCCTGCACGGCGGGGTGGCCGTCGGCGGGCGGGCGGGACGCGAGCGCCTGTGCCGGTATCTGGCTCGCCCAGCTCTGGCTCGAGGCCGACTGGGGGAGACACCGACCGGACTCATCCGGGTGACGGTCAAGCGTCCTTGGGCCGATGTCACTGCCGGAGTGACGTCCACCCCGCTCGAGTTCGTCGAGCGCCGTGGCTCGGGTCCCGCCGCCGCGTGCTGCCCTCGTACAATACCCCGGGTGGCGGTGACCGATACTCGGGACAGGACTTGGTATATCGGCCATTGCTCCAAGACCTGGACCCGTTAATCTCGGTAAGGATGGCCGTTCCAACACTCCGCCAGATTTCGCCTTGGCACACCGACAGATTTCCCCGTGCGGTGTTCCACACAATCTCTCCGTCATCACAGGCACCGGACGCATCTGCCACGCGTAGCCGACGGGCAATATCGGCTGATAATGCCTCTGGAACAACGGTCAGCGCTTGCCGGGGTGCAAGTTCAGACGCGCCATCAACCGCCACGCCAACCCACACATCTGACGCACACCAGCTCGGTTCTGCAGTCCGGCTCCCATCCACCGAGTCCCCCATACAGTTGGTAACCCCAGCAATAGGCATCGTTGGAGGTGGTGACCCCACAGCTGACCAACCCTGATCCGACGTCGACCGAGCGTCACTGAAGGCCGGGTCCCACTGGGCGAAAGGTGTTCGCATTCGATGCGCTGCCGTCTGGAACCATCGACTCGTATTCAGAGCAGCACAACTGTTGTTCGGCGCAGGTGGCTCCAGCAGAGCCGTGCAAATAGCCTCCGCTGCTGATCTGAATCCGATCCTCCGGCAGTGTGGCCATGGCGACCGGGTAGGTTCGCTGGCCGGTGTCGGCCACGCCGAGTCCGCCAGCGGCGTTCCGACCCCAGCCGATCTCCTTGGCTTCGCCGTCTCCGACGGGTCCGTTACTGACGATAGCTCCTCAAGCGGTACCCTCGAACACTTGCAGGGCACCGAGACTGCTGTTGAAGATGACCTGTCCGGGCCGTGCCGTGAGCGCATCTCGCTCAGAGCTGTTCACCGACATGGCGCGAAGGGGACCCGATACGCTCATCGCCATGGGCACCGAGCCCATGGGGGTGCGCGGACCCAACGTCACGCCATCAACAGCGATGTCCAACCACCACGATGTTCCAGACCCATCGCGTTCGGAGAGCGTGTTTTGGTCTCCGAGAACAGTCGTGTGACAGCCTCCGGATAGCTGGACGGTCTCCGTCTCCGACCATGGTGGCGCGACGCGGCAGGCTGCGCACGGGTACGGGCTAAATTCCATAGTCACCGCGTCGTTGATGGCGTCTCCAGATGCGGCAAGCAAGCAGCCACTGTGTGGGAGCTCCCCCGGTGCGGCGATGGAGACCCCAGGCAAGACGAAAACAAGAGCTGCAGCAAGATCAGAACGGAACATGTGACCCCCGGCGGGGGAAGAGCGCTACCTGTTGGGCGAGGAGTCGTCTACCCCCCCCCTCGGACCCCTGCAGGTTCATGGTCGGACCACAGGGGTGAGGGCCTACGGATACTCGCAGGGGCGCGGATGAGCAGGCTCTGTGCTAGGCCACCTGTTTTCGACGAACGGCGAGTGTGGCGAGCAGCACCAGCACCAACCAAGGCGGAGCGCCGCCGGTCTGACACCCAATGCCACCCTGCACCCACTGTTCGGGTACCTCGTCGTCGATGTCATCGTCGCCGTCGAGCGGGTCCTTGCCTTCTTCAACTTCTTGCCCGTCTGGCACGCCACCATCATCGGTGTCCTCGTCGTTGGGGTCGGTTTCGGTAGCATCTACGAGGCCATCTCCATCCGCATCTTCTGCACCGTCTGTCAGTCCGTCGTCGTCCGAGTCGTCATCGAGGGGATCGGTGGTGGTGTCACTGTCTTGGTCTGGTTGGCAGATGCTTTCGTCGGTGTCGTTGCCCTGGGGCCCGGTGAGGCCGGACTCGGTGCCGTCTTGCACGCCGTCGCCGTCCGTGTCGGTGTTGAGCGGATTGGTGCCATTGGTGATCTCATTGCCGTCGGTGATGCAGTCATCATCGGTGTCATCGTCACTGGGGTCGGTACCGAGCTCGCCTTCGGCGTAGTCGGACAGACCGTCGCCATCGCTGTCGACACAGTTCAGGTCATCTGAGGGGTCGTTGGGGTCGCACTCGCCAAGGGCTGGCTCGTACGCACCATTGTAGTTTGCATCCTCGACGCCTTCGCGGATGCTTCCCGCGTCGGTGTCATTGTTGAGGGGGTCGGTCGTTGTGCTCGGGTCGGCGTCCGGCACGAAGCGGGTCGTGTCGGTGTCGTTGCCCTGTGGGGTGTCGATGCCAGACTCGGTGCCGTCTTGAATGTTGTCGGCATCGGTGTCGTTGTTGAGGGGATCGGTCTCGCCTTGGTCGACCGTGCCGTCTTGGTCGTAATCTTCCGTGCCGTCCAACAAGCCGTCGTCGTCTGAGTCGTCATCGGTGGGATCTGTCTCATCAAAATCGACAGCACCATCCAGGTTGGTGTCTTCGACGCCGTCAAAGAGGCCGTCGGCATCCGTGTCGGGGCGGAGTGGGTCGGTGGTAATATTCGGGTCTGCATCGGCGACGTACACGCCCGCGGTGGTGTCGGTGTCGGTGTCGCTCTCAGGGGTGGTCAGGCCAGACTCCGTGCCGTCAAAGAGGCCGTCAGCATCCGTGTCGGGGTTGAGTGGATCCGTCTCGCTGTCATCGACCGCTCCGTTGCCGTCAGCGTCTTCCGTGCCGTCGAGCAGTCCGTCATCGTCGGTATCGGCGTCGAGGGGGTCCGTTGTGGTCTGTGGGTCGACGTCGGGTACAAAGACGTTGGTGTCGGTGGCTTCTGCAAACTCGGGGGTTGTGTAGCCCTGCTCGGTACCGTCCTGGACACCGTCGTTGTCGGTGTCGGCGTTCAGGTAGTCGGTGCGGACCGGGCCAAAGTACTCGGTGTGGTCGGTGATGCCGTCGTTGTCGGTGTCGGCGCAGGCGCTGATGATGAGGGAATCGTTGTCTGTGATGGAGCCATCGACGATGCCATCGCAGTCGCCGTCGGTGCCGTCACAGGTCTCGACAATGGCGACACCTGCGTCTACGTCGCACTCCACGTCGCTACCGTCTGCCAGGCAGATCCAGTTGCCTGTGGTTGCACACGCGCCGATGCCGACGCTGCACTCGCTGCCAGTCGTCCCGAACCCGTTGAGTGGGTCTCCGTCGCAGTCTCGGTCGAGGCCGTCGCACAGCTCGGCGGTGGGCTCGATGACCTCGGCGTCGCACTCGACATCCGTCTGGTCGGGGGTACACACCACGGTTCCCGAGGCGGCACACTCACCGATGCCGATGCCGCAGTCGTCACCAAGGCCGGTCCACGTCTCGTCCGCGGTACCGTCGCAGTCGTTGTCGAGGCCGTCGCAGAGCTCTTCGGAGCCTTCAAAGGGCTCCACGTTGCACTCGAACATGCCGCTGTTGCAGAAGTAGGTGCCGCTGTTCCAGCACTCGCCGACGCCGGCGCTGCAGTCCGTATTGACGATGGTGTCTTCATCCACCAGTCCGTCGCAGTCGTTGTCGACACCATCGCACTCGCCGTCGAGGGTCTGGCCTTCGTCGGTGGCCTGTTGCACGAGGCCATCGGGGCAGTCGGGGTTGGCAATGATGTCGATGGGCTCGTCCAGGACGGGAAGCAGATTGGAGGTGTAGGTCTCGATGACGGTGCGCAGCGTGGTCTCGGTGCTGGCGTTTGCGCCTTCGAGCATGCACACTCGCAGGGTGTAGACGTTGTTGAACCGGGTGTTGCTGTCGAAGGGAGCCACACCGCGGGGCTCGGCGTCGGTGATGTCCAGCGTGCCGAACTCAACTGCCACCCAGCGCACGTCGGCGTTGGTGAGGCCCAGGCCTGAGAGTGCGGCAGCATCACACGCCGTGTTGCCGGTTGTGCACGGCTGCCAGCCGTTGGCCGTGAGCGTGGTGGCATCGCCAAAGCTTGGGGTGTTGTCGGTCTGGATCCAGGTCGCGATGGCGTCGGGCGAGCTTACGCCCGTGAGGGTCGCTGTGCCGCTGTTGGGCGCACCGACTGACCCGGGGTCGGACTCGGATGCGTCGGGAATCCAGATGTACGACACGCCATCGTGGGAGGGGAGGCGTGACCAGCCGGGGTCTAGGTCGCTCGAGCCGTCATTCGCAAAGGCGTGGCTGTCATGCTCAAAGTCGTAGCACAGCTCGGTGTTGGGGCCGACCGGACTTCCGGGGCTTGCAATCGTGCTGGTCTCGATGCGGGAGACCCCACTGATGTCATAGTAGCCGGGGTTGGCCGTGACGCTGTGCTGGATGGCGTTGCCACCCGCGTCCTGGCCCTGGATGGTCTGCATGCCCCTCCGCCAATCCGAATACCGGAACTGGGCGCGTGGATTCACGCTCGGAACGAATCGGATGACGGCGTTGGCTGCAACAACCGCTCCAGGCTGAAGCACGAGGGTGGCATCATTGATTTGCACGCAGAGCTCACCGTCCACCGTCGGGTCGGTTGTGTCGGGGATGTAGGTGTAGGTGTACTGGGACAGTTCCAGCAGAGTGGCTGTGGCATCCGCGGTGCTGGCGTTGCGTGGGCCGACGCCCACCGCCGGCCTCATCCGGTCGTTGGGGTCGATGGTGTTCTCGAAGCGCAGACCGACAGGCACGGGTGTGCAGATCTCGGCGGGACCGATGACGTTGGGGAGGGTGCCCACGTTTCCGACGCCCCACTTGAACCCGCGCACATCGTTGACGACGGCGGAGGTGCCGCTGTACCCGTTGCCGCGGCAGCTGGCCGGCAGGGAAAAGTCCGTACCTGTGTCGAAGCCCGGGAAGACACCACAAGGGAGCACTTTCGACTCGGTGGACACTTCGCCGGTGATGGTGTTGCTGGCGGACTCGAAGTCGCCGTTGGTCAGCTCCATGTCGAATCGTGACGCCACGCCGAGGGTTGCCAGGGCGGTATCGGTCTGGTCAGTGAAGAGTCCGTCGATGGTCGCGGGTGCATCCTGGTGTAGGGTCCAGCGCATCTCCAAGACCCAGGCCTCATTGTTGAAGAGTTCTTGCAGGCTACTCGACCTTGGGTTCATGCCGTCGAGCTCGAGCCGAACCTGCTCGATGTCGGACAGCGCGAAGGGAAGAGAGTCCCCATCGCAGATGAGCACGGAGTTCGTGTGGTTTTCCGACAGGTCGCACTCGGTCCAAGTGGTTCCGGACGCCGGCAGGGCTCGGCTGGGTAGGTCGGTCGGTGTCGGGTTGCCGGTGTAGTCAGCGGGGGTGGTGCTGACGAACATACGGACGGCGTCAGCGGCGTAGTTACCGGTGTCGATGTTGTTGCCGGGCGCATAGGGTCCAATGCCAACGGCCAGGTAGCTGACGTCGACGATACGACCATTGACGTGGTCGCCCGGCACCTGTGTGTACACGGTGGCGTCGCCGGTAAGCGAGGTGTCGTTGTTGATGCGCAGGGTAGTGGTGCCGGTTGAGCCAGGAAGGAAAGGGCGACCTTCGACCTGGCATGCGACGGCCCAGCTGTTGGAGCCGGGGCAGAAGATGTGGCTCGCCGCAAGGGCAAGGGCCTCGTCCTCCACGACTTGTGTGTTCTGGGTCTGACAATGACTCGGGTTGCCAGAGCTTACAAGACCGGTCTGATCGCTCTCGAAGCAGACCTCGATGGGAATGGATGTGTCGGGGGCCAGTGCGTTCGCGGGCAGGGAGGGGTTGTAGGACCCGTCGTAGCGGAGAACCCAGTCTGCATGACCGCGATAGTCCGTGGAAAGGCTCTCGGCGGCCCACCAGGGGCCGATCTCTCCCGTAAGAGAGTTCGTATCTGGATCGTAGACAATATGACGTCCTGCATTGGGCCCGGTGCTCGGTCCCGTCAATGCGCCAGCAGCCATGTCCAGCACGATGTCACTTGTGTAGGAGTTCCCCAGCAAGGTCAGCCGGGCGCCGAGATCCGACGCTGCGATGACCGGTGTGTGCGAGGCGCGGTTGAACCCATCGTCGGAATGCCACGCGCTGCCGTCCCAGTAGGGCATATGGATGCGAAGACGCGCATTACTTTGGGCGTTTGACCTGCTGTTCTGCTTGGCCCGGCTTCCGCCGACGAAGTGTCGGCTCGCTTGGGACCTGGCGATGGGGTGTGCTTGGGTTTGTGGGTAGGATTGGTCCCAGATGTGGGTGTGCGAGATGCCGGCTCCGTCATCGACGCCAGTGATGGAGGCGATGATGTCCATTTGTACAGAGGCCTGTGGGAAGGCTTGGGAGGGGTAGAGATCAAATTGGATCTCGCTCGCGGTGTTGTCAGGGATGTTGGCGATAATAAACGTGGCGGTGTGTGTGTCGCCGTTCCAAGAAGGTCTTGGGCTACCTGCGACCTGTGATGCGTAGCCGAAGAGGTTCCAGGTCTGGGTATCGGAATCGGTCAGGCCTGGTACGCCATCCGGGAGCGCGCTGGCGAAGCCCGACGTGGTCATGTCCTCAGTGGTGAACCGGATCCGGACATTGGCGATGTCGTCCCCTGAGAAATTGGAGTAGTCGATGCTGCACCGGCGCCGAGAGGTGCCGTCTGTCCAGCGAGTGGTGTCGCCAACGGTTTCACTTTCGCAGGAAAAACCAAGGCCTAGGTCCTGTGCTTGGGCGGAGCTGGCCAGGAGTAGGCCGAGGAGGGCAATTAGGGGGGAGGTGTTCACCAGGAGCTCCGGAGGGGGCCACGTCAGCCGTGGAAGACCTAAGATTCAATGGGGCAGGCGCTCGGCAATCCATCAAATGGGCCGAGAACTGTAGTTCGAGCTTTTATAATGTACAAAATTGTGAAAACGAAACATTTGATTGGAAAATCCGTCCCGAGTCCTACTGGGCGGACGGATCGGTGATTCCAACGCCCTTCGCTCCGTGCCGCAGGCGGCCGACTTGCGTAACGAGAGCCGCGAATCGGTCGCCGGCGCCGATTCTGCCCGGGCTGACAGCGCTGTGGCGCTTCGTGACCCGCCGAACAGGGCACCGGCCCACCCCGAGTCGCACGTGACCGGACCCACAGCGGTGTGCTGCGGCTCAGGCGGATACGGCGACGGCGTCGGGCGGTGCTCGGGCGGCCGAGGTGTCGAGGCCGTCGAGGATGCGTAGCGTGGCTCGCGGCCACACAACGGCCCGCAGGGTCATCCGCCCCCCGCAGGTGGGACAGCGCCCTTCAAAGGGCGTTGGAATCACCTATCCGCCGAGTCCGAAGTCGGTTTTGCGCTTGACATTACGCCACGGCCCTACGGTTTTTGGTCTTCGACCGACAGGTGGAATGGAGTGCGGTCCGGACGCTAACGGCGCCTTCGGCTGCCTAGGATGGGAACACACAGGAGAAGTAGAGCCCAGGACGGTCCAGGTGTGGCTGTGGCACTCGTTCAGCCACAGGTCGTCCCACCAGGCCATCGTGACGAGGTTGCCGAACCACTGGTGGGCGAGCTCGTGGGTCAGCACCTCGAGGAGCTGTGCGTGCTGGGCCACCGTCTCGGACTCGGGCGGCGCCAGGATGCGCTCGTTCACCACGATGGCGCCCGGGTTCTCCATAGCGCCATACGAGAAGTCCGTGGACGCGATGAAGTCCATCTTCTCGTACGGGTAGGGCTCCCCGAACCAGTCTGCGAGGGCCGCCACCACCCCCGCGATCTCCGCGTTGGTCCGCGTGACGCTCGAACCACGCCCGGTCGGCACGTAGAACCGAGACGGCACCCGCGCATCTAGCTCGACGGCATCCTACGGACCGACAGCGAGGGCCGCCGCCTACGTCGCCATGGGGGGCGTCGCAGAGAAGTACACGGTCTGCAGATCCGCGGCGGTCGAGCGCTAGGCTACCGGCGCGTTGCTGATTACGGCGAGGTCTTCGGGCGCGATGACGGTCAGGGTCAACGGCACCTTGAACGACGGCTCGTCGAAGCACGGCCACACGGTGCGGGCCTCGTCCACTTCGAGCTGGGTGACGAGGTAGGTCCGATCCTCGGATGTAAAACCGAATAATCCGTACGGCTGCTCCTGCACCCGGCCGGTATACCCAACGGTGAGGGTGTAGGCGCCCGGCTTGAGGCGCTTGCCCGCGTCCACTCGAAGCAGCGCGTCATCTACCCGAGACACCGTCACCGGCCTGGCGCGCTTTCCCGCACGGCCGAGGGTGGTCGACGTGATCTCGAGGTCCTCTCCGTGCAGATGGAACGCGGTCAGCCGGTCGTCGA
>JBLHSN010000200.1:0-10861 GCA_047626195.1 Myxococcota bacterium
TTGCGGTACTTGAAGCCTCGTCACTTGGCGAACGTTCAGGAAAGACCGGTGGAGAGCCATCGATCCGAGGGATGCTCATCTCAATCGCAGCAGCAACGGCGGTCATGGCCTCAAGCGTTCGGTCGAGTTCTCGAGACTCGGACATCATGCCATCTACGGTCAGCTCAACCGCGCGCTCATGCACTACAGCCTCGGGGCACACTCGGGCGAGCATTTCCAATGCCAGACGCACAGGGGACTTACGGATGAGTGCGACCACCTCATCCACATCTTCCCCGCTCACCAGCAAGCTCTCATCAATCTTGTGGAAGTCCGTCGCAAACGGACGACCACCTCCTAACAGAAGCATGAACCGATTCTGTAGCGACTTTTTTCGAATGGAGAGAACTGGTGCACGGCCGCGAATCGGCACACGAAAGGTTGAGCGAGCCGTGACGTACTCTCGGCCGTGGCGACCCCTGGTGCGGCGAATATTCACCTCGGCGGACAGCGGCTGCCCGTCGATCGCACCACGAAACGAGGCTTTGGCCGGACCTCCATGAAACGGCCAGTTGTGCTCCAACGCGTACCCATGCCACGCATCGGTACAGAGGCTGGTCTGCCGACTGGCGTTTTTCCGCATTCGACGAACAAACTCGACCAGACCGTAGCCAATCCCAGCCACACCGATGCCAGTGAATACGGCGTCAGAGAGATCGATGGGTACCTCCACCCGCAGTCTACTCTACTCGTGACCTGACTATTTCCTGCGTGACCGCGTACGCACCTACGCAGTACACGCTCAACATTCAAGCCGTACAAACGCCGAGAGGCGAGTGCGGAAACGATTTCTCGCTCCACACCCGCCCCTTGGACACGTCATCCGCTGTTAGCAGCTTACTTGGTGTCGCCGCGACGAATCGTACGCAGGTTGCTCTTGAGCACCTTCTTACGAATACGGATGTTGTTCGGAGTGACTTCAACCCACTCGTCATCGTCGATGAACTCAATAGCTTGCTCGAGGCTCATCACCTTGGGCGGGGTGAGGATGAGCTTCTCATCCGCACCAGCAGAGCGGATGTTGTTGAGCTGCTTCGGACGGGTCGGGTCGACGTTGAGGTCATTCGCGCGGGCAGCGATGCCCACAATCATGCCTTCGTAGACTTCAACCTGCGAGCCGACCATCAACTCACCACGCGGCTGCAGCTTGTGCAAGGCGTAGGCGGTGGTCTTACCGGTACGGTCAGCAACCAAGGTGCCACGTGAGCGACCCGGGATGTAGCCAGCGTCGGTGTCCCAGCCGTCAAACTGGGTATTCATGACGGCTTCGCCGCGCGATGTGGTCATCAGTTCGCTGCGGAAGCCGATGAGGCCACGCGACGGCACCCGGTAGACCATCAAGCTGCGGCCTGAACCGTCCGTCTTGAGGTCGGACATTTCGCCCTTACGCGAAGCCATCATCTGAGTGATGGAGCCAACGTGGTCGTCTGGGACGTCGATGAAGGCCATTTCGTAAGGCTCGAGGGTCTTACCGTCGACTTCCTTCTTCACAACTTCGGGACGCGACAGCGACAGCTCGAAACCTTCGCGACGCATTTGCTCAACCAGGATTGCCAGCTGAAGCTCGCCACGACCGTAGACCTTGAAGGCTTCACGGGATTCGGTCTCGTCCAAGCGCAGGGACACGTTGGACATCAGCTCACGCTCGAGGCGCTCACGGATTTGACGACCGGTGAGCATCTTGCCGTCTTGACCCGCGTAGGGGCTGGTATTGATGCTGAAGGTCATGCCGATGGTCGGCTCATCAATGCGCAGACGCGGCAGGACGATGGGCTCTTCACCAGTGGAGAGCGTGTCACCCACGGTGATCCCGTCAATGCCGGCAACAGCGACAATGTCGCCGGGCTCGGCGAACTGAACTTCGTGACGCTTCAGGCCCATCCACGAGTACAGAAGTCCGAGCTTCACAGTGCGCTGGCCATCTTCACCGAAGTGAGTAGCGAACTGGTTGCGGCGGAGCTTGCCCGAGAACAAACGACCAAGGCTGATACGGCCCACGTAGGGGTCGTAGTCTAGGCTCGTGACGAGCAGCTGTGCAGGGCCATCTGTATCTTCCGGCAACGTGGGCGGCGGAATGTCGTTGATCATGGAGTCCAACAACGGACGAAGGTCCTTGCTGTCACCATTGAGCTCGGTCTGCGCAATGCCATCGCGGGCAATGGCGTACAGAACCGGGAACTCAAGCTGCTTGTCGTCTGCGCCGAGGTCGATGAAGAGGTCGTAGACCTCGTTCAACACTTCTTCGGCACGGGCGTCAGGGCGGTCAATCTTATTGATGACCACGACAACCTTGTGACCTTCGGCCATGGCCTTACCGAGCACGAAGCGGGTCTGCGGTAGCGGGCCCTCACTGGCGTCAACCAGCAAGATGACACCGTCAACCATCTTCATCACGCGCTCGACTTCACCACCGAAGTCGGCGTGACCCGGGGTGTCCATGATGTTGATCTTCACGCCCTTGTACACAACCGCGGTGTTCTTCGACGAGATGGTGATGCCACGCTCGCGCTCAAGGTCCATCGAGTCCATCACACGGTCGTCTATCCGCTCGTGATCTTGGAAGCTGTGACACTGATGCAGAAGACCGTCGACCAGTGTGGTCTTACCGTGGTCAACGTGCGCGATGATGGCGACGTTACGAAACTCCATGGAGCACTCCCAGAACCCCACTTTGCGAGGGCGCGCGCCTGTAGCGCGTCAAGCCGCTACCGACGAACAAGGAGTCACATCCCAATGCCCCTAAGGTGTACAGTCCAGGCTCAGTACCGCACTCTCTTGCATCGAACTCTCGGAGACACAGGACCATCCATCACTTGGGTCCTGCTCAATCCGAGTACGGCGGATGCGTCTAACGACGACCCCACATTGCGACGCGTTCTCGGATTTTCCCGACGCGCGCACTTCGCAACCGTGACGGTCGCCAATCTGTTCACGTTCAGAGCCACCCAGCCGCGCGATCTTCTCGCCGTTCTTCGCGAAGGCGGCGATGCCATAGGACCGGGTGCCGATCACGCCCTCACCGTCGCCGCGACCTGCGATGCCATCGTGATGGCCTGGGGACGCCCCGCGAACCGGACGGTGTCAACACGTGCAGATGAGGTACGAAAACGGCTCGAAGCCAGCGGGCGCCCGTTGTTCCAACTCGGCCTGCCACTGGCCAACGGTCACCCACGGCATCCGTTGTACGCGCCGTATGCGGCAGGTCTATGCCCAGTCAATCCCCACCGTTGAGTAGGGTGATGCAACGTGGTTGCCCACGGTTCTTTAGCCGCATCCACCGTTAGCGGTCGTTCGGGTCTCGGAGCTACAGCCGACCGACCGTCAACGACGACGAGTCTTCCACCAGCGCTGGCGACGGTCCCTCACCCAACATCAGGCCGTCGACGGCGAAGTCGGGACCCGCACCCACCAAGATGTCATGACCACGACCACTGTCTACTCGGTAAGTCAGCTCGTCGGTCAATGCCGTGAAGACGTCGTCACCGCCGTGCAGGTTCACCACAATGTCCGGAGTGTCAGAGCGTGGGACACTCCATGAACGAACCCTCGACCCTTGGGTCACGCGAATCTTCCACTCGGTTCGCGTGCTGTACACCAAGACCTGTTCAGAGTCGTTTGTCCCATCGATGACCAGCGCACTGCCGTCGGCGAACACCTGAACGTCGTCCATCGATGGTTGCATCTGGGACGACAGGGCAGCGAGACCGAGCAAGACCGTCATGGGACCCTCCGAACGAGGTCACCGATGGGTGCGCCTCACACTCTCTTGTGCCTCGTGGGGGCAGTCTTCACCGTTAGCGTTCGACGGTGGTTGTGTGAGGATGTGTAAGGACGGCGAACAGGGCCATGCCTGTAAGGAGGCGACCTGGCCAACAGTGTGGGGGCACAGGTCCTAAGGCCTGATCATGAGGCCAAAAGGGTCAAGTTCGGCCATCTCCGCAGCCATTCTTTTGCCTGCACCCGACCGCGGACGTAATCCAGCCGACTCGCCAACGCGGGAGTGGGACGACCCCGCATCGCAAGCAGTTCCTCCAGTCCGTGTGGAGCCATCAGCACCGACCGGCCAGCGTCATGCCGCGGACAAACACAGGTCGCAGTCTCGGTAAATCGGCCGACGGCCTCAACTAGGCTCAGCGCCTCTGTGTCGTACTTCCGAGCCACCCGCAATCGCGAGCCGCTGCTCACACTCAATGACGAGCTGTCCTGGCCCCCAGATACGGCTGTTTATCGAGTCCTTACGGACGGAGGGTGCGTCACGCTCCCTGGCTCCGCGGGACAGACACGCGCGGTGGACCCCGACACAATCTTGCGTTGACAACGCGAGGGTCAGTTCAGAATCGCCTTGCCCCCAGTCCAGGTGCAGACACACTTCGTGGTCGCCGGAGTCAACAATAGCCGTCGACTCATCCACCTCGTCGACTGGCAACCGCAGAACGTCCGCAAAGAACTAGCGAGCGACAAAGCCTTGCGCTCCTCACTTATGACAAGAGCAACCAACAAAGCACTCCGCCACCACCAGCGCCCGGCAATTTCACGGCGTCTCCCGTTCCGCAGGGAGCCGCCGTAGCCTACACATCTGATGACTGCCGCGCGTCACCCGCGTTGAGCGGCAGCAAGCAAGCCCGAGCCGTTCCGAGACGCACGACGGCCTACTGGAAGATGTACGGGTAGGTAATCCGGCTTGCCGAACCCGAACTCTCGGGGAACTCAATCCCACCAATCGCGGTACCCAGACAGCTGTCCAAGCTCGACCCGGCAAACTCACCTTGGGTCACACCAATGCCCGTGGCACGGCCAGTCGGCTGCAAGGTGAAGCGCACGTCTACGCGGCCTGGAAGCTCGCCGTTCGACTGCATGTACGAGAAGAAGCAGCGCTTGACGTCGAGGTTGTTGCGCAAGAGCAGGTCAAGCACCTGCATGGGGACGGCCGCTCCAGCGGACGAAGCGGGTGCCGGAGCCGGAGCCGGAGCCGGAGCCGGAGCCGGAGTGGGTGCGGGACGTGGCGTGACCGTCACCGGAGCCGGACGAGTGGGCGCGGGAGTCGGACGCGTTGGCGCGGGCGTCGGACGCACTGGAGCGGGCGTTGGACGCGTTGGCGCAGGCGTCGGACGCGTTGGCGCAGGTGTTGGAGAGGGACGCGGGTTTGTAGCCGGCGCCGGGGTCGGTTCAGCGGCCGGCTCGGGAGTAGTTTCCGGCGTGGGTGTCGGGCGTACGGGAGTGGGCTCCTGTACAATCTCAATCTGCCCCAAAGTGCCATCAATGCCGTAGTTGATGCTCTCGTGAGCGTTCAGGTTGTCCCAGCTGACTAGGGCATGTGTCGCGCCCAAGATCACCGCGATGGCACCACCCGCAATCATACCGCCGAAGACAGACAACGCTCGACGTGCGGGGAACCTACCAAATCGACCGGTGGCAATGCAGAGAAGAGCCACAACGGACCCGCCAGCAGCAAAGAACAGGCCGATGGGGCGAAGACCAATGCCGATTCGACCGAACTTATCGGAGACAATGGACAGAAGCATGATGCCGAGGCCGGCAATGAAGACCGAGGCAAAGATGCCCTTCATGTCTCCCTGAATGAAACCACCGGGTGCAGCGGCAGCACTCGCTACGGTGCGAGGCACAGCCGGAGGTGCACTTGGACTACCGGGACGGGGTCCCACAACGGTCGCCGGCTCATCTGCAGCGGCAGCCTTTGGATTGTTTTGAATCCACTGGGTGTACTCATCGCTCTCCATACGCGGAGGCGGAGAACCCGGACGATTCGGGAAGGGTGCAGGCGTTGGATTGCGGCGCGCAGAGCGCCCGCTACCGATGACGCGGGGCAAAGTCTCTTCGGGCTCGTCCAGTTCGATGGGCCGCGTATGAGGACGGGCACCACTGGCTCCGTCTCGCCCAAAGGGTGTCCTGCGGATGAGCGTCCGTTCTTCCTGCTCGAATCCGTCCGCACCCGTAGGCCGAGGAATCAGCATTCGATGCGCACAGTTGCGGCACGTCGCCTTATTCACAGGCTTTGTGAGCTTATCGTCCGGAACCTTGTAGACGGCTCCGCAATTGTCGCAAACCACGCGCATTAGTGAACTCCTGGGGGAACGGCAGCCGTGCCCCGATGAACCATCCCGCCTTGAGCGGAGCACCCTAAGAACAGCAACCCCACTGCGTCAAGCCAGAGGTACGTCAACGAACGAACTGCTCGATGGCGCGGTTGAACTCGGCGCGGTCGACCAAGTCGCCCAGATAGTCCATCTTCTCGGTATCCCAAACGAGAACCGGACAGTGGTCCCAGCCGTCCATCCACTCTTCGTACAGCCCGTTCAAGCGTCGCAAATAGCTTGCAGGAATTGCTTGTTCGGCGGGGCGACCGCGCTGTTTGATGCGCTTACGAATCGAGCGAACCGGACACTTGAGGTAAATGAGCAGGTCCGGCGGTGCCAGATTGGACCGCATGGCCCGATACAGCTCCATGTACGTCTCGTAGTCGTCCTTGGTCATCCGACGCGAGCGATACAGATTTGTCGCGAAAATCTCCGCGTCTTCGTAGATCGTCCTGTCCTGAACGATCGTTCCGTCACTCCGCTCCAGCTCGCAGTGGAGCCGGTACTTGTGCGACAAAAACCAGATCTGCGAGTGGAAGGCCCACCGACGCATGTCCTCGTAGAACTTGTCGAGGAAGGGATTGGTGGCAAACGGTTCGAAGACCGGTGTAAACCCGTACCTCTCGGTGAGGTACGTGGTCAGCGTTGTCTTGCCGACTCCAATGCTTCCCGCGACGGCTACAAAACGTTCGGCCACCCCACTCTCCCTAGTGAGCCCGCCTCGTATCGCATGTCAGCGGTCGAAGTCACCCACGTTTCCAGCAGGATCCGCAAGCTGAGCACCCGATGGCACATCCACCACGAATCGAGCGCGTCCGCCGGCGATTTCCACAGGCTCGAGAGTGACCTCAATCGGTCCGTCAACATCCGTCGGTGGCGGAGCACTTAGCGTCACTCTGCGAACAGGGTTCCGGCCTTGCGAACTACCGTCAACGTCCAAGGAACGGTAGCCGTTCACAGGAGCGTCAAACCAGGCCCAGAAACCATCTGCTGTGTCTTCTGTACGAATGACTGCGGGAACCACCTCAAAGGCGTCTCCTTCGACGGTGTAGTCTGCCGTAGGCCACGGCCAAGTCGTTGCACCGCCGGTGTAGCGCTTACCATTTGCGACCAGTCGGTAGGTACCAAGCGGAAGTCCGGCGCGGTAGCCATCATGTGCTGCGACCTGCCAACCGGCCCACCAGTAGTGAACCTGCTCGTCGGTCACAGGGGAGAGTGGAAACGGGGTGTGACCCGTCAGAATGTCCCCAAAGGTGTCGGTGATCTTACGGCCTGAACGCGACCGAACCGGCGCCCAAGTCTCGCCGTCCAAGCGTTCGAGAACAATCTCGGGCAGATCAACAGTGGGGTCTCCACCTTCCCAAGCCAGCTGAACAATACCGGTCAGGCGTTCCACTTGGTCGGGGGTATCCAGCGACGCTAGAATCTCAGGCGGTGTCCAGTAGTACTCGGGTAGCTCGGTCAAGCGAGTGCCAGCATTCGGAGTCATGTCGACCTGAAGCTCGGGAAGTGGCTTGTCGACATACTCGGTCGGGCCATACCAACCCCATGGGTCGGAGTCTTCGCGCACGTTGGTGTTGAGCACCTCGTCGCCGTAGTCGAGCATGCCTTCCATGATGTGCTCCCCTTGCAAGGGTCCCCACAGCGCGATGCTGGGCTCGTAGCCGCCCATCAGCCAGTCTTCGGGAATAAGCAGGTAACCTTCGTGATCCTGCGAGTAGCCGACCGCCCATGCGTAGGGATGGCCAAGCTCAGCTGCCGAACGACGACGCCACTGCTCAGCGTACATCGCCGTCACTTCGCCGGGGAAAAACCCACCAAAGACGTCCAAGGACTGTTCGGTGCCGTCAGGAAGTAGCGTTGGGATTGGACCGAAGCGGGAAACCGTGGTTCCAGCCTTCAGAGACTCCTTAAACGGTGCCTCCAATGTGTTCGCTTCGAGACCCATTAGCAGGCCGACAACACCGGCCATAAAGCCGACTTCGACACAGGAATCGTACGGCGCCACGCCGGCGCCGAGGGAGCCGGCAACACCCGTGGGGAGGTTGATGGTACCTTCACCGCAGAACGCCGCCCCATTGGGTGCGTTGAACTCATCTAGTGGGGACAAGATGGACCCGTCCTCGGCGTAGACAATGTTGTCTGGGTCCGCATCATCCAGGTCAACCAAGGGCGCGTAGCGAAGGTCCATTGTGCCGTCACGGGTCACGCGAATATCGGTCGGGTACTGCCAGATATGGCGTGATGACGTCTCAATGCGGATGTCGTCTGACGATGTTGGGGTGCGTTCCCAGACCTCGTACAGAATGGGTGCGGCCTGCTCACCGAGATTCTCGGGCCTGGCGTATCCGCTGTCACGGCCAGCAGGCGACGCGTCACCGCCAGCACCCTGCAGATGCATAACGACAACGGGCTCGTCCCACTGTTCTTGGAAAGCGATCTCAATCGCGCCCGGGGCGTCCGTGGAGACCAGCGAGTTTTGATCGAATACCGAGATGCCGTGAATGCCGAAGGTAAACACCGCCGCCATTGGCGACCCGTCCACTCGGTCGATCCGCAGCATGTTCAGATTCGGATCCTTGCCGTTGACCTCGGGGCCGTCTTCCCACACCTGAAGGGTGTTGTTCACGCCGCGGCGGTCCCGGTAGATACGGTCGTCTGGATCCCAGTCCGTTGTCCAGCTCGTGCCAATGGCGACCGGCTCGCGCGTGTCGTACGCGTCCATGGCTACTCCCACGACGTCAGAGACGAAGCGGTGGAAGATCTCAGGATTGTAGACGTCTCCGCCTAAGTAGAAGTGACCCTGGTCGGAGAAAGGACCGTAGGAATGGTGCGAGTGATTCGTGGAGAGAACGACGCGACCGGTCAGGTCCTCGCCCGTCTGCTCGGAGAGCGCGTTGGCGATGTAGGTGACTAGGTTGTCATTGCTATAGATGACGTCCACATGCGCCAACACAAACGACTCATCGCCATTTTCGAGCCACACGACCTTGATGCCCGCGCGGGTGTGGATGCCCGTGCTCTCTACGAATGCCGTCGTGTAGTTCGAGTCGCGGCCGTCTTGACGAGACTGACCGGACAAACAGCCACATCGCGAAGAGTATCCACCCAGAGGTGTGCCGACCGGAAGGTCCAGCGTACCTTCAGCGGCACCGGCGACGGGCGCGCCTTCCAGCACGGGCGGCGCCTCGTACTGCGCTTCGGGAGTTGAACATCCAATCAAGGCGAGGGCAATGACCCACATAAACGGCTCCGGGGAGGGAAGCGACCCCTTACCCGTTCAAGCAAGTGATTGACAATAACGCCGGAAAGGTTTGACTCAACGACGGGGCAGCAACTCGGCCGGCACGGGTACTTCTAGCCGCTGCCGCACCGGAGCTGATCGGTCAAACTGCCTCTGTTTCGCACCGTAGACGATTGCAGACGCAATGATTACTCGCCTTCCTCCGTTCGTACGCACAAATGAGAAGGTCTGGGACAACTGGAGACACGAAACATCCGTGCCCGTGCACATCGTAGTCAATGCAGCCCCCACGGAGTCCAACATGGCCGACCGGAACAAAACAGCCCCATCCACCGTTAATTCAAGCGCCGTTGATGAACAATCGCGTCGTGCAGACGAAGAATCGCTGAAACATTTCCTTCATAGCACCGAACCTATACTGTACGATGTTGATGGAGGAGGACCCATGATGACTATCGATGTGGACAACCTCAAGGGTCGCCGTTTCACCGCCGAAGAAGAGCAGGCGATGGGACAAGCGATTCGCGAGGCAGAGCAAACGGCCCTAGACGCTATTATCGACTTCGAAGGGGCCCGCGAGCACCTGTCCAAGACGACGGGCCGCGTCGAGCGAACTCGGGCCGGGAGCGTTGACCGGCTGGAGGAAGCTGTCGAGGCCATGTGGGCTGCCAGCAAGACAGATGCTTCGTTGAAAAAGACCGCTCGCATCGCAAAGGGCGCCCTCGTTCGCGCCGAAGACCTCCGCTGGCGTTTGGCAATGTCCGGCAAGCGGATCGCACACGGTGAAGCCCGTAAGCTGGCCGGCGTGTACCTAGACGAGGAGGACTTGGTCCAAGAGGGCTACATCGGCCTTTTGCGTGCTGCGAAGCGCTTCGATCCCGAGCGTGGGATTCGCTTCTCGACCTATGCACGCTGGTGGGTTCGCGCCCAGATGACTCGCGCAATCGACCATACCGGCCGCCCGGTTCGTTTGCCTGGCTGTGCCGTTGAGCAACAGCGCAATCTACGCAAGGCTCGCAAGCGTTTCGAAGACAATGGCACGCCGTTCACCGTCGAGGACCTGGCTGAAGAGGTGGGTATCGATGCCAAGCGTGCCCGGCTGCTGCTCTCCCAAGGAGACACGATTAGCATTGATGAACCGGTCGAAGGGGGTGCGCGTCCACGGTCGCTGGAACACTTCCTCACCGATGACTCGGCCGTCGAGCCCGACAAGGATGCGATTGCTTCGCAAGAGATCACCCGCATGGTGGGCGCCCTTGACGACGTGCTGACCGAGCGTCACCGCTATGTATTGTCCCGCCGCTACGGGTTGGATGACGATGAGTTCCGCACATTGTCCGACGTTGGCAAAGAAATGGGTCTGTCCCGCGAGCGCGTGCGTCAAATTGAACGAGAAGCGCTGTCCCGACTCCGCGACCGCGCCCGCATCCGAGAATTGGTCCACTAGACCAGACTCCATCCGCCGTTGGTGTGGATAGATCCC
>JBLHSN010000201.1:0-10797 GCA_047626195.1 Myxococcota bacterium
CACAATGTCACCCAAGGCTGTGGCAATGCCGCTCTCCCAATCGTCGACGTACACCCGGTCGGTATGCAAGACCGTGCCCTTCAGTCTCGGGGCGATGGCCGCGAACTTGAGGCGCACCAGCTTCGGAATGCCTGGCAAGACGTACACGTTGCGCACCTGTACGACTGGAAAGCCAACAGAGGGGTCGTGAACAAGCTCGGTTCCGCTCGGAACGGTGGCCATGCGCAGGTTCGCGTCATGGAGCGGAAGTCCGAAGCGCTCCATGATGGCGACGAGTTCCGCGTTCAGCTCAACACCCACGCCGAACGCTTGGGCGACTCCCTCAAAGGTGAGGTCATCGTGCGTGGGACCGACACCGCCAGTGGTGATGACAATGTCAGCGAGCTCCGAACAGCGCAGAACCTCGTCCGCAATGGCATCGAGGGTGTCGTCGATGGTGACCAGTCGCACCAAACGGACCCCGCGCTCGCGCAGCTCGGTGATAAGAAACGGGCCGTTCTCATCGGCGAACTTCCCGCTGAGAATCTCGTTTCCAATAATGATGACCGCGGCGTTCATACCCACCCCCCGGACATCGTAGCGTCTGCGGCCAGCGGCAGTGCGGTCTGTTCGGCAGCGGCCAAGTCCAGCACCTTGAGCGCGAGCTTCGACAACGCTACACCCGGGTTTTGCGGGTCAATGTAGCGCAGCTCCAAGTAGCCCTCTCCAAGCGCTGGTGTTCCGAGAATCGTCGCGCGAACCACCTGCAGCGTAAGCTTTCGGTGCGAAAACACGTGTGTGACGACGCCCAAGTGAACGGCAGACGCAGGTTGGACGCCGGCGCAGGATGTCAGCAATGCGGCCACAGACTCTACCTCCGTCCCCATCACCGGCTCCCACATCCCCGCCAATAATCCGGGTCCCCGAAGCCCCATCAACACCAGACCGTCCACCTCGACGACGGCACACAGGCCGCTCACTGGCCGAGGCGGTGCTTTCTTTGGCTTTTTAGGCAGTGACTCTGCGTCACCAGCAGCACGGGAGACACAGAAGTCCGCCACAGGACACGTGTCACAGCTCGGCTTTCGCGGACTGCAGATCAGCGCACCCAATTCCATGAGCGCCTGATTGTGCTCGCCCGGAGACGGATGGTCTTCGATGAGCACTGCGGCACGCGCCCACAGGGCCTTCTTGCCGGGTGTCGAGCGCGGATCGGTGTGCACACCATCCAGCCGACACAGCACGCGCTCCACGTTGCCATCGATCAGAGGAGCAGCGGTATTGAATGCAACGCTGGCAATAGCTCCAGCGGTGTAGGGCCCCACTCCAGGAAGCTTCCGCAGCGCTTCTGGGTCTCCGGTGAGTCCTCCGGCTTCAACTGCCGAGATCGCGGCTTTTCGTAGGTTTCGTGCGCGCGAATAGTACCCAAGGCCCGCCCATTCTTGCAACACCTCTTCCTCGGATGACGACGCCAAGTCCTCGAGCGTAGGCCAGCGCTCTTTAAACCGTGCAAAGTAGGGTAGAACCGTGTCAATACGCGTCTGCTGACACATGAATTCTGACAGCAAAACGTAGTAAGGACGTGGATCTTCACGCCATGGAAGGGTGCGCCGGTTGGCACGGTACCAGGTGAGTAGAGCATCGAGTAGGCGTTCATCGGTCATGGTGCCCTGTATCGAAACGACCTGATGGGCGCCCATCCCAGCGACGCTTCGCTGCGCTATGCTTCTGCAGTGAACGCGAACGAGACCATCGGCCGGTACACCCTGTTGCGACGCCTTGCCGTTGGCGGCATGGCGGAAGTTTTTTTGGCGCATGTCACCGGTGAAGACCCCGGTGACTCTCTAGTCATCAAGCGAATGTTGCCAGACCTGGCTGATGACCAGCGTTTTCGCGACATGTTCACGCGTGAAGCGAAGACTATGGCAGCGCTGTCTCATCCTGGAATCGTGCGCGTGTTCGAGCTTGGCGAGAGCGACAACATCCCGTTCATGACCATGGAGTACGTACCCGGACACACCCTGCGCGAAGTACTGCTAGCCGCTCAGAAGGCCGACAATCCACTACCGGTGCCGGTCGCGATCGATCTCGCTGTCCAAGCCTGCGACTCGGCCCATGCTGCTCATGAATTGACCGGTGTCGAAGGCGCTCCGGGTGGTGTCGTCCACCGGGACCTGACCCCACACAACATCATGGTCACACCCCAAGGTGAGCTCAAGCTGCTCGACTTTGGGATTGTGACGGGAGAGACCGAAGCACGGGTCACCGAGACCGGGGTCCTAAAAGGCAAGATGGCCTACTTGTCGCCGGAGCAAATCGAGCAAGCTGACATAGACCGTCGCGCCGATGTCTTCGCCTTGGCCGCGGTGACGTGGGAGATGTTGGCGGGAGAGAAACTCTACGACGGCCGTAATGAGGTTGCGATTCTGCGGCGCATCTTGTCAGGTGACACGCGAGATGTGCGTGACGTTCGCGCAGATGTTCCCGAGCGGATTTCCACCACGTTGCACACTGCCCTGTCACCCGACCGAGAACACCGTCCGCCAACCGCTGCAGCGCTTGCCGAAGAGCTAGAGTCCGCGGCAACGGCCGCAGGTCACCCCATCGACCGCGCCGCCACTCGCGCCTTTCTGCAGCAGCAATTCGGTACGACTCACATCACGGAACCGTCGCCGACCGTTCGCCCCGTGCCCACCTTCAGCACGCGCAGACAACCGCACTCTTCCAAATCACAGCTCCCCCTAGCATTTGTCGCAGGCGCGCTGTTGTTCACGGTGGTCGCCATTGGCGCCTACATCCTCATGCCGGGTGGGCCAACCGGCATACCGCTAGCCATCGCCTTGGCACCGGTCCGTGACCCGGGAGCGATGCGCGCTGACTTGGAGCCTCTGCGGCTGTATTTGGAAGACGCGTTGTCTCAGCCCGTACAGTTCAGTGTGGGAGCCGACTATGCGGCCACATTGACGGCGGTGTCGGACGGAGAAGCGGACGCCGCCATCGTTCCACCGGGCGTCTACTTACAGGCGACCGCACAGGGCGCACCACTGATTGCCATTGCGGCGAAAATCGTCGATGGGAGTCGCGGAACCGAAGGTATCATCTTGGCCCGAGAAGCCACCGCTGTCGACGTGACCGCACCTGGTTTAACGGTCTGTTTCGCAGACCCAAACTCGACTACCGGCTACCATCTGGCGCGAAGCTGGCTGCGCGACGAAGGCGCTGACCTCGAAGCATTGGACGCGGTCTTCTCCGGTAATCATGTACAAGTATTGCGTGACCTCATCGCCCAACGCTGTGACATTGGCGCCACCTACACGGGGAACTGGACCAGCGCTGACCAAGCCGGGATCCCGGTGAGCCGGACCCGGATGGTGTCGACAACCGGATGGACACCGCACGATATCGTTGTGGTCGGAACGTCGCTAAAACCAAGCAAGCGTGACCGGCTGTCCGCTGTCCTCCTCGAGTACACGGGCAGCTCGGATTCAGCCCGCCAAGAACGCTTGACGGGCTTCACCAAGGTCGACGAGGACACTCTCGCCGAGCTCGCTGTAAAGCTGCGTGCGTCCCAGCAGTGACCGCAAGCCTACTCTTGTTCGTATTGTCGTCGTCAGCTCTGGGGTGGGAGCCAAGACGTGAACCGGTCATCGAGGCTCCGGCACCGGTGCTCGCTGTGCGTGCGGTGCGCATTGATGATCTCGACCTGCTCATTGTAGGCATGGCCGAGCAGACCGACTTCTACGACCTCGAAGGCACCCTGTACGCACGCGTTCGTGCCGGGATGGTCGACTACACCCTTGTGGATGTAGACCGGGACCAGAGCAAAGAAATCGTGCTGTGTGGCCCCCGTGGGGTTGTAGTCGTCGAAGCGCAAGACTTCACGTCTCGCGTCGAGTTCGACCACCCGTGCGATGCGATTGAGCCCGTCGTCGACCGACGCGAAGGGCCAGTGGTTGCTGTTGCTGCTGGGCAAATAATCCTACTCGAACCGCACCCCAACGGCTTGGTGAGCCTGGGTGTGGTCGGCAATACGATTGGTGCTGGACGCATCGCAGCCGTGGGTGATGACTGGGTTTTCGCCGATACCGCTACCTCCACCATTCACCTTCGTTCCCCCGATGGCGACCAAGTCATGGATGTGGGCGCCATGATTGGCGACGTGTTTGTCGGCCCCTATGGTCTGGGTTGGAGCCTTCCATCAACAGGTATCCTTGAAGACCAACGCGGCATTCGTTGGCTCGAAGAGGGAACGCCGACCCGTGTAGTCTCGGCGGAACTCGACAAGGACAGCCAGCAAGATCTGGTGGCAACTCATCCGTCGCTGGGCCAGATCTCGGTGACGTCCGGCACCGGAGGTGGCGTCGCATTCTACGATGTGGACGGTACTCCGACCTCTCTGTTCGCCAGAGACTTCGACATTGACGGCTGTGATGACCTCGTCGTGGGCCTGTCAGACCCACCCGGAGTGCAGGTCATCTACACCGAGTCCTGCACCCGTCAACCTGTCGAGACTCCTCGCCCTGCAGCACAGGATGGAAGGCCGCAGCCGCGCTCTCGTAAGCCTTCGCCACGTCTATTCGGCATTCCCGTGCCTACGTTTCAAGGTGCGGCGTCCCGACTGCCCCGACAGCGCTTGCGCCTGCAGAGACACGTGTTGTTTGGCGCTGGATTCGTTGGCGGGCAGACACTGCGGCAGCCTCAGTTCTCCATCAACGCCTTTCCGGCACTCTCCATTGAATTGGAGTTGGGTAGCTCGACGGTACGCTGGTTCATTGGTGGAGACTCGGCTCCTCTGTTCTCCTGGGTCAGCACACGAGGTCGCGGCATCCATCTGCTGAATCTGTCGACTGGCGTCACTGTGGGCAGCCCCCAGCTGCGCACAGGGCCCTTCGTCACGGGTGGATTATGGAGTATGGGTGCCGGCTTACGCACGGTATGGGCCCCGTGGAGTGACCGCTGGGATGCCACCGGAGGTATCGAGCTACGACTGACGGCTCTGCGACGTTCCACCGGTCAGATCATGCTGATGTACGTATGGAATCAGCCACCCGAACGTTCCGCTAAGACGCGTGCACGATTAGGACGTCCAGACCCGACTATTCCTGGTTGGCAGCCAGTCATTGCGGATGGTGAACGCCTGGAGTACGCCACTGTGGACGAACGTTCTCCCGTAGCCCGCGCCGGCAAAGCAGGAACGCAGCATCCGCGCTGCCACCGCTTTTCCCTTGGTTTGGGCGGTGCAGTAGGCGCAAGCTTGGCCATGAATCCCACCACAGAAGAGCAAGACCTTCGGTGGTCGGGTTCGCCGGTTGTGAGTGCATCCTGCGAGTGGTCTGGGCGTTCTGTCGCCTTGTTCACCGGCGTAGAGATGGCGCCGTTGTTCACGTCAGCGCGTCCGCGAGGTCGGCCTGTACGCCATCTGGCAAGCCATACCTTGGGTGTCATGCTCGGCGGTGATGCTTTGCGCATTGGACCCATTGGCACTGTGGGGATCTGGACGTTGAGTGCTGGGGGCCGCGCTAGCGTTCAGCTTGGTACGACCCGTCGAGGCGTTGAACACCGGCTCGAGATGCGCGGCAGTGCACTAGCGGTCGGGACTGCAGGCCAAGGCATCTTTCTGTACACCATGGGTCTCGACCCCGGCCACTAGTCGGCCATCTGGCACCGCTGCTCCGACACGTCGTAGGTGTATGTCCACCAACTGCTCACGCTCGGCCTCCGAGATGCCATAGGCGGCACAGACCAGTTGGTCGATGTGTGACCAACGAGTATCGGGAGACGCGAGCGCCCGGCACACGCTCTCGAGTTGACTCAACTCTGGAACTGGAATTTGCCGTAGGAAGGTAGGAAGGTAGTGGTAGGTCTCACCACCGACAACAATGCCCTGAAATACGGTGTTGTACAGGGCTGTAAAGACGGTGGAGTTGAAGATTGCCGTGAGCAGCCTTTCATTCCATCCATCTTTTTCAGACCATGCAATTGGATAGACGTCTTTGGTCGCGTACCGCCCTTCGGCATCCAACCATGCCTCAACCCGGCGGGCATGCTGACGGAAGACCACCTTGGGTCGACCGAAAGTCCCTGCCAGCTCTGGCAGTGGATTCCCTAGCTTCCGCAGCTCGTCTTGGGCATCGCGAAGCCACCATCCGTCCCAGTTCAATGCATACGGATGGACCTCGCTTCGACGGGTAAACGAGGTTCCACCAATGTACGGGTACGCTCTGCCTCGAGGACGCTTGGCCACAACAAATCGTTCGCGCAGGCCCTTTTCATGAAACGAGCACGTCGAGCGCACGGTGGCGACATCGCCGAGACGAACGCCGGTGTCTATCCGACCTAGAATGGACCAGGTCGGTAGAGGCGCGAACCACGGGGACTCGTCGAAGAGCGCGTATTGGGAAGGAGAGATCTGGGTCTCGAGTGAGTCCGCCACGTCGTCGGCGGTGAACACATGGCGGGTGGTCACAACAGACGGGACCACCGTACTTAGGCGCAGTAGGACCGGGTAGACACTGGTGCCCGGGAACGGTCGCGGATGCATGCGCGAGGCGTCCACCAAGTGGGTCAGGTGAAGCGACCTGCCTTGACGGAAGCGCGCTGCATAGCGGCCTTGGCACACCTTATTTGGTAGCAACGCCGCGACGGCTCCCGGGTCGTTCACCCACCGCCGACTGCAGTGCAAAAATGCCATGTACAAATCGAAGGCACCGTGAAGCTCGGGAAACGCGACACGGAGCCACTCGCGCAGCCCTGGTTGCGCTTTTCGCATGCGCTTGGCTTCGAGGTACGGTGGATTCATCACCACCGCATCGAAAGCGCCAGTCTCGGTGAGCGCGTCCACAGCGCCGCGAATGTCGATGTCTCCTGGAATAGGGCCCTGTGAGGCATCCAACGCACACAGTATGAGGCTCGCGAGCGCGCCCCAGGCAGCTGTGGGATCTTTGTCCCAGCCGGTAAGCCCGTCCAATGCAGCGGCCACCGTACTTCCCTGCGCGCGACGCCAGCGGAAAACCGCACACAGAAGCTCGCCGGCACCGCAGGCAGGATCGAGGAAGCTCCCAGGAGTGCCTTGGCGGACGATGAGCGCCACAAGGGCATCTGCGAGTGCAGGCGGGGTGAAGAACTGCCCAGCAGCCGTCCGTTCATGGGGCAAGCGCTGCGCGTCGTACTCACCGCTATGGCTGACTTCCCCGGAGACGTCCCAGCCGTGTTGGTCTGCTAACGCCAAGCCAACCGAACTGCGGGCCAACTGTCTGCGCGCCCAGTCCGCCCACAAAAGCGGGGCCTCCGACATGGCAACCGTAAGCTCTGACCAACGACGACGTGTCCAGGCTCCGCCAGTGTTCACGACGTGAGGATGTCGTCGATATCCGCGCTATCGAGCCCCAGTCCAAGACCGATCTCACGGGCCTGATCTGCAAAGACCGACACACCCGCAAAGTTCTTGAAGAACGACAACTTAACGGAGCGCAGAGCGCCATCGACCTGTTCATGTGACAGCCCCTGGTGGTCCGCAATCTCTCGAATGAGGCTCACCTCCGGCGCCGACATCACGCCGTCGGCCAAGGCGAGCATGCCCAGGCTTCGGATGTACAGGGTCTTCGTTGCCTCGGAGCTCAGAAGCGTATTGGGGTCCGCCATCGGCAGCCCCTGTCCGAGTTCCTCAATCATCGCCAGTTCGTTCTCGTGTACGTCACCATCAGCACGCGCCACTAGGCGCATACCAGCAACAATCACAGCAGCTTCCGCCTCGGGAAGTTCTTCCATGTCTGCAAAGTCGTCCACATCATCCTCCAGTACTAGCTCGCCCTATCACCTTGACGCCGAGATGTGCTGCCAGTCTGCGCCCGGCCATGCTGCCTGCTTTTCCCACATGCCGCGCGCAGCGACCATCGGGCTGTCATCGCCCCTCGCCGCGGTCTCCACGGCTACGACCAGTGTCGGGTCCGCGTGCTTTGGGCAGACTCCACCATCCGCGCGAGCATCCACAATCCACCGTGAGATCCGCTGAATCACGCGCTCATCCATATCGGCCGCGTCGCGTGTCCACTGGACAGGACCGGTGCCTAAGGCGGACTGACAATGCGACCGCGCGAACTGAAGCATATTAGAATTGGCATGGTCGATACCCCCGTCCAAGACATGGGAGAACAGTCCAACCGCGTAGTCGCCACCCGTCCGCTCAAGCTGACTAATCAGCACTCCAGCAGCTTCAATCCGCCAGCCGTCAAGCACGCCACTGCCAGCAACCGCTCCGTCTTCCGAGGCTGTAGCGATGAGCACAACGTTGACGCTGTCTCCCATCTCATGTTCCCAGTGCAGGCCAATCGGCGCCCCGCCACGGCCGCGCTGAGCCACCTGACGCGTCCAGTCCTTGAGCCAGGCCATGTGTGTCGCCTGGCTGTGTTGAATACGCAGGTAGCGGACGTTGGCGTCGCGCACGAGGTCTCGGTGGGCGAGCAAGTGCCCGGCGGCATGGTCGACGGGCTCACGTCCTGGAGATTGGCCATCACCGGCGATGATGACCATCACCTCCCCAGGAGTACGTGCCGCTCGTTTGCGAGCCCAGGCGTACAAGCGGGTCAGGGTCTGGTGAATGGCGCTGCCGCGCAACGGCAGGTCGAGGTCTCGGCCTCGTGTTCCGGGAATCGCCGACAACGACTGCATTCGCCGCTTCCAGCCAATCCAGTGCTCCACTTGGTCCACCGTTACGTCTGACGCAATGATGGGCTCTGGCCGAGGAACGACGGGCAGGCGGTGGGGTTGAGTCTTGACTGCCATGGGGTCAACAAGGGCTTGCATGAGGTACTCGGGCGACACATGCCAGCCGTCTGCCGTTGGACGCGCCAAGAGCTGGGTGAGCGCATGGGCGTCGCGGATACCGGTCTCGCACATCACTTTGGTGAGCCAGTGGCCAAGCATCCCGGCGGCGATGTGCTGCTCATCATGAAGAACAGGACGCAATGCGTGAGCCCAGGTCTCCACCTGCAGGCGTCGCAACAACTCTCGAATGGTGTCTAGGTCAGCGTGAAGCATGTGGTCCCTCACCAGACCGCCGCTGGTCAGAACGGGTGGGAGCCCCAGGCTCCCTTGGCGTTGGACCACGTCTTCATGGTCGTCCTGGAGCGCGCCGATCAGGTTGAACACAGCACGCAAGATCTCAGGCCGACCCGAGAAGAGCGCTGCACGGGCCACGTGGATGTCAACGTTGTCGCCCTCGGCGCTAAGCTCGGGCGCTTCTACGACTATGGCGACGCGGACGTCCCGGCGGCCTCCTTCGCGCAGCGCGGATTCGAGGTCACCACACACGAGCACCGACACAGCCGCGGGCTGACGCATGGACAGAAACATGCGCACCGGTGCTCGGTCGGTTCGGTCATAAAAGCGCTGGGCTGTGCTCTGCGATGTGAGTGCATCAATCCAGCTTAGCGAGGTCCCACGAAGCAGTTGGTAGCGGTCGACGGGCACCCCAGAGCCCACGGCGCGACGCATGGCTTGGCGGTACCGTCGCCCGCGCCGTTGCTCAACCGAGTCCACGCCGAGAGTACCGGGGCCGACCACGGTAATATGACGGTCCGGATGCCCCTTCGGCAGTCGTAATACGCCGCCAATGAGGTCAGCGCAGCGGTCCAGGATGCGTGCGCTGTCGAAACCCGCCCAGCTCTGTCCACGCTCGAAGGCATCGCCGTCGACCAAATCGAGTATGCGCTCTACCCCAGCCGCCACTCTGGGCAGCTCACGCTCACCGATGTCGTCGCCTAGGCCTCCGTAGCGTTGTTGGGCTGTAAAGAACAGGTCCTCACCGGGCGCCGCCGTGGCTGCTGGCATGAGCATAGTGAAGGGCTCGTCTGCACGAAGAACTCGACCTGCCGCGGTCACAGCGAGGACCTCGCCGGCATCGACCGTCTCGAAACTCTCCAGCCGACGCTTTTCCCGGAATGCACGGTCTGGGGTAATCAACCGATACTGTCCACGCCCTTCCGGCGCCTGGGCATAGCGGTCGACGACTTCGTACACCCGAGGCATCTCCGCTGGAGGTGGCGGTGCGCTGTGCCACACGCCCATTAGGGCGAGCAGTCGTTGAGCAACTTCCCACGCAAAGACGTCGATTCCATCCTGCTGATGCTGGCCGGCTTCGAGAACGAATCCGAGTCGAGTCCCCGGCTCACCAGGCTGAAGACCAACATTCACTGCAAGCCCGCCCGGCAGGATGCCACTCTCATGAATGCCGGTGACGGTGTGCAAGACACCCAGTTGGCTCGCTAGCTGCCGGTGGGCCCTGTCGTCGCGAAACAATAGAAACGGCGGCGCAGGACGCGATGTGGAGTGTAGGTCCAAGATGCAGTCCGCCGTCTTGAGCCATGGAGCCAGCTCCAACACCCGGGACTGCTCCACCGACCGGTCAGCCGTGGGCAACGATGCCGCATAGTCCAGACTCGCTGGGTCCCACAAGCGGTTCATGTCCTGGCCACCGACGGTGTGCCGAAGGTCGCGGGCAGCAGCGACTGGATTCGCCTGGACCGCTAGAATGGATCCAGCGATCAGCCCGTCACTCACCGCCCCAGCGAGGTGCTTGAGCACCCGCGCACCCACCGGTTCATTGCCGTGAATATGTCCGACAATGGCGACACGCGGTCCCGCCACCTTGGATGCGTACAGCTGAACGTTTGTTGGCAACGTCGCCACGATGGTCTCCAAGGGGCAAGCCCGTGAGTGTGGACGAAGCTGCGCCGTCCCTAATCGCCAAGACTACTTCTTCGCCGGTGCCTTCTTCTTCGCCGGTGCCTTCTTCTTCGCTGCGGCCTTCTTCTTCGCTGG
>JBLHSN010000202.1:0-10734 GCA_047626195.1 Myxococcota bacterium
GCCAGTCCGCCTTCGCGGACGAGGTTGAGCCAGGCGGTCACCCAGACTTCGGGCAGTGCTGCGGCTTGCTCCAAGGAGACGTGGTCGGGGACGTCGAGCAGGTGCGCAGCTGGACAGAGCACGTACTCACCATAGCCACCGCCTACGAGTAAGGCAGCAACGCGCTCGCCCACCTGACGGTCCACACCTGCGCCTACGGCATCGATGCTTCCAGCACACTCCAATCCCAAGATGTCCGTGGCGCCTTTGGGTGGGGGATAGCGCCCGGCCACTTGGACGAGGTCGGCTCTGTTAGCGGCGCTCGCATGAACACGAATGCGTACCTGGCCAGGGCCGGGTTCAGGGGTGGGACGCTCGACCCAGGTCAGAGCACCATTCTCAGAAATTGCAGCGCGCATAATTGGCTCACTAGTTTTGTTTGACAACGAACCACTGCCGAGCGGCGGTTCCGGGGGCCGCGCGCCAGGTTCCGGTGGCTTGCGTGGCGGAGAGTCGACCTGTGAAGCTGGCGCTTCCACCAATCTCTGAGAATGAGATGTCACCCGTTGCGGGATTGAGCTGTCCCGAGATGGACGTTGTTTGGTCACCGTTGGGGCCGGTCATCGTCATGTTTCCCGAGACGGTGGTGCCGTTCTGGCTGGTCACGCTCAGTAAGAGGCGGGCGGAACCATTTGTCCCGCTCCAGCTTCCCAGCATGCTGAGTCTTGCAGGTTCAGGTTGTGCGGGCTCTGGAGTGACTGCGGCCGGTTCGGGTTCGATGAGTACCGGTTCGGGAACAATGACCTCGGGCTCGGGTTCGATGAGTACCGGTTCGGGAACAATGACCTCGGGCTCGGGTTCGATGAGTTCCGGTTCGGGCTCGATGGGTTCGGGTTCGGGCTCGGTGACTTCCGGTTCGGGCTCGATGACTTCCGGTTCGGGCTCGGTGACTTCCGGTTCGGGCTCGGTGACTTCCGGCTCGGGCTCGATGAGCTCTGGGTCTGGCTCAATGAGTTCTGGGTCGAGAAGTTCTGGGTCCGTCAGATCCACTTCAGCCACCGCAGGCAGCTCGGTCTGTACGACTGGCGCCACCGTGGGTGCAGGAGCCATGATGGGTGCAGGAGTCACGACGGGTGCAGACGTCGTTGCGGTGCTGTCGGAACCCGCCACAGACAGAGTACCCAGGGTGGCGGTCACGCTGACGGCGACGACAACCATGAGTCCGCCGACTACGGCTAAGATTATGGGGAGCTTGCTGGGGCCGGTCTGTTCGGTATGAATGACCTGAGTGATTGCTTGCGCGTCTGCGGCCAGTGCCAGAGCCGCGACTAGAGCGTCGTCAGGTTTTCCCAGAATGGTGGCTTCGTCTTCTTCGTCCGGTGCATTTGGCGCTGGAATCGCTCTCAGTTCGCGCGGTTTCGGGGGAGGGTCGCTGTGGATTTCCTCGGTCTCAAAGACGGGCTTCTCTTGCGACTCGTCTCGGAGGGGTTGCGGCGGCAACATGAAGACCGGTGCCATGGACGACTGAAGGCTTGGCTCCTCGGTTGGAGGCGGAACCCATCCTGGCGAGGCGGGTGCGTCGACAGCGACAGTGCCGAACGTCATGAGGTCTTTGCTGTCCTCCGGTGCGTCATCGTCGATGATGAGGGTCTCGAGGGACGACGTCAGACCGCTGTCGTGAAGGGCTGCCCGTTCGACGAGGTCCCGTGCGGCGTCCAAGAAGCCATCTCGTTGCGGCTCCGGCTCTTCGGTCATTCCGGGGGGGCGAAATGAGAATCCAGCGGCGCTTCCGAACGAGTAGGCATCCTCCTCATCTTCTTCGTCTTCGTCGAAGGAAATCGTGAGGTCAGGCGCGCGTAGGGAGTGCGTATTATCCTGCGCGAAGTCTTCTTCGATAGGTCCTTTCTTCGATTTACGCTTTTTCCATTGGCTCTCGCCTTCTCCCAGCATCCGACGAAGCTCGGTCTGGTGGGTCATTAGGAAGGTGGCTTCGTTCGCCCGCTCTCCACTACGGAAATTCCATGCTGCCCAGCGAAGCGACTTGTCGAGCCCGTCTTCGCCAGCCGCACCGTGGGTCTTCACGTAGCGGCTAAAGCTCTTTGCACCCACATTCTTGAGGAAGGAGCGGAGTTGGGAGCTTTCCAGACTCACGCACGTCTCCGATTACCCAGATGGGCGGACGGATGATTGGTGTGTGGTGTTCTCCCCAACATTGCCTTTACGGCGCTCTCCCTGTGCCAGAGCGGCATTCTACGCCTATTCGAGATGCGCGTCGTCGGCATTTAGCAGCCACATCAACAGACCTGCGGTAAGACGCACATTGTCTTGCAAATCTTGCCGGTCTATTTTCTCCAGTGTATCTGCTTTTGTGTGATGAATAGGCCAGTAATTCGTTGTGTCGTGGTCTACGCCAAAACCGATAGTACCAGCCTTTACGAGAGGACTGATGTCTGCGCCGGCGTAGTTTTCACGAGCGGTGAATTGCTGTTCATTGAGTCGTGTAATGAATCGGTAAGCGCGTTCGCTGTCTGCGTCACCGGTTGTCGGATTGACGGCGTGAACGCGAAAGCCCGTAGCGGCGCCGGCGCCAGTGTCCGACTCCACCGCGGCAACGTGTCGGTCGTTGGGGTGGGCGCCGGGGTAAGCCGCCCCACCTGCGAGTCCACTTTCTTCGTTGGTGTACAGAACGAGTCGTAGAGTTCGCTTGCTTGGCCCAAGGGAGACGACGTCCCGCGCCGCTTCCCACGCCAGCACACACCCGGCACCGTCGTCTTGCGCGCCCTGGCCGACGTCCCACGAGTCCAAGTGGCAGCCAACCACGACCACTTCATCTGGAAACTCGGTCCCCCGTTTTTCAGCGACGACGTTGGCGGTGTCGACAGTGCCAATGCTGTGTGCGCCGAGGTCCACGCGAATTCTCGCCGGGTGGCCATCTCGCTGTCGGCGGTGCATCCACTCGGCATCTTCCAGCGTTAGGGCAATCGCCGGAATGGGAGCGGTCTCGGCAAAGTCGGTCATGCCAGTGTGTGGTGTGTTCAGGCTCACGGGCGAAATGCTACGGACCAGTGCCACCGCGGCTCCCTGTTCAGCAGCTAGCCTTGGACCTGCGACACGGTAGCCGACCGTCTCGCCGTAGGTGGTGAACGGCACGTTGAACAAGACCGCTTTGCCAGCCACGCTGTCACCAAGCTCGGTCAACTCATCAAAGGAGGTGACGACCACGACCTCAACGTCGACCGGTCCATCCGGCGTTCCAGCGCTGTTGCCGAGGGCCAGCACGTTTAGCGGCCGGCTGTCGGGAAGGACAGACACCCGTTCATGACCGCGCACCCAGGCTTTTGCCTGCACAGGCTCTGCAATCACGCTGTCAAACCCATCCTGCTTCAGCTCGCTGACCGACCACTGAATGGCTTGGGTGAGGGCGTCAGAACCGGTAATGCGGTGTCCAATATCGTCGCATAAGTGCGTGAGACGCTGCCACGCTTGGTCATCATCTGCGGCGGCTGCATCGAGCAGTGCCGGGACGTCCTCGGGGGTGGCAGCGATGGCGACGGGCACTCGGCTGTGACAACCAAGGGCAAGCAGGGCGAGTAGTGCGGTACGGGGCGGCATGGGACTCCTAGGGCACGTGTCTTAGCGTCTTCTCCACGAAGGCGTCAGTCACCGTGCGTTAGACCGCGCGTATGGCAACTACTCCCTCATTTTGGTCCCGTGCGCTCCAGCGTTCGGTGGGTCTTGGTCTCGTCGCTGGTGGTGTTGAGGCCGTCGGTCTCTCAGCCACGCTCACGGCACCCTACGGTGTGGTTGGCTTCTTCGGTCTTGGCATGATGGCCGTTTTGACGATGGCGATTGTAGGGATACTTCTTGGTGTTCCGGCGACCTTGTTGGTGTCGGTCTCCCAGCGCGGTGAGCCCGACGAGCGGACCGGCGCGGCAGTCATGGCCTTTGTCGCTACCGGATTGTGTGCGTGGTTCTTGTGGGGGGCTGGATGGACGCTGCTCGATCAGGGGCGCACCATTCCGGCAGTATTCTTCTCGATGCTTCCGGTTCCCTTCGGCTTCGTGGTCGCGTTTAACGCTCGCTACTGGTTGCGTCGGAGTCGGCGTGGAGAGTCGCGTCTATCGTGGCTGCCCGTTGCCGCTGCGGCGTCTCTTGTGCTGGTCATCTTGGCCGTGGTCGTCCATTGGGCTCGCGATACATCCGGCAATGGCGCACTCGCAGGGGACCCGAGTATTGTTTGGATCACCGTGGATAATTTGCCGGTTGACCACCACGGCGAGCCGTGGCTAGCCGGAGTGCCAGGCGCGGTCCGATTTAGTCAGGCCATTGCACCCACGTCATCGGTTCGTGCCGGCACGGCCGCGGTGTTGACCGGACTGCATCCGCTTCGATCGGGCGTGGTGAAAGATGACCAGCGCTTGAGTCGTGGGCTGACCACACTGCCGGCAGCGTTTGCTGGCGAAGGGTACGCGACGGGCGGTTTCGTCGGACACCCACTACTGGCCAGTGAGTCTGGCTTGGCCAACGGCTTTCGCGTGTATGACGACCGCATGGGGCCCCTCGGTGGACTCGCCCGAGTGTCGGTCCTGCGTCGCCTCGGCTTTGACACCGGCGACCGCAGCTCCAGCGACGTCGCAGACGCGTTCATCTCTTGGTATGCTGGGCGCAGTGGCCGTCCTCTGTTCGGATGGGTTCACTTGTCCGCAGATGGCGTAGATGCCGCCATTGGGCGCATTGTAGACGCCATTCAGGACAGCGAATCGGCCGGTGAGACGCACATTGCCATTGCCGGGCTTTCTCATCAAGGAACCGTTGGTGTCAGTGACCGCGAAGTCCGCGTACCGTTGGTCTTGCTGGCTCCGGGGCGCGACATGAGCAAATTCCTCGTCGCCTCACAGGTTCGCACGTATGATCTTGGCCCCACGGCCCTTCGTTACGCGCAGTTGGACGACTTGTCGGTGACCGAGGGCATTGAACTTCTGGGTTATGGAACTGGCGTTCGAACCGTCCCGCTTCCGGTGGTGACCTTGGCCGAGGAGCGCATTGGTCTTCGGTCGGGAGGAGTTGCGTATGAGCAAGACCTCGAAGCTGGCAATCAGCGCATCTTTGATTTGGACGGTGACGTGACAGAAGACATGTCAGAGGCTCAGCCCGAAGCCCTCTCTCGCGCGCGCAGTATGTTGAGCGCCGAAGTCATGGCCTACCGCGCTTTGTTGGGGGTGAACTGATGCGTCAGTATTCGGTTCAAGCGCTGATGGATGAGATTGGTCGAGGCATCTCGGAACGCTACCCACGGGTGATGGTCGAGGCCGAAGTTGCCCAGCTGACTGTGGCGGCGTCCGGTCATGCGTACATTCTGCTGCGTGAGCCCGGCACCCAGCGTGCGGCGGCTACGCTTAGCGCGGTGTGTTGGAAGAGCAGTTGGCGTGGGCTGAGCAGTCGGCCGAAACCAGGTGACCGCGTTGTCGTTCGTGGAAAACTGAGTGTGTACGCGCAGCGTGGCTCCGTTCAGCTCAGCGTCATTGATATTCAGCCTGCCGGTGCGGGGGCCTTGGCCAAGCAGATTGCCGAGCGCATTGCCCGATTGACGGCGGATGGTCTGCTGGACCCGTCGCGCAAGAAGCCGTTGCCGAAGGTACCCAAGATTATCGGCTTGGTCGCATCCCCGACCAGCGCCGCGGTTCAGGACTTCTTACGGGTCAGCCGCGAGCGGTTTCCAGCCACCCGCATTCTGCTCTCTCCAGCGGTCACCCAGGGCGCTGAGGCACCGAGCAGCGTGGTTCGAGCGCTAGACCTGTTGCAAGAAGACGGTCGCTCAGAGATTGTGGTCGTGACCCGCGGTGGTGGCAGTAAAGAAGACCTGATGGCCTTCCAAGACGAGCAACTCGCCCGGTTTGTCGCGGCGTTCCCAATTCCAGTCGTGTCTGCTGTCGGGCATCAGATCGACACCACGCTCATCGACCTTGTGGCAGATGTCGCGGTCCCGACTCCCACGGCGGCGGCAGTCGAGGTGCTCCCAGATGGCGCGGCCATGTCGCGGTCGGTCGACGAAGTGGATGCATTGCTGCACGCCGCGATTGGGCGTCGTGTCGTCACCGAGCGGTCGCGTCTGGCCGCGCTTCGTGCGCGGCTTCGTCATCCTGGGCAGCGCTTAATGGATGTCCGCAAGCGCCGGGACGAGCTGGTGGGCCGACTTCAGGCCGTCATGGCGCGCCGGCTGACGGACGAGCGTGCCGATGTCGACCGGCAATGGACTCGTATCGAACAGCTTGGAGGCATGGCGGTCAAGCAGGCAGCAGGACGACTTGCCGCTCAGAGCGCGGCTCTGCAGGCCATGTCGCCACTGGCTGTCTTGTCACGCGGATACTCGGTCGTGACCACCGATTCTGGTGTGCTCTCGGATGTCGGCGATGTTGGCGTAGGAGACACTGTGACAGTGCGCTTGGCACGCGGGCGGCTCCAGGCGACCGTTGCCTCAGCCCACTCCGATGAGCTCGCGTAGCGTATAGAACAGCTGGCCCCAGAGTTGTTGGTAGTAGCCGAGGCACAGCAGAAGGGTCTGCACAATGAACATCACGACCACGAGACCCATGGCCGCGTAGGCTACTCGCAGCGCATTGGTCACGGCTTCTGTATCGCTGGCTGGCAGCGCGCCCGACTCGACCCGCTTACGCTCCGTCTCTACGCGCATGAGGCCGACGAGCACCATGACCCCGCCAGGGGCGCTCGTGCACAGCAAGCCCACAAGCGCGACAATCGTGCCCGTTACAATCAGAATATACGGAAGCGTCAAGCGCGGACCGCGGCGCGTGCCAGAGGCAAATAGGTCATCTACACGGTCAGCCATGTCGACTCCGTAGCCAAGTGTGTCGGATGTTGCCCGTCACTGTCGGTCTGCTCGCTTGCACCAGCCGGCAATGGCAGCTCGGCGTTGCGTCGCCAGGTCTGGGTCAACGGATAACGACTGGCGTGGGTCGCCGACCAGCACGTTTTCGTCTCCGAAGGCGCGGATAGCGTTCTGTAGGGTGACGAGAGACAGGGACTCTGGGCGGGTGATGGTGCCGTCGGACAGCCACTCGTCTTGGCGGGACTGAAGGGCCTTGGCCAAGTCCTTTGCATTGCGCCCAGCGTACTCGTGGGCTCTGTTCAGTACGACCGTATATGCTTCGGCAATACTTCGGAACAAGGCGTAGAGTTCGCTGATTCGGTCTACCCTAAGGACCGTGTAGCGGCCCTCATCCAGCTGTAGGGCACCGGCATCGACCAGGGTCTGTAGTGCGCTTGAGGCGAGCGTCGTTGCGGTGCAGTCTGGGTCCAAGATGAACTCGCGGCGCAGCGTCCACACGGCATCGTAAAACGCCGGCATGAGGTCGTCTTGGGAGTAGGTCTCTCCGCCGGTGACCCGGATGGCAAGTGTCATCAAGCCTGCAGGAGCGAGCCAGTGAATCACTTGGTTTTTGTAGAACTCTAGGGTGATTCGACGCTCGGTATCCGGCACCCAGACGCGCGTGCCATCCGGACCTTCGAGGTCGGTCACCAAGTGCTCGTCATGAAAGCGGTTGAGGGCCAAGCGGATGGTGCGAGACGCTAAGACAAGGGAGGCCGACTCTTCTGCTCCCGCCGTCTTGAGCAGCGTACGGAAGCGCTCGATGCGCTCGAAGAGGACAGTCTGCGGCACGCCGCGCTGGTTGTGGGCGAGCAAACCCAGGGCCACCAGAGAGGAGGGCAAGACCACTGTTCGCTTTCCGATGCGGTGGATAATGCGTTCGCCAGTGTGCTGAAGCTGCTCGCGTTTGTCGTGGTCGTTTAGCTCTTTCCAGCCGTCGTCCGCGAGCTCTCCAACATCGATAGGCTCGCCAACACGGAGGTACAAGCGGCCGTATCGTTTCCCCAAGACATTGGTCGCTTTCACGACCTGTCCGATGGATTCGGGAGCCTTTTCGGCGCCGCCGAGCTCTCGGGCGTAGCTCGCTTCTTCGGCCACTCGTTCGTAGGCCAGTGCGATGGGAAGCAGGGTGACTGCGCGACCGTGACGCCGGGTGGTGGCGGCGTCGACCACCATCTCCAGTACACCGAGCTTGGGTGTCAACAGCTTACCCGAGCGGGTTCGTCCACCTTCAATGAAGAACTCGACAGGGTACCCCTGACGAATCAGTTCAGCGAGGTACCGAGAGAAGACGGCGGGGAAGATGCGGTCTTCGCGAAAGCTGCGTTGTACAAAGAAGCCGCCGGCACGCCGTAGGAAGAAGGCGACGCCGGGAATCTTTAGGTTGATCCCCGCAACTACGTGCGGAACGATGAGGTCGTGGTTGTACAAGACCCACGACAACAGCAGATAGTCGAAGTGCGACTTGTGGCTGGGGACCAACACGGCAGAACCGTCGCGAATAGCACTTCGAATGCGGTCTATATCGGCTTCCGGGACGTCAACGCCGTTGAAGACGCGGGTCCAAAGCGGGCGAAGGACGATGTCCATGACCCGAATGGTCCACCACTGGAAGTTTGCGGCAATCGTGTCGAAGGCCTTGTCCATGTCTCGCTGGACTTTGGACAGAGGACGCCCGGTCGCTTGTGCTTCGTCAGCAGCAAGCGCACGCATGGGGGGGTCGTCGAGAACCAGCCGCTTCATCACCCGCTTTGACAGGAGCCGCGGTCCACGAACGGCTTGGCTCTCACGGCGGAGATAGCGGCGGAGCACGGTCCTGAGAGCACGGGCGCGTCTGCCTTCGGGAACCCGCGCGATGAGCTGGGGTAGGTCTACCGGTTCACCTGCTTGAACGAAGGCATCTCCACGACCAAAAGTGGCACGCACTAGGCGGCCCAGCCCGCTTGGACGTTCCCGGCTGCCGTCGAACCACTGGCGCGCAACACTCGCTGAAGCCGTCTCGGGAGCGCGGTCCCACACCACAACAATCGGGACGAGCTGAATGCTGGCGTCGGTGCCAGCTTGTGCACGGATGATGGCCTCAAAGGCTTCGTTAGTCGTGTCCTCGGCGTTCTGATCGATGAAGAGAGTCGTTGGATGACCGGCGCGAACCGTGTGTTCGAGCCACCCGCTGTGCACCGGATGTGGCGCCCGACCGGAGCTCATGAGGGTGCGAACTCTCCGTCCGAGGTCGCGCCACGCATCAACGACGGGCTGCCAGAAGAACGCGGTGACTCCGTCTGCCCAGATGGACAGCGGAAGGCGTCGTCGATTTAGGGCGGCATTGAGTGCTAGGTGGTCGAGCGATGAGCGACTGAGCAGCACGTAGACGACAGGACCGGCTTTGGCGGCGTTGCGAATGCGTTCGGCGCTGTGCTCTTTAAGCGCCATACGGCGCAGGCAGAAGCCTAGACCACTGATGTAGTAAAACCAGCCGAAACGACGGAGCATGTACGCGCCAAACCGCACCGCTCCCGAGCGAGTTGCAGCAACGGGTAGAGCCGACAGCCTATCGGGCATTCATACCGCTGTCGGTATCGGAATCCAAGTCGGTGTCGGTGCCCAAGTCGGTATCGGTGTCCAAATCGGTATCGGTGTTGTTGTCTACCGGCGGCGGCACGTTCACGTATCCGACGGGCGCCTCGCAGCCAATGTACACTGCGCCATCTTCGTCGCCGATACCATCGGCGTCGTCATCTGCGTAAAAAGCCTGACGAACGTCACAATTCCGTGGGTCAGATTGCTGGACATTACACGCAGATAATGTCAGTATGGCGATGGCGAGGAGCTGGCGCACGCGACTTCCTTGTACCGGGGGATTCAGTGAACCACGATTATGCGACCTAGTCGCGGCTGACACCCATGGCTTGCTGCATTCGCGTTCTCTGGGTGGCGCGGCTGCATGCGGATGGCGAATATCTTGAGGTTCGTACTTCCGTTGGGCATGGGGGCTCCAGCCTTGGACGGGCCGCTTAGCGCACTTCCGCCGGTCTCGCCGCTGGACAGACCAATGCGAACGCGTGGCTACTCGGCCACAGTCAGGGCGAGGTCCGCGGTGACGGTTTCACTGTCGTCGATGCTCGTGCCGCAAATGGACACATTGTACGTGTGAAGACGGTAGTCGGGAGCAGAACCACGGGCCTTAACTGCGGTGTCGCTGATGCCTTGGCAGCGCGTGGGCATGCCCCCTCTGCTACCAAGAATTGTAGCGGCATCGGGCACGGCGTCGACGCACACCTTGGCTTCATACCGCATGCCGGCGTAGGCGAGTGTTACGCCGCTCCCCGGAGGCATCATGCGCGCTTGGGTGGTTGGAATCAGTGCTCTCGCTGTGTCGGGTTGCTCGGAACCGTCGCCCGCAACGGGGTCGAATGTTCTCGTGGTCACGCTTGATACCGTCCGCGCGGACCACTTGGGCGCATACGGCTACGAGGCTGGACGCACGCCGAATCTCGATGCATTTGCCGCGGACGGAACGCTGTTTGAGACCGCCATCTCGGTGGCACCGCTCACCATGCCTACCCACAGCTCCATTATGACTGGCGCCTACCCGATGACCCACGGGGTACGTGCGAACGGAACATTCGTGCTGGACGATACCGTTGTGACGCTGGCCGAACATGTCCGCAGTCACGGCTACGACACCGGTGCGGTTGTGAGTGCCATGGTTCTCGACTCCCGCTTTGGCGTGGACCAAGGCTTCCGCATTTATGATGACGACTTGTCCGATGGCCCGGCGCAGAAGCTGTTCATGTTTAAGGAAGTTCCGGCCAATATAAGCGTCGACAAGGCCATTGCTCTGATGACCGAAGAGCTGGAGGAGCCATGGT
>JBLHSN010000203.1:0-10656 GCA_047626195.1 Myxococcota bacterium
CCGTCAACCTGCTTGGTGCACACCACCTCGGAGACGGCCCAGCCTGTTGGGGCATGCACCGAGCGGCCCACTTCAGTGAGTACCTTCACATGCGCCGGAATGGCAGCGACCGCATCCGCCCAAGCGGCAAAGGGGGGTGGCATCGGGGCATCGTCGCGGTACCGGACCGGAATGCCGCCGCCGATATCAATCCACTCCAGCCCGTGCTCGACGACGACGTCGGCCACGGCGAGGGCTGCTTGCTTGAGTAGGGGAAGCCCAACGCCCTGCGAGCCGGTGTGGACGTGCAGACCGGTGAGGAATGGAAAGCGGTCCAACAGCTCGGGAGCTCGCTGGAGTGGCACGCCAAACTTGCTCTGCCTGCCGACCGTGCTGGTCATGGCAATCGAGCCTTCGCCCAGCTGCGGGTTCACCCGGAGCCCTATTTTGCTGTTTCCAGGGGCCCCCAGCGCCTCGAGCCGTTCAAGCTCTTGGTCGTTGTCGGCGTTGATCCACACGCCAAGCTCCAAGGCCTGACGAAGCTCGTCGTCGGTCTTTGCAGGGGAGTCGAAGACGATGCGGTCGGCTGGGCATCCTGCAGCCACTGCACACTGTACCTCTTCCCAGCTTGCAGCTTCAAGACCTGCCCCCGTGGCGACGATTGTGCGGAGCACCTCGATCAGCGGGTTGGCCTTGATGGCAACAGCGTGGAGGGTGTCGTTCGGAAATGCTTGTTGGAGCGACTTTATTCGGCCGCGCAGGCCATCTAAGTCGTGAAATAGGGCTGCCTTCGCAGGCCAGAGACCCGCCTGGCGAGCAGCTTCTAGCGCAGCGGGGACGGCTTGTACCGGGCATCGTTCGTCAGGCACTTGCGGTCTCCAGACGTCCTTGTTCAACCAGGTGTTCGATCTTGTGTCGAAGCGCTCGGATGTGCTGGCGCATCCAGCTTCCACCGGCATCAGGCTCTGCTGCTAGGTCTGTGACCAGCCGCGCGCCAAGCGCGATTCGGAGCAGTATGCGGCGGTCGTCCCCGGGAGGTCCGAGAGCGACGGGCTGACCGAGGTGGTGTGCGCCATGAGGGCCGGAAGCGTCTGTGTCGAGCAGTCGGTGCAGGGTCTTCATGCGCGGACCGTTGAGCCAGCCCTGGCCGTCTCGGACGCGGAATCCAAACACGGTTGGAAAGGCGCCAAGACCCGTGACCAAGCCGTGAGTTGGAGGCAGCGGGAACTCGAGATCAATGGGTTCACTCGGTCCCATGATTTCGTGTACGGCGCCTGCAAAGGTTGCGTACACCGCTGCTCGTTTGCGCGGGGGAATGGCATGGTACGGAGTGATCTCGGCCATTGCCGCACGCCAGCGCAACATCAACCCTGGGTTGGCGCGGTGGGGCAGGCTCGCACGCGCTTGAATCCAGCCGGCGGGCAGGCTTGCCGAATCGAACCATGAGTGCAGGGCCTTGGGGAGGGGGCCTGGGTCAAGGGCCCACTCTGCTGGCAGGAAGAGCGCGCCGGAGAAAGGCGGTCCAGAGTAGAACTTGGAACCGGTGAATAGGACAACGAAGCCGCACTTGAGCGCCAAGCGCATGTCCGCTGGAGCGAGGCGTCCTTGAGCGGCGTCGACGAAGACCATTACCTGGTCGCCGTACCGTTCAATCAGGCGCTTCCCGAGCTGGAACGACGGGGCCCGTAGGCCGGTCTTGGAGTGGGCCACCAGGTGAACCACAACTTGGACATCTGGCTTCACTGCAGCTTCGACCCGTTGTTCGACCTGGCGGTCGATGGAGGCCTCGTCGAGACGCTCCCCTTTTTCCTCACGAAGATAGACGGCTTCGGCGGTGCAGCCGTCGGCGAGTCCTTCAAGGGGAATGCCGACCTCGAGCTCGCCGTCAAATGGTCGCTGTGCCGAGAATGTGCGTCCCTCACAGGCGCGTACGGTGCCGCCACCCAGCTCACTGGCGCCGACCACCACATGATGGGCGCGATGGTCCCGCCTGTGGATGAGAGCATTGATCAGGTAGAGCGCGTCGGTGCCCGATGGGGTGAGCACAATAGAGGTGTGCACAGGCAGTGTGAAGGTCTGACGAAGCTCGTCGCGAGTTTGTTGTTGAAGCGTTGCGACGACCGAATCAGACTGGTCAGACGCCTCCCACTTGTCCAGCGCCACCTGACCGCCTCGGAGAGCTCGCGGGCCAGGATTACTGGCGGTGCAGGAACCAAACGGTGAGGTTTCCCGAGAATGAAACGACACTCGGTATGGTGAGAACCCTCCGTCTCCAGCGATGAGTCGGTGATCTCCGCCGTGCTGTAGCCACTCGCTCAGTCCGTCCTTGACCACATCCACTCCCTATTAGGCGTGGCCTGGGTAACCCCAACATCACTGTTGGGTAGAACTCACCGGATGTTGTTGCGGACGACGAGGAGAGGGGTGGCGACGCTCACTCCCGGGGATTGCACACGTCTGCAATGGCCACATCGGCGTCGCGGAAGGCATTGCTCACGGTCGCTATGTACGCGGCATTGCTGCTATGGAAGCCGCCTAAGTTCATGTCTCGCCAGACGGCGAACACGTGAATAGTCTGGCCATCCTCTGTCGGTGCGAACAGGTCGAGTTGGTAGTCTTGACGGAAGTAGCGCCCGCCGCGGGTAAACTCGCCTGGAGTCGGTAGGTAGGCGCGGGCTACGGCATAGGTCTTTGCTTCGTCGAGAAAGCGAAGCTGCCCCAGGATGGTCGCGTCATATGTCGCACCCAGGGCGCTGATGGTGTAGTTCGTTTCCCACCCGAGCATCTCACCGTTGTCGAGGGCATTCTCGTCCGTAGTGTACGCTCGGTCATAGACGTCGTACCCACCCTGGACCACGTCTTGGTCGGTGCGAATGACCACGCCGACGACATCGGCCACGGCACACGGGATGATCGACGCGACAACCATGCCCTGCTGCTCTTCCAAGACCACGTAGGTACCGGCTTCTAGCTCCTCTTCGGTGACCGCTATTTGCTCCTCTGTGGGGAGAGTCTCGACGGCTACACGGCCAACGACCTCAACGCTCGCGGCATCCAGGGGTAGCAACAGCCCTTCGACGAACTCTTCTTCGGGATCAATCGCGAGTGCGTCAATCACCAAGTCCATGGCCGCTATGATTTCTTCGGTATCTTCTGCATCTTGGTTTCGGTACAGCCAGGACGCGGCTCCGTCTGCATCTTGCGGAATCGGGTCGAGCTTGCGGCATCCGAATGGCAGGAGAAGCACGACGGTAAGTGCGGGAGCGAGAAGCGAAGCGCGCATAGAAGACACCTGTGCAGGGGCACTAGGGTAGCACGCCATTGCGCTGTTGACTGGGGCCAAAAAATGCCTCAATCTCGTCCCGCCTATTCTTTGCATCTTGGTATCCGAGATCAATGAGTGGCTCGACGAAGGTCTTGTCGAACATCAAGAACGACAGCAGGTCCGACTCCTTCGATTCCCCAAACTTCATCGCTTGGGTCAGAATGGCGGTTGCTGGGCGTCGCACTCGAATTTTCTTCACGAACTGTGCGGCCATCTCGCCAATGTCGGCTGTTGGCCTAAACAGGAGACGGTCAATCCGTCGATAGGGCATGCCGCGACGTTCGGTGATGACGTCATCTACGCGGGCCTGTTCTTCTTCGGTCAGCACGTCGTCCAGAACGTCCATGAGGGCGTTGAAGCGGTCCAGCACTTGGATGTCGTGGACCATGGGGTCGAGAAGGAGGGCGTCGAGTATCTTGCCGGCCAAAAAGGACGGACTGGGGAACTCGATGGGCGCGACCTTGGGAGTGGTGGCATCCGTCTCACTGAGCAGCGAGATGACACACACCCGTTCGGCGCCAAGACGTAGGGCCGGCGCGATGGGGGTGTTGAAACGCAGCCCGCCATCCACAAACCATGAGCCGTCGATTTTCCGCGGCGGAAATAGGAAGGGGAGGGATGTCGACGCCAGGATGTGCTCGGCGTTGATTTGGGTGGTGCGTCCTTGTCTGGACGGCGACCGTGTGGGACGGAAGGTCACATTTGGAGCAGTCTCGGCAAAGATGACGGTCTGTCCGGTGGCGACTTCCAAGCACGCAACGGCGAGCGCATGTACGGCTCCCGACTGAATATTTTGGTGAAGTCTTGCCCATGGCATGGTCGAGGTCATCAGCTTGGCGAGCGGGCCGATGTTCAGAAGCGACCACGTCCCGCTGCTTTTGCGAGGGATGAGGTCGCGCAGGCGATTGAGACGGAGATGTTCGTCGATCCTTAGCTCAGACCACTTCTCGGCGAGACCGTGAATGCCCATGTCTGGCTGGTCGGCGTGCGCGGCCAGCCAGGTGGCATTCAGCGCTCCGACGCTCGTGCCGGTGTACACTTGGAACGCGGATTGGCACTGGCCGGGCCCAATGATTTCGACGATGGCCTGGAGAACGCCGACCTCGTAGGCCCCTCGGGCGCCTCCACCCGACAGCACCAATCCGGTAACAGGTGGGGTCTCTGACACGCGGTCTCCTGTGTGTAAGACACTGTTGCACACGGAACGGATAGCTGTTTTGGCTACGCCTCGAAGGCAACACCTGTCAATCCGGCGAAGGCCAATCGCGACTGCGCACGCAGCATCGTTGGGTCTTCTCCGGCCGCCACCTGAACCCACAGGCTGATGAACTGTGCATCGATGAATGCAGCCGCGACTGAAGCCGGTACGACCTGGGTAATCTCTCCGCGTGCCTTCGCGAGCTCAACCCAGTTCACGTAGTGAGCGACAATCCCTGCGCGGAGGTTCCCGACACCTGTTTAGGTATAGATACCGAACGGTACTTACAGGGGTGGACCTCCACGTTGATGTCGAACCCGACGCTTTGGCACGCCCAGTTTCGCCGCCAACTTCCGAGTAGTAACAATTGAAAACGTCGTCAGTTGGCGACACCCCTGAACGCACCCTAGCGCCGGTTTCTTCCATCAACGACATCGGCCACCCCTGTAAGTTGAATACCGTTAGGAGAAATGGGTGTGTCGTAGAGTCGTCTAATTACCGGCATCTCCGGCCAAACCGGCCTTGATACAGCTCCCAAAGCGGTGGGCGCCGCTGCGACACCCCATGATGCGACGAAGAACCAAACTGGAGAACAGAATGACCAACAGAGTGTGTGTGGTGACCGGCATCGGTCCAGGGCTCGGAATCGCTTACGCTCGCCGCTTTGCAGCGGGTGGGTATCGGGTGGCTCTGCTGGGCCGTACCCGGGAGAAGCTGGAGCGGTATGCCAGCGAAATTGACGGAAGTATCGCTGTTGTGTGCGATGTCTCGGATGCGAGCGCTGTCGCCTCGGCGTTTGAGACCATCCGTGCGGAGCTGGGCGAGCCCACCGTCGTCGTACACAACGCTGGCTCGGGGGTCTTCAAAGGATTCCTAGACACCACGGCCGATGAGCTGCGGTCGAGTCTCGACGTCAATGTTGGCGGCCTCTTTCACGTCGCTCAACAAGCCGTACCGGGCATGCTCGCGCAGGGTGGGGGCGCCATCATCGTTACTGGAGCGACTGCGTCTTGGCGTGGAAGTCCGAAAACAGCGGCGTTTGCGGCGTCGAAGGGTGGGCAGCGTTGGCTGGCGCAGGCACTGGCCAAGGAGTTCGCGCCCCAAGGTATCCATGTGTCGTACATCATCATTGACGGCATGGTCGACCTCCCGCGAACCCGCGAAATGATGCCTAATAGGCCCGTCTCAGACTTCGTAGCACCCGACGCTGTGGCCGACATGGCATGGTTCCTCGCGCATCAAGCTCCCGGCGGCTGGACCTTCGAGCTCGACGCGCGGCCGGCTCCCGAGACGTGGTGATGTGGAGCGCGTCTGCGTTCCGTTCAGACACGTAGCCGACACAATCGAACACTCCGACGTCACTCGGCTGTGACGCGTTTTGTTCGATCGTAGAATTATCCGCGTTTGACGAGCGAAGAATTGTTGTCGCGGAATTGGTTCCAGGGACTCCCCCGAGTTGTCACATGGAGGTGTGATGTTGCGGAGCGACCTCAAGACAAGGTCGTATTTGGAGATTCACTATGCGACTGATTCACTGTTACTCGCTGATGTTGTTGTCCCTCTTCGCCTGTAATGACGGCTCAGAAGATACCGAGACCTCCACCCCGCAAGACGACTGCTCGAATGGCGTATGTGTGCTGTCTGGCGTGTACACCGAGGACCTAAATCTCACCGCAGACACCGAGTACCTTCTCCGCGGCGGTGTGTTTATTGGCGACGACGAACTGGAGACCGTCCTGACGATTGAGGCTGGCACGGTCATCTACGGCGAGACGTCCACGGACGGATTCCTGGCCATTCGCCGCCACAGCAAGATCATCGCCGCCGGTACCGCAGCCGCACCCATCGTCTTCACCTCCAGCAAAGAAGAGGGCACCCGCGCTCGCTCGGACTGGGGCGGACTCATCATCAACGGCCTGGCACCCATCAACGCCTGTGACGGCGGCGAGACAGCCTGCGAGTCCTTTGGCGAAGGCGGCACCGGTTTTTACGGCGGCGACCAACCGCAAGATGATTCGGGCGTCATTTCCTACGTGCGCGTTGAGTTTGCCGGAACGTTGGTCTCGCCAGACAACGAGCTGAACGGCATCGCGTTCCAGGGGGTTGGCAGCGGCACCCAGATCGACCACATCCAGGTCCACATGAACGCGGACGACGGAGTCGAGTTCTTCGGTGGCACCGCACAAGCCAAGTACATCCTCATCACCGGCGCTGGCGACGACGGCTTTGACTACACCGACGGCTGGCAGGGCAAGGCTCAGTATGTCATCGTCCAGCAATACGCCGACGCATCAGACCAGGGTATTGAAGCGGACAACAACGCGGAATCGAACGACGCCACCCCGCGTACAGCGCCCACTCTCTCCAATGTCACGCTCATCGGAAGCCCCAACAGTGCCGCGTCCGACATTGGCCTACTGCTTCGCGAAGGCGTGGCCGGAGACCTCTCCAATCTCGTCATCACCGGCTTCGGCGAAGCCTGCTTGGACATCGACCACACCGCCACCTTCAACCAACTCGACCAGGGCCTCTCCCTGACCCACTCCCTCCTTGATTGCGCTGTCAATTTCACGAAGGCTGATGATGACCCCACAGACATTGAAGACTGGTTCAACGGACAGGACGGCAACCTCACCGGTGGCGCTGACCTCATCGACCCTACCAACGAGGCTGCCCCGAACTTTGCACCGGCTGCTGGCAGTGCAGCCACTTCCGGTGGCGTTGCCCCCGCGGATGACTTCTTCGACGACGTGACCTTCCGCGGCGCGGTGGAACCCGGCAATGACTGGACCGCAGACTGGACCACACAGGCAGCGAACTGATGTGGTTGCTCCTGCTTTCTCTGTCCTGGTCTGGTGAACTCGAAGAACGCGCTGAGCGGCTTGCTGAGCTGCGAAGCGAGGTGTCGATGCTGGCGGCTGATGTCGATGCGGAGCGCGCTTCGGTTCGTGGACGCTTGCGGGCGCTAGATGCCGAACGGGCAGAGATGCAGGGGCAAATTCGTCGCGAGGCGTTGAGGTCTACCGAGCTATCGGTGGCCCTTGCCGAGCGACGCGAAACACTGGCGGTGCAGGATGCCTCCGCCGCAGATCTGACGCCGGTTCTTCGCGAGTCGTTGGCGGGTCTTCGCGAGCGTATGGCACAGGGGCTGCCGTACCGAACCGACGAGCGAATCGCTGCGGTGGACGCCCTGACCGCACAGCTGGATTCTGGTGAGCTGCGCCCAGAGAAGGCCTTGGGTCGGGTGTGGCAGCTGGTCGAAGACGAGCTGCGTCTGACCCGCGAGACGGCCATGGACCGCCAAGTGATTGCGGTAGACGGGCGCGAGCGCTTGGTGGATGTGGCTCGTGTCGGAATGGTCTCGGTGTACGCCCGTGATGGCGGACGCTTCCTGCAGGCCATCCCACGCGGTGGCGCGTGGACGTGGGAACGGTCCTCCGACTCCGCCGGCATTGCTGGGCTGTTCGATGCCCTCGACAAGCAAGTCAACAGCGGCTTTTTCACACTGCCAGGCTTGCCGCTGGAGGAACGCTCATGATTGCGCTGATTTTGATGCTCGCCGCTGCTGCCGAACCGACCCCTCTCGAGGCCGCTTACGCGCGTGAGTATGCTTACTTGATTGCGGAGAGAGACGCGCTGACGGCGGAGCTCGCCGACGTTCGCGCTGACGCGACTCCGCAAGTCGAGACCGTCCAGCAAGAACTTACCCAGCTCGAAGCGCGATGGGTTCGCGCGAGTGTTGGCGCCGATGCCCTGGCCATGCGGTTGGACGATGTCGAGCGCGAAGCGGAGGTCGCTTTGTCGGCCGCCGACAGCATTGACGGCTCCCTGCGTGCCGCTCGGGTGACGCTGACGGAGGCGAATGTCGACGCCATGCCGCTTCCGGACTCCGAAGAAGGCCGCCTAGCCGTTGCCTCCAGCTACTTATCCTCGGGCCTAGCGCTCGTTGACCAAGGAGCCGCTGTACGCCGAGAGGCCGGTGAGTTCTTTGCGCTGGATGGGACGCGTCTGTCCGGTACTCGGGTCCATCTGGGCAATGTGGCAGTGTGGGGTGTGTCGGAGTCTGCAGCCGGCGCCTTGGTTCCAGAAGGCGGAGGACACTGGCGGTTGTGGAACGACGACATCGCACTGCAGACCCGAACCATGGCTCAAGGCAGTACCGTTGCCAGCATGCCCTTGTACTTGGTCGACGACGCCGCAGAACGCGTCACTGAATTGGAAGCGGATACGCTGATGAGCGTGGTTCGCAAGGGTGGCTTGGTCGGCGTAGTCATCCTGTTCCTCGGTGCTGTCGCGGCCTTGATGGCCTTGATGCGCACGGTGTTGTTGTGGCGTCTGGGACGCGGCAGTCGGGCTGTTGTACAAGAGGTCATTGGGCACGTCAGTCGGTGGGACGATGACCGCGCACTTGAGACCGTCGCCGGCCAATCCTCTGCGGTTGCCGTTGCGCTTCGCATGGTTCTTCCCTCACTTCGTGAGTCCTCTAGCCATCGCGATGCGGTGGTTGAAGAGGCCATGCTCACCGTTCTTCCGCGCCTAGAGCGCTACTCAACCGCGATTCTGGTGGTCGCTGCCGTGGCCCCACTTCTGGGTCTGCTCGGCACCGTGACCGGCATGATCAGCACTTTCGACGTGCTCACCCAGTTCGGCACCGGTGACCCGAAGATGCTGTCTGGTGGAATCTCGGAGGCGCTCATCACCACGCAACTTGGACTGATCGTCGCGATTCCCGCGGTGTTCGTCGGCAACCTGCTCGCCGCACGAGGGCGGGGCTTGGCCGACACCGTTGAAGCGGGTGTGCTGGCGGTGGTCAACGCCGCGGAGGCGCAGCAGCCTATTGATGTGGGCTGCGCCCAGGCCGCCAAGTGAGCGCGCTGACCGAGTTCTGGTCGAGCGGTGGCTTTGTCATGCCCGCGTTGGTCGGTGGCTTGTTTGCCATGTGGTTTGCCCTGGCCTGGCGGGTCCTGACGTTGGGCGCTCCGGTGGTGGTTCGGGCAGAACAGGCGGTGGCGCAACTCTCTCACCGGTCCCGTGCGTCGGTCAGCACGGCGACCGCACCGATTCGCGCTGAGATTGGACGGTTTCGTGCTCTGGTCGCAGCCGTCGTCATCCTGGCACCTCTGGTTGGCCTTCTCGGCACCGTGACCGGCATGATTGAGACCTTCAGCAGCCTCGGATCGGGCGCCATGTACACCCAAAGCGGTGGCATTGCTGGGGGTATCAGTGAGGCCTTGGTGTCTACGCAGACCGGACTTGCTGTGGCGATTCCTGGCGCGTTGCTCGCGCGCCTGCTGGACCGCCGTCAACAACGCATTGAACACGCCCTCGACGCGATGGAGCCGGTATGAGACGCCGTCAACGCAGTGAAGATGGGGGCATCGACATCTCGCCACTCATCGATGTGGTGTTCATCCTGCTCATCTTCTTCATGGTCTCCACGACCTTCGTCAAAGACATGGAGTTGGATCTCGAGCGGCCCTCGGCCTCATCGGGAGCCGCCGCCGCATCCGATGCTTTGCGCGTCTACATCGACCGCGACAACAACCTGTACGTAGACACCTCTCCGGTCCAAGCGTGGATGCTGCAGAGCCGCGTTCGCGACCACCTACGCGACGCCCCGGAGAGCCCGGTGCTTATTATCACCGACCGTGGCGTTCCGGCGGAGCGCTTGATTGAGACCGTCGACCAGTGCCGCTTGGCCGGTGCCAAAGATGTGGGCGTAGTGACCGACGCGGAAGCCGGATGATGCGCGTCCTCCTGTCGGCGCTGGCGTCTGTCATCGCAAGCGGTGCGGTTCTCGCTGCACTCATTGCGGTCAATGGTCGTGTACTGACGCCACCGGAACCGGAGACCCGCGCGGCCATTGCTTTTGACGTGGCCACACCGCAGACCCCTCCGCCCACGCCGCGTCCTCGGCCAAGACCTCGTCGGCAACGGGCTCAGAGTGACGCTCCCGCAGCGCCGATTCTGTCGGCGGGACTGGGGGGGCTCGACCTTGGATTGGGAACGGCTGGACTCGGTAGTCTTGGTGCCGAAGCGCTTCTCGACACACCGACGGACGTGGTCATGACCGCGGGTACCGTCGATCAGCCACCCCGCCCGCTGGAGCGCATGGCTCCGGAATACCCGAGTCGTGCCCGTGCGCGTGGCATCG
>JBLHSN010000204.1:0-10647 GCA_047626195.1 Myxococcota bacterium
GCTCAATCCCCGCCGTCGGCCCCGACAAGACCACCTGGGTTGGGCCGTTGTGGTTTGCGACAACGACGTCAATGCCGCCAACAGCGGCACGAACGGCATCAATTTCTGCCTTCGCTGCCGTCATCGATCCGTCCGCCTGAGCTGCATCTCGCATCAGCTCACCACGACGCCGGGCAATGCGCAGCGCCGTCTCTTCGTCGAACGCACCCGCAGCAGCGAGAGCGGTGACTTCACCAAAGCTATGACCAGCGACCATCGTTGGGGTCAGCCCAACCTCACGCAACACGGCCAACAGCGCCAACGATGCAGCACCGATGGCCGGCTGTGCCCACTCGGTCGCGGTCAGACGAGACGCCTGGGCAGCCTCCGCTTCTTTGCCGAACACCGGCATGGGAAAGGCCACCTCTGCGAGCTTGGTATCGCCCATCTCAATATCTTGCGCGCGGTCCCAGACGGCACGAGCGCTGTCCATGTGCATGGCGAGTGCAGCGCCCATGTCCACGTACTGACTCCCTTGACCGGGGAACACGAATCCAACATCACCCGCCGCTTCACCGTGAGCGATGTACACGCCGTTCGGTGTGCTTAGAGCCTCTGCCGGTGAGGACTTCAGGTGGGCTTGAACGGTCGTCAGCTTGGCAAAGAGGTCCGCTTCATCGGTCGCGGTCAACGCCACACGGTGCGCCTGCTGGGTGTCCGCATTGTTCTGCGACGAGCCCGCTAGGAACGCCAGCCCACCGTCTTCGGATGCCAAGGTCAACGCGTCGGCCACAGATGCCTGTAGATCGGCAATGCTGTCCGCGGTCAACACCACCAGCTCAGCCGGCAACGAACGAACCCGGTCCGCCGTCAGGGCACCGGTGTACTCCTCGACCGCAACATGAAAGTTGCTACCGCCAAACCCGAAGGCACTCACACCGGCACGACGCGGGTGGTCCGAGCCGCGAATCCACGGACGAGCACGAGTCGATAGGTAGAATGGGCTGTTTTCGATGTCCATCTTCGGATTGGGACTGTCGACCTTAATCGTGGGCGGCAAGACTTTGCTGTGCAGGGCCAACACGGCCTTGAACATGCCCGCAGCACCGGCCGTCGACTTGGTATGGCCAATCTGCGACTTGACCGAACCCAGCGCAATCCGTTGCGGGCCCTCGTCGCCAAAGACCAGGCGAAGTCCACCGAACTCGGCGGCATCTCCAGCGACCGTTCCGGTACCGTGGGCCTCCACAAGCTCGACCGTCTGTGGGTCCATGCCGGCCGACGCGTACGCGCGGCGGATGGACTTGGCCTGACCGGCGCTCACCGGTGCATAGACGGACTTGGACTTGCCATCCGACGAGCCGCCAATGCCGCGAATCACACTGTAGATGGGGTCACCATCGCGTTCCGCATCTTCCAGACGCTTAAGCGCCATCATTGCCAGGCCTTCGCCGAGCAGCGTGCCATCACCATCCGCCGAGAAGGGACGGCAGTCGCCAGTCATCGACAGTGCCGGAGTCTTGCTAAAGCACATGTACATAAAGATGTCGTTCATGGTGTCGACACCACCGGCAATCACAACGTCGCTCTCTTCAAGCCACAAGCTGTGCATGGCCATCTGTAAGGCCGACAAGCTGGATGCGCAGGCGGCATCCGTGACGCAGTTGAATCCGCCAAGGTCCAGACGGTTTGCCACGCGACCCGCGACGACATTGCCGAGAAGTCCAGGGAAGTTCGACTCCCCCCAGTCCGTGTACTCGCTGCTCATCCGCTCGCACAGCTCGGTAACTTTCGATTCAGGAAGACCGGCTTCACGCATGGCCTTGGTCCAGATTGGCCGCTGCAAGCGCGACGCCATCGAGCCCATCAGCTCCTGGCCACTGGTTACCCCGAGCACAATGCCCATACGCTCTTTGTCCATGTTCTCGAACTGACCACGCGACGCGTCTTGCAGTACCTGCTTTGCTACGATCAACGCCAACAGCTGCGAGGTATCGGTCTGCGGAACGATGGACGGTGGAACGCCAAAGGCCATGGGGTCAAACGGAATGTCGTCGAGGAACGCCCCACGCTTGGCGTAGGTCTTGTCCGGCACGGTCGGGTCGGCGTCGTAGTAGTCCTCAATGAGCCAGTGCGATGCTGGAACATCGGCCGTGAGGTCCTTTCCAGCAAGGATGTCTCTCCAGAATCCGGTCTTGTTGACCGAACCGGGGAAAAGACAGGACATTCCAACAACTGCGATGGGCGAACGTGTGGGCATGAGCGTACCTCTGGCGATGCGCGCATGTATGAGCCCAAGGTCACAAGACGGTCATGGGGTGCAACGCCCTCAACAGTGGTTCGCTCGCGGGAAACGAAGCAGCATTGACCCACGAGGGGCACAAGGTGTGTCGCAGAACGCCGACCGCTCCACTGTCTGCCATTCTCGCTCACAGGCGCTCGTTTGGGTCGGCACCGTCCGGCGTCGCGCGCCACTGCTCACCGATACGCACCGCCCGCTGCTTTGCGTCATGGTGATTTCGCAGGGTAAATCCGAATGACCACTACATGCGGCTATGCCCACCAGGGTGAGCACAGTACAAAGCTCTTGGCGGACGAGACGCAGTCAAGACTCTCGGCCCCACATTAAGCCTGGCGCACAGACCGCGTGGCTGCTCGGCTACTGCTCGCGGACATACAGTTGGATGGAGGCAGGCCCGCGGGCGCACGTGTAGGTGTAGTTAGCCGCAGCCCCAGGTTCACCCAGTGAAATATTCATACACTGCTGGAAGTTGCCGTAGTGCCAGATCTGGACCTCTACACCCGACGGAATGCCTGTGTTGTATCCAGCGGGGCACAAGCCGAATCCCACGTGTGAGTTGTTCGCCTGCTGTGTGCCACAAACGCCCCAGTTCGAGCGCGTGTTGCTGTCTCCCAAAACGGCTGCAGTCCAAGATGCTCCCGCCACACCATTAAGACTACCGACGTCGACAAGGCTATCTGTGCTGTCCATATCTACCGACTGCATCTCGAACACTTCATCGACCGCAATCCCATTCTCATTGACGCCGACCACGCGCACTTCGAAGTGGGAACCCACTGTTGTCAGACGGTCCCATCCAATGAATCCTTCATCCACATCCGTCATGCTGATGAACGACGAATACCCCCAAGAACCCGGGGTCAAATTCCCGCCCGCGGACCAGAAGGCCTCGCGGCCCGTTCCGTTGATCTGAAGGCTTCCACCGTTCAACCGCATCACTTGGGTCCAGCCCCCACCCGCGCTGTCGAGCTCGCACTGGGTCAAGAAAGGATCGAAGCCGCCTGGCCCGTCTGGGTCTACCCACCGGGTTTGGTCGGTGGTGTCCCCTTGAAGTGCCGCATACGCCTTGCAGCTCGGCACCGCATTGGACGATGTCGAGCCGTCTGCTGACGACCCTGCCGCGCCAATCTGAAGCCACTGGGTACCGTCACATACGTACACGGAACCCGACTCATACCGAAGCGCTCCGACAGCGTTGTCTGACGGCGTGCACGCACCACTCGACGTAAGCTGAACGGCGCCGACCACAGCACTTGCGCGTGGAACCGTGTTTATGACGGAGAAGGTCTGCAGCAACGTGCCCCCAACGGCAATCGTCAGGTCCACATCTGCTAAAAACCAGTGTGGAGCCAAGCCCTGAGCAGGCACCTGGTCATCGTCACCGGACAACACAACGCCTACGAATCCGTCGCTAACAACCACGTCCTCATAGGTCTTGGCCCACAACGTCTGACTGGCATCATCCGTCAACGTAAACGTGAGGTCCTGCTGCCCGTGAACCGGCGTCCCGCCCGCATCTAACAGGCGCCCTTGCCACACATAGGACGGGTCCTGAGCCGCCGCCGTTGCGGCCAGACACACCGCGACGCCTATACCCAACCCTCGAAACATACATCCTCCCCGACTGGCAGCACGCTACCATCTACGACAGTGGGTACCCAAGTTCCCCCCTGTATCTGCTCTCTACGTACTGCCGCTGTACCGTTCCACCCACCCATCCGGTGAGCCTGCATGTCCGACCGTTCTGCTGGTACTCATTTCCGCGACACCGGTTGGGCAATGGTGTCGGGCCTCATCGGCACCCAGCAATCGGCCGACTGTCACGCCATGCTGATGACGGAAGTTGCCGCCTATGACGAGCCCCTGCTCCGCGTGTTGTCCGGTCGACACGAAGTCCACACCCGGGACGACGACGGGCGCATCACCAACCCCGTCATTCATCCCGGACATCTTCCGGCTGCACAGTTTCCAGCGACCCACGGCCTCGAACAGCGCATTCTCTCCACGACGAGCCTGCTTGCGTACGCCACGCAATTCCTGGGTGCACCTGTGGCCCTGCTTCAGAGTGGCTGGTGGCCATCGAGCATCGGAACCCCGTGGCATCGCGACATCCATCCCGTCACACTCGGAGCCCCAATTCTTGGCGTGTGGCTAGCCCTCGAGGACATCCAGCGGTCAGCCGGTGCGTTCGTCGTGTACGACCGCAGCCATACTCCAGAAACAGACCCCGCGTTGGCCCATGCGCTGACCGACTCACAAGCGCTGTACCATCGCCAATACATCGACAAACAGCGACTCTCAGCAGCACAGATTCAGGGCACGCACGCTGCACTGGCAGACGGCCTGGCCCGGCAAGGATGCACGCCGACGCTGTTTGCCGTTCGTGCAGGCACCGCCGTGTTCTGGAACGGAGACACCGTGCATGGCAGCGAGACCCCGCATCCCAGAGGAGGAACACGCAGCAGCCTACTCTTTCACTTCGTACGGCTTCAAGATGTGTCGCGACATCTACTGACCGCGACCCAGCCGATGGCCCCGTGAGCAAGAAGTACACGCCACCAAGCGCAAAGGCCGACCCCAGAGCCCACAGAAAATTAGCGCTCGGCTACGACCAATGGCCGAGATCACCCAGCTCGCCCAACGCCCCTACTCGGACGCATCCCCAGCGAGGCCAGCCCGGGCCGCTTCTTCCGCCAGACGCTCTTCGTCATCTAGGCGGCGACGCTCTTCCAACGGCAGCAAGTCGCGGTCGGTACAGCGGTTGACGAATCCGTAGACTTCGAGCTCTATGCAGGTCTTGCGCAGCGCCTTTCGGAAGGCCATTGGGCTGTGACGACGAATCTCGCAAAGCTCCACATACCGCTCAGGTAGGCGTTCTTCGACGATGGCCATCCACTTCGCTCGGCGCCCCCGACGTCGGTAGCGCCGACGAACCTGGTTGCGTCCGCGACGAAAGACCTCTTGGTCACCATCTTCGTAGTCGTGGGGAAGTACGGGTTGGTTTGGGTCAGCCATATAGGGGACTGTAGCGCAAACTCGCGAGTGTGGAGCTACTCGAGTGGCCTCGGCGCAAAGCGAAACGCTCCGGGAGGCACCGCAACACCGTAACTACGCAGTTGTTGGGCACGCGTAATGGCAGCCGCTCCTTCCATGAGATTGCGGGCAATCTGAACGGCTGTACGATTTTCAGGCGCTTCCAAGAACGAGCCCTTCACCCAGTCGTTGAACGCGCCCATCGCGGGGCCACACCAAATCTGGTAGTCGACTTCGCGACCTGGCTCGCCCACAATGGCCCACCGACTCGCAAGTCCAAGGTACCAGCGGAACACAAGCGCCATCATATGCTTAGGATTGGCCTGGGCTTTTGCAAGCTCTCCAGGGTCGCGTCGACCCCAGAAACCCACCGTTTCGGCCTGGATGTCGGCAATCGAGGTGCGCAGGCACTTTGTCTCAACGAAGGTCCGCTCAGCGTCGGACAGTGTCTGCAGCGACGCGTTCGACTTGTAGATGTCGTACAGACGCTTGGCACGGGAACTGAAAAACGTCCCTCTCTTGAGCACCTGAACCTCCACACCCAGCTCGAACATGTCCGCGGCCGGCGCCATGGCTACATCCGCCATGTCTGCTTTAGCGAGCATAATCCGGCCTTTCTCTGACAATCCCGACTCAACAGCGCCTTGGTTGACCGAGCCCGTGAGCACGAATGCCGCCCCCAAACCAAACGCTGCAGCGACACCGCTTGGGGTGCCGAGGCCCCCTGCAGCACCCACTCGAATCGGGCGTGTGTAGCCATACTTTTCCGTGAGCCGGTCGCGCAGTCCTAAGATGACTGGGAACAACGCCGTCAACGTGCGGTTGTCGGTATGACCACCACTGTCCGCCTCAACAATCACATCTTCGGCAACGGGCAACGTCCGAGCCAAACGGGCTTCGTCTGCCGTGAGTCGGCCGTCTGCAACCAAGGCTTGGAGCATGGACTCGGGCGCCGGAGACAAGAAGTGTGTCGCTGTCTCCGACCGACTGATCTTGCAGAAGACATGCGTCTGACGCACCACTTGGCCGCCCACTTCACGGATTCCCGAGTAGGCGTAGTGAACAATCGCCGGACTCAACGCCATGAACGCCGACGCCGACACTCGCTTGACCCCGCGCTCAAGGTACAGCGCCGCAGACTTTGCTTCGAGGGCGGGCTCGTTGGGACTATGAATAAGGTTGGCGCCCCACGGCAATCCACGGGCGTCTAGGGCCGCTGAGATCTCGTCAATAGCGGCTTGTACGTGATGGTAGGCCAGACCAGCGGCGCCGAAGAACCCGAGCATTCCGGCCTCGGCCATCGCAATCACCAGACGCGGCGTGGCGATTCCATTGGCCATGGCGCCTGCAACATAAGGAAAGCGCACACCGTGAACGGCAAGGAAGGACTGGTCGCCGAGCCACTCCGGATACATCGCAGGCAACGTCGCCATTACCGGCAAAGCAGGAACGCCATTCGACTGCGCGTCGGCCGAAACAGAGCCCGCTAGAGCCACGCCAATGCGTCGGCCGGTGGTGTCTCCAACCACATGAACCGGCTCGCGCACTCGAGCTGCCGCCGCCTGAACATCCACCGCGTCAAACGCCGGTGCTAAGTTGCTCGCTCGCCAGTAACCAACCGTTGCTTGCTGCACTTTTACCTCCGCGATGGCCGACTATGCCCGGGACGTCACAGGACCATCACAGGTTACGTCCACAGCCAGGCGAGGATTTCGATGGATTGGAACGACGTTCGACACTTTCTCGCCCTTGCCCGCTCGGGTTCAGCGCGCGGCGCAGGAGCGGCGTTGGGGGTGAGCCATTCAACGGTTGCACGCAGAGTTGACGCCCTAGAAGAGCGTCTGGCGACTCGGCTATTTGATCGAACGCCGGACGGATATCAGCTCACAGTCGCTGGCCAAGACATTCTGCCGAGCGCCGAGCGCATCGAGAAGGAAGTGTTCGCCATTGAATGCGCAGTCACAGGCCAAGATGAACGGCTCGAGGGCCCCGTCGCATTGACCTGTTGCGACCACTTCGTGTCCGGCCTGCTCATGCCCCGCCTTCATGCGTTTTCCGAAGCATCGCCAGATGTGCACCTCCACATCAACGTCGACACCCGCTCCTACGACCTGTCCAAGCGCGAAGCAGACGTCGCCATTCGTATTTTAGTTCGCGGTGACCAACCTCCTGAGTACCTGGTTGGGCGCATTGTGGCCCCGATGATGCTCGCCAACTACGTCGCGATTTCGCACCAGGCCTCACTAGACCCCGACGTTCCCGGAAGCCAACCCCGATGGGCAGGCTTCGACCCTACCGAGGTTCAAACCCAACTCATCGCCGAATCCAGCTACCCATCGGTGCGACGAGGAACGACCTTCGCATCTCTGGACCTTCTGATTCAGGCGGCTTGCGCCGGATTCGGGACAGTGATGTTGCCCACCTACATCGGCGACCGCGAGCCAAGACTTCGCCGACTGACACACCCCGACCTTAGGCACATCGCCGACCTGTGGCTGCTCAGTCACCCAGACCTAAGAGAAAACGCACGATTTCGAGCAACCAAGCAGTGCATCAAGCAGGCATTCGCCACCCACTCCGACTTGTTCCGAGGTCTACAACCACACGTCCTTGAGTGACCGACAACGGCCACAAATGTCATCTCCTTGTTGCCGCGTGAACGCCCAAACAAGCTCAGCGCCGGACAGGACTGATAGCCACCATGCCGAACTGCTCATGTCTGCGGGCGACCTCACCAAACTCAAGACTGCCGTTCTGTACGGCGCCGATGCCGTCTATATCGGCACACCGGACATGCCTCTTCGGTCAAAATCCGACTTTACCCTGGATGATGTGGTCGAAGGCATCGAGTTTGCCCACCAACATGGGGTGCGCGTCTACCTTACGCTAAACCTGTTCTCGCACAACAAGGACATCGACAAGCTGCCCGAGTAGTTGGATACCGTGCGAAAGGTGAAGCCAGACGCCTTGATTGTGGCGGACCCAGGCGTCTTTATGTTCGTCAAAGAGCGTGCCCCAGAGCTTCCGCTGCACATCTCCACGCAGGCCAATGTGTGCGCGTACCCATCGGCCAACTTCCTAGTAGTAACAAGTTACAACGTCGTCAGTTGGCGACGCCCCTGAACGCACCCTAGCGCCGGTTTCTTCCATCAACGACATCGGCCACCCCTGTATGTGCCTGACCTACTCGGGCCGAGTGCTTGCTCTCCAACGTCGTGGTGGAGCGCGGAGCGAACCACGGCTCGTCCGCGAATAGCTGACGATGGAAGTACCAAGTCCACATGCGTCTAAAGAACGGCACGGTTCAAGAACTCAAGCTCACCGAAGAGGACCTTGAGCTGTCCGAGTTCTTGCTTGAAGAGGGAATCCGACCGGGCGACTACATGCCGATCGAGGAGAGCGACACCGGCTCGTACATCCTCAACTCAAAAGACCTGTGCATCCTGCCCAAGCTCGACGACTACCTGCGCATTGGCGTCAACTCCCTCAACATCGAAGGCCGCGGCAAGAGTCCTTACTACGTCGCATTGGTGACTCGGGCGTACCGCATGGCCGTCGACGCCTGGTACGAAGACTCCGACGCCTAGAATGCCGAGATTTACATGCAGGAGCTGCTCACCGTTCCGAGTCGTGGCTACACCTATACCTTTCACGAAGGCCGCCTCACCAACCACGCCCACGGCTAGGAGCACACCCACACCCGCGCAGACAGTGACGTCGAGAACGAACAGGTGAACCCGGGTCACCAGTGCATCTTGCGCATCCCGTTCGATCTGTTCGACCACGAAGACATCCACGGGCTTGCTAGCAAGATGCCCGCCTACACCATCGCCCGTAAAGAAAAGGCGCTCAGCGAACAAGAGTGGAAGCGCCTCGCTTTCGACAAGGCCGTCGCCGGTCTCGAGCCGGGCATAGGGACCGAAGAGTCCATCGCCAAACGCCGCGAGGCCCTTCGCCAAGCCATTGCCCAGCAGTTCGCCCAGCGCATGAAGAAGTCGCCGCGTCAGAGCGCGGAAGGCTGCCGTGGCCTTGGCTGCAATGGGTGCCTACGCTTTTGGCACGACCCCGAGTGCCAACACACCCACAAAATGCTTGCAGCCCGCAAGCAAGGACAACGGCTAGCAACAGACATGCGCGAGGCAGAGCGGGTAGCAGCGGTCTAAATCCGCACGCGGCCGTCGCGAAAACACACCGCGTCATTACCTTGGGCATCGCATAGAATCCTTGCAATCAAACCGAGGAAGCCATGAGCGCAGACCCCACTTTCTGGAACAACGTTGCCGAGAAATACGCAGCGAGCCCGGTCGACAACCCAGACGCCTTCGACCGCAAGACCGAGATCACCCTCTCCCACCTGACTCCTGAGTCCACGGTTCTGGATGTCGGCTGTGGGACAGGCTCTTTCGCTTTGCGGCTCGCTCCCCACGTCCGCGCAGTCCACGGTCTCGACCTGTCTTCCGAGATGGTTCGTATCGCCAAAGGCAAGGCCGCAGATGCCGCCAACGTGACCTTCCACACCGGCCCCTTCGACGCGTCGTTCACCGCCATCGAAGACGGCACGCTCGACATGCTGTGTGCCTACAGCCTGCTGCACCTGGTGGAAGACCGAGCCGCAACGCTCGCCCAGATGTACCGACTGCTCAAGCCGGGCGGCATCTTCGTGTCATCCACCGCATGCCTCGCAGAAGGATGGATGCCCTACAAGCTCATCATACCGGTCATGCAGTTCATCGGAAAGGCACCGTTCGTGTCCATTATTCGGACTTCCACCGTGATGGAAGACATCCAGAAAGCCGGCTTTACCGACGCTGAACGGCTGGACGTCGGGGCAGCGGCCCAGACCACATTCATCGTCGCTCACAAGGCTACGTAAGCGCAACCCTAGTCGCGTGACAACAGCTCAAGATGCGTCATGCGCTACCGCCGTCAATCGCTGCGAGTACGTCGGGGTGAATGCCAGCATAGCGGGCCTCTGTCTTGTCGATGTACTTGGGCTTGACAACCATGGCCTGCGAAAATCCCCAAATGGCGACGAAGAAGGCGGCAACGCCAGTGCCCAACACAACAAAGAACCCGCCTGCCAGACTGTCTACGAACACGACCGAGGCTACAATCAGCCCCACTCCACCCAGCAAGCCGCCCCAACCGACTCGCGTATTGCGTTGGATGCGTTGACTATCTGACGCGCACAAGGAGACCGTCAGCATAGAGGTCTTACGGGTCAACAAGATGGCAGCTAGGGCAACGAACGGGCTCAGTAGAATCGTCATGCGCGCCCACAATGGCGTCCACGAATACCTCTTCGCATCAGATGTGATGACGTCATCCGAGCC
>JBLHSN010000205.1:0-10643 GCA_047626195.1 Myxococcota bacterium
CAGAAGGCCGAGGTCCGTGGCATGTCCCGCAACGAAGAAGAGGCTGACCAAATGGAGGCGATGTACCTCGCTGCGCTAAAGAGACACTCGGGAGATTTTGAGCTTACTCCTGACAAATGGCGAGAAATGCACTGGCAGCCGGTACAGGAGAGCTTGCGTACTGTCTCTCGGAACCACCTTGCCATGGCAAGTGACCATCGCGAGTGGGTGCTGTCAGACCCGGCCCAAGCCGAGGTACGCGCGCGTATTCCGTTTGACGAGTTCCAGAGACGTCGTAGGGTTGCGGGTAACGAACGTGTTTCCATTTACGCGAGCGCGGAGTTTGGCGCTCTGACTGGTGAACAACAGCGGTACTACCGAGCGTTTCTCGATAGCAACAGTCGGGCGATGGACGAGCAAGCGGCTACATCGGACGCAACATTGAACGTGACCGAACCGGGTGGACGTGAACGATTCTTATCGAGCTTTCATGAAACGAAACGCCGGGTGGCTACACCCGTCGTGACACAACTGAGTCAGGGATGGGCCGAAGATGACCGTCGCGCTGTGCTTCGGGCGTTGGCGGCGACCGATGCCGGGAATTTGCCCGAGCTTGAGATGCGCGCGGACTGTCCGGCGAATCAAGCTGCGTTGAGGACATGGGCAGAACGTTGGCTAGCCGCTCGCAATACGCCCACAAGCCGTCCGGTCGAGGTCGAAGCCGCGAATGGATAGCTTATCGACCCCTATTGAACCTTCCGTTGTCGTAGCCAACGCTCTGGCAGCCGTACAGATCGACTCGTCAGCGCTTATCGACACCGCCACCAAACTCTCTGCGGACCTGCGGCGCGGGTTCTCCATTCACACAGACGGTGAGTTCCTATCGCTTTGGGTTGAAACCCAGGTGACGAATGTGGTCGAGAGCCTGACGAGCATCGGAACCTCAGTCCCCTGGGCTCGCAGTGGTTCGGGCTCGGTCCGTTTCGGCCAACGCGCAGGCATTCCATCTGTGTCTGCTGAGGCCCTGTGGGAGACACAGGAGCCGCCCGAGACGGTCCGCACGAGGTTGGCGTCATCTGGGTTCGCTGACGTTGCAGCAACGGCTCACAAGCGCGTTTTGGGACGCCTTCATGCAAACGCGTCCACCCGAAACGGATGTCGTCAGACACGACTAGGAAGTGAAGCTGGTGCGGTGTTTGCGGTCGATTTCGTTATTTCTGGCTCAGAGGCCGTGGCAACAGCCCAACAAATTGCCCTGGCGGCCCGAACCTTCGGCGTGTCACAGAGGCAGATGACCTGGTTTTTGTCCGCGATGCCAGCGTTGTGTCCGCGCCCATTGAACCTTGTATCCGTGACGTTTGGCCTAAGCGTGCGTGGGCTACTACCGTGGATGGACGTGCGCATCTCGGATGTGCCGATGCGTTCGGTGCTTCAGTTGTATCGCCAGTTTTCATTGCTCGAAGAAGGGGCTGCGGCCCGGCTGGGTGCGCTCGCAGCCGTGATGGGACGCACCGATGAACAGGTCGACGGCTTGCACATTGTGCTCACCAACGAAGAGCCACCCCGGTTTGCGACCGACCTCACTTACACCGGTTGACCGTCCCTCAATCCAAACGCTCGGTGCCCGCCCACCGCGGGGTCCCCCGGACCCTCACCCTCTGAATGGGCCTCAAGAAAAGACAACGGCCCCTCCGAAGTTGCCTTCGAAGGCGCCGTAAATGATGGTCGGGGGGACGCGCATTGACCGGTGGGCGCGCGAGACCATCCGGACCGACCCAACGCTCCAACGCCCATCCACTCACACGCGCTCCGCCACCATTGTGATGAAGGAAGAGGCCCGCGGGCGTAGCCGTCACACCAACGGCCGTCGCCATGCCCACAAGACCGCGCGTTGACCGGTAGCGCCCGAGAACAACCGGACCGGCCAAACTCTCCAACGCCCATCCGCTCAAACGCGCGCTGTCACCACCGCCACCATTGAAAAGGCCCATTGGCGAAACCGTCCCACCCAAGAGCCTTCAACACCACCCAAAGACCGCGCGTTGACCGGTGGGCGACCCCCCAAACAGCAGTCCCTCGGCAGACTCCCGACGCCCATCCGTTCAAACGCGCGCTGTCACCACCGCCACCATTGAAAAAGCCCACTGACGCGAGCGTCAATGGGCTTTTCAATGGTGGTCGGGGCGACAGGATTCGAACCTACGACCCCCTGCTCCCGAAGCAGGTGCGCTACCAGGCTGCGCCACACCCCGAAACCGCGACCTATGTAGCGCTGTGGTTCGCGCAGGGCAACACCGAGATCACAGTTGTCGGGGATAGGACCCCCGCCAGCAACGTCGACGGCGATCTACAACATCAAGACCAGCGCCATATAGAGGGTCCGATGGCGGCTAACGAGAGACAGCTTACCGATAAGCTGACAGCTCACCGGCGGTGACATCGCCTACTTAGAAGCGTCCGCTAGCGCCCAGCCCGCTGTCACGGACAGTCCTTGCGGAACAAGCTTGGCCAGTACCCCATTGCGTTCGGATTAAATGTGGGGCGCTGGGTACAGTTGTTCACCAGCGTCCACCCCTCGGGGGCTCCTTGGCCGACCATGCCAGGCCATGCGAACACGCGGTAAACGATGGCGCCGTCGTGGATATAGTCGCCAGTCAACCCGATCTTAAGGCAGCCGTTGTAAAGGGTAATGTCGAACTCGAAGTCGCCTTCCAGGTAGGCTGGGTCCGTCTCGTGCTCACAGATACCGAGCAGTGGGTTGCAGGTGTCCAAGGTGCACGTACTGTTGTCCTCGCAGTCCTTCTCCAGCACAGCACACTCGCCCTGTACACACTGGTGGCGGTCGGTGCAGATGTCGTCATCTGTGCAGCCGCCCTCGTGGTTCAGGTACACGCACTCATGGGAGACGGGGCTGCAGTAGTCATCGGTGCACACATTGCCGTCGTCACAGGAGAGGTCCCCGTTGCACGAACAGACGCCATCCGTGCACGCGCCCGACAGGCAGTCTGCAGACTCGCTGCACTGCTCGAGAAGATCGCACGCGGGACAGTCTGGGCCGCCACAGTCCACGTCCGTCTCGGCACCGTTGAGCACCGCATCTTCGCAGGTGGACGCTTGGCAAGTCTCATCGCATACGCCGCTCGTACACTCGGTTGCATCCTGACACGCGGCACCGTCCGGACACACTTCGCAGCTCGGGATGTCGCAGTCCACATTCAGCCAGAACACGCTGTCATTGCAGTCTGAGCCCTCTTCGACCCAGCCATCAGGCGCATCGCAGACCTGAAGCACCGGTATACCGCCGTACCCGTCGCCATCGCCGTCCAAGTGCCATGTGGGAGCATCCACCGCCCCAGCTTCATCCGTACGACCATCGCAGTTGGTGTCTTCTCCGTCACAGCGCTCGGCAAGCTCCGGACTGATGTCCTGGCGGGCGTCGTTACAGTCGCCGGCACACGCGGACACGCCGTCGTTGTCCGCGTCCACTTCGTCGAGTTCGAGCTGGTCTGCACAGCCATTGGAGACGCCGTCGCACAGCTCCACAGCACCGGGGTGTACAAAGGCATCAAGGTCATTGCAGTCGGTCGCGTCAGCCACATAGTCGTCGCTGGGAAAACAGCCGGTCCACGAACGCTCCACGTCACCAAAGTCATCGCCATCTGCGTCTAGGTACACGATGACCCAGTCGATGGCGGAGTCATCTACAAGGCCGTTGCAGTCGTTGTCGACGTCGTCGCACAGCTCATCGGCGTCCGGACTGATGCCCTCCGCATCATCGTTGCAGTCGCCGGCGGCAAGCGCATACCCGTCCTGCATCTCGCACACGATGAGCTCGTTGCCCACCACGCCGTAGCCGTCTAGGTCCGCATCTCGGTATAGGATGAAGGCGTCTTCTGCCAAACACGGCGGCTCTGCCGTGTCAGCGTCCGTGTCCGTGTCAGCGTCCGTGTCCGTGTCCGTGTCCGTGTCCGTGTCGGTGTCGGTGTCCGTGTCCGTGTCCGTGTCCGTGTCCGTGTCCGTGTCGGTGTCCGCGTCGGTGTCGGTATCCACAGCATCGACCCCTGTGTCGACGTCAATGTCTAGCGGGTCCGCTTCACAGCCACCCAACGCAAGCATCGCGAGCCAATAGCCAAACCGCATCTGATACCCCCAAAGGCACACCAGCGAGCCCCTGCTGGGTAGTGTCTCACACCAAGCCGACGTACACCACCGCGCATATCCACGACCCGAAGACGACCCGAAGACGACCCGAAGACGACCCGAAGACGACCCGAAGACGACCCGAAGACGGTCCACGGATGTCAGCCGGGTGCAGACTCCGACCTCGACCCGTTCTTAGCCCTGTACTGGGAAGGCGGGAGCTTGCGATGTGGCCCGTCATCACCCGCGTCGGAAACGCGGCGTCTTGGTATATCTTCAGCTGGATTCCGCACCATCCCGCAGCGTACGGCGTGTTCTCACAACTTCCTGTACCCAAGGTTGTCCGTCCCATCTGGTCCGTGTTGTACTCCAGCGGACATCTCGTCTCCGTGGAACAACACACCGTTCATCCCTACAACTCATTCGTCACCAGCCACGACTTGCCAGCATTGGCCGCCGAGTTGAGGGCTGCCGAAGGTCAGTAATTCGGGTAGCTCGGAAGCGCGCGAGAGCCTACGCAGTACGCGTCACCTCCCACCTAGGACGCCCGCAATGCACACCAAGTACCTTCTCATCTCCTTCACAACTGTTGTCCTGACCATCAGCCTTGCCTGTGCTGTTGAAGAGATTGGCATCGGTAGCGGCTCGGTCGACATTCACAACTCCGACAGTGCAGCCGTCGAGTTGTTGATCTCAGACAGCCCAGAATGCGGACTTGGCATGCACTCGAGTCTGGAATCGGGAAGCACGCGGGACTTTTCCGTGGGAGACAACACCTACGTCTGCGTTGGCGAGCATCCACCTGGCGTTCAAGTAGAAGATGGCGGTCGCTACGAGATTCGCGGAGGCACGCTAGTCCCCGACCGTCGCTGATGATCTGCTGACGCCTTCGGCTCATGGGCTGGCAGCTCGACGTTGGGCTGCACAACACGGCCACCGGCGCCGGAGGTCATTCAGGCGACGGGGTCGGACCCGGCAAAGTTCGACTTTCGCCTGCTCATGAACAACACGGACAGCTGTTCGTGTGCACATGCTGCGCTGGGAATCGGCTGCCATTCCAACACCCACTGCGGTGTCGGTGACGACATCCCCTACACCGCCGCTGGTGAACACCGAGGGCGTCCAACAGTCCGATACGAGCGCCGGGGATGATTCTGAGTCCAGGTAGCCAACGCTATGGAAGCGAAGGGTCGTCTCGGTCGTCCACCTCGCTATCGGTGCGTAGACGACCCAAATACGGCCGGTCGCTCAGGTCCGGTTCGCCCGGCGCCTTCTCGAGAGCCGCCAACACCTCGGTGAGCCCTCGTTCCAGCTGAATGTCTTGTCCCTTTGCGTAATGTTCGGGGTGAACGACCACCTCAATGTCGGGGTCCGTTCCGTAATTTTCGACTTGATAGCCCACGTCCTGGAACCAGTAGCTGAACTCCGGCTGCGTGGTGATGCTGCCGTCCGCGTGACGAGCGCGTGGCCAAATACCAACGACGCCCCCCCAGGTCCGCGTACCAATCAACGGGCCTAGGCCGTAAATCTTGAAGGAGTGACTGAATATATCGCCGTCACTACCTGCCATTTCATTGGTGAGTGCCACCATCGGCCCGCGCACGGCGTGGCTTGGGTACGTGGACACGCCATCCCAGCGAGATTGGTTGTAGCCAATCGGGGTCCGGCGCAGCTTCTCCAAGATGAGCTGGGAGACATGACCGCCACGGTTGTAGCGAACGTCCACAATCAAGGCATCCCGCAAACATTCGCGCAGATAATCCCGGTGGAAGTCCGCATACCCAGCAGCACCCATGTCGGGAATATGAACGTAGCCCACCCGCCCATCGGTCTGAGCATGAATGCGCTCTCGGTTGCCGCGCACCCAGTCGCGGTACCAAGCATTGGACGCATCCGTCAACGCCGTCACGGTCACCGTGTGCTCGTCTTCGCCCCGTCGGACACGCACGACGACGCGCTTTCCGCCACGGTCCACAAGGGCTGAGCCCACGGGCTGCTCTGCGGTCAAGACAACGCCGTCCACGGCCACAATGACGTCTCCCACACGAACGTCCACACCGGGCTGTGTCAGCGGTGATGTGCCGCCTGGCATCCCCGCTTCGCCGCGTGCGAGACGGTCAATACGCCACCCCTCCGACCATGAGTACTCGGCCGCCAACGTCCCAACCCGCCAGCCTGGAAGACGCCGGTAATCGCCCAGCATCTCGTAGGCGTGCGACGTGCCCAGCTCGCCAACCATCTCCCACACCAAGTCGCCATATTCCCGACGGCTCGACACGCGCTCAAGCAACGGACTGTATTGAGTCCACACCGCATCCCAGTCCACGCCGCTGTGGTCTTCAGTCCAGAAATGGTCGCGCATCCACCGCCACGTCTCACGCAGCATCTGCCGCCATTCGACCCGCAGATCCAGTGGGACACTGACACGAGATACCTGGAACCATCCATGCTTTCGTCCGGCCGACAACCCGGTCGGCAGCTTCTTATCCGGCCCAGGTAAAGGTACAACGCGGAGCTTGTAGCCAACGCGAAGCAACAGAGCCTTGCCGTTGCTGCTCACCGAGAACCCACTGTGACGTGGCAAACCAGCCGACTCAGCGCGCGCCGACCAATGGAAGATGTGCAAGTACTTGTTCGCCGGAGGCGCACCCCCTCCCTTCCACGCGCTGGCTCCCGCACCCGCCACCGGTTCACTCGATGCCACCAACCCTTGAAGGGTGGCATGAAGAGCCAAATAGCGACGTGACGGCATGGGCATGCGAATCAAGCGGTCGCGAATTCCGTCAACGTCCACCGTCACCGACTCCGCAGCCTTCGGGGTGTCGGCGGCCCCCCCCACTGGGCACGGCTCTGGATGCAGCGGGCTGGTGACATCTGCACGCAGCGTGACCAAGTAGGGGCGCACGGAGAGCGGAAAGTTCACGTCGAAGAAGGCCTGGTCGTACACCGGGTCGAGCTCGCGGTTGGACAAGAACGCCACAAAGCGACCGGCTGGGTCGAACGACGGCGAGGTGTCCTGAAAGCGGCCATCTGTCAGGTCTGTTCGGGTGCCGTTCGTCCCCCAGAGCTTCACCACAGACGCGGCACCACGGGCGGTTGGGCAGCTGTAAACCAACCACGCGCTGTCGCTGGACCACGACAACCCAGAGCAGCGTCCGGCATCGCTGTGGTCGATGACAGTCGCCCCGCCATCCAGCACGACCACTGCTACATTTCCACGGTCATCGGTCAGAGCTACGCGCTCACCGTTCGGGCTGACCTTCACCGAAAGGGGTCGCCCGAACTCGGGAATATCGAACGTCCGCTCTCCGTCCGCGTCGAACACGACCAGACGGTCTTCCCCAGAGGCATCGCTCACCGCAGCTAAGCGCTCGCCGTCGTCAAACCAACACAGCCGGCGATAACGCGGACCGCTTCGGTCACCATGGAGATGCATCGGACCCTCAAAGGTGCCGATAGTGACCGGCTTTCCTCGAACTACCAGTGCAAGCGAGCGGCCGTCCGGGTGAAGAGCTGCGCCCTCCAAGTACCGCAAGCCCACATGCCGGTTCACCAGGCGCTCGGCTGGAGACTTGTGGTCGACGTCGACTTGAACGGGCTCCTGCCCCGGGGTGACACGCCACAGACTCGCACCGCACGCGTAGACTATGGTCTCACCGTCCGTTTGGGCATGGCGAATGGCGAACGTGTCGTGGTGGGTTTCCTGACGCAGGTCCGTTCCGTCTTGTAGGACCGACCAAAGGTTTGCCGTGAAGCCGTGGTCGCTGACAAACCACAGACGCTCGCCCAACCACATTGGATTGGCCGCTCGGGACGTTCCAAGGTCCAGGTGCACAAATTCCCCAGCTGTGCGGTACCAAATGCGGCCTGTGCGTCCACCGCGGTAGCGTTTCCACTTAGCGAGGTCATCTTCGTGACGCGCAATAGCCACCCGCTCGCCGTCTACGGCCAGCGATACCGCAAGGCCAAACTGTAGACGTACAGCTTCTCCTCCTTGCAGAGGAACCCGCCACAACATGAGCTCTTTGGGCGATGGGCGACCCGCACTAGAGGCAAAGACCACGCCGGCGTCATCCACCCGACACACCGCCATCGCACCGCTACCCCAGGTCAGGCGGGTTGGCGCGCCTCCGTCAGCGTCGCTGACATAGACCTCGGACGCGCCATCGCGTGAGGACAAGTACGCGAGCTTGCTGCCATCCGGGTGAAATACCGGGTGGCTGACTGTGCCCTGGTTCGCGGTCAAGCGACGGGTTGGACCGCCATCGAGAGCCACTGACCACAGGTCATCGTCACTGACGAAGACAACGCGGTTGCCAGCAACAGCCGGATAGCGAACGTAAGGGGACATGCACACTCCGAGGGGTGCCGGCCCCTATCGCAGCGCGCAACCGCGGCTGCGACAATTCAACCGTCGCATCGGACGTGGCAAGGCACTCAAACAATCTGATGGGTAGGATCTGTTGGGTGCAACATGGAGCCGGAAGTGAGACTCTCCTCGCGCTGCGTAACTGTCATGGTCTTCTGATGAAAGACGTTCTCCTCACGTCGCTATGGGAGACGCAATACCATCCCGCAATCGTCCAGCAAGCAACCGGGTCTCGGCCACAACGGACGACGGCATTGTCTCGCGGACCTGCAGCCGGCGACCGAACCACCGTGCATGACGACGGTAGTCGCACGGCTCGCCAAGGCAACTTGGAGGGGTCGCGTTGGTGACGGGCCAACAACCGGTCATCGTCGACAGGCGTCAACGATGCAGACGGCAACCTGCAGGAGTCGTCTAAGGCGCTGGATGTCGGTGCCGGTTGGAACCCAAAAGACGGGCTGTCCACCACGGTTGCACGCAGCCTGGTGCGTGACCGCGAGACGAAGACGCTGTCCGACACTGTGACTCGGACCACGACCCGTGGCGAAGCCAAGGCCAGTGCGACCGCTGGAATCAACAAGGACAAGGACGGAGACCGCCAAGCCCATGGGTCCGCCAAAGCCTCAGCCACCGCGTTCGCGGACAACATCGCCTACGACAATGGCAAGGGTGTCAAGGCAAGTGCCGGGTACGAAGTCGGCACCGCCGACGCCAATGCCAAGCGTACCGCCGCCCGGACCGCAGACGGGGTGACGATCAGGGAGTGCTGGAGCGAAAGTCACTCTCGTCGGAGGTCACGCGCGGGCAGAAGTACCCGCCTTTACCTGGAAACGCCTCGGAGAGCCGGTCCGCGTCAAGATGAACGGCAACCTGAACGACGCCATTGGCCTGGGCGGCCAGCTGGGCCGACCAAGCCATTCAAGAGTGCCGAACTCGCGTGGATGCCTACCTCGAAGAGAAGAAGGCCGAAGGCGGCTGGAGCGGCATGTGGTCGAGTGCGGTCGACTGGGTCGGCGACGACCTGTTCGACCTCTGGTAGGCCGTGCACTCCGTCACCGACGCGGTTGCCCGAGTACGCATTGCGAGCTGGGTAGAAGACGACGACACTGTGGCCGGACTGCGTGAAGCTCTACTGTCGTGGGGCCCAGATACCGGCTTGGTCGCCGACGCAGCACTGGCCATAGACCGCGCTCTCGACGCCATGGTGCTTCTACAGTCGGGGACGCCCGCTCAGACGCGACTCGGTTCCGTGTCGAGGCTCTCACCAAGCTCGGGCGATAGGATGCGGCACTCGCCGTCCTCAACCCGTTGTCAGTCCCCAATGCCGACACCGCTCGGGCTCGTGTTCTCTTTCGAATGCGCCGCTCCGATGACGCCAACCCACTTCTGACCCAGGTGCTGCAAGCAGACCCCACCCATTGGGAAGCGCGCTTGGGTCAAGCCGTCATCGCCCTATCCACAGGCCAGGTGGGTGAGGCTCTTCCACTGTTTCACGCACTGCGAACCGACAACCCGTTGGACCCACGGCCCTCTCGCGGCATCGCAGAGGGCTTTCTGTTGCTGGAACAGCCCCAAACTGGGGTTGTACACCTCGAAGACCTGCTCAAAAACCCGCTCTTGGCTTCCCCAGCCGTGGCAATGGACCTCGCCGAGCTGTACGCAACGGCAGGTTGGACGGACAAACTACAGACCGTTCTTGAAGCCGTGACACGTGCCTCCCGTGTCGGCCCCTCACATGCCATTGAGCTCGCTCGACTGTGGCAAGACGTCCACAGTAGCGGTGCCATTCGCCACATCGCGGATGCCTTTACCGGTCAGGATGTTCACCCGCTGCTCATCGCGCTAGCCATCGAAGTCGAGGAGGAGACGCTCTCACAGCCTGCCAACAGGTCACCAACGTAGACCACTGGAGGGTTCACGAGCGCATGGCCGCCCACCTGCTCGCAGCCGCACGCCCAGAAGATGCACAACCGCACGTCACGGCCGCCCAAGAACGTGCACCTCGCACAGCCGCCGTGCACATCACCGCCGCGATTGCACCGCTGTACACCAACCCCGATGCCGCATGGCCCGCTCTACAGACTGCGGCGAACCGTCTATCGCTTCGGACCCATGAGCGGCGCGAGGCCCAGCAGGCACTGAAAGCGCGAAGCGA
>JBLHSN010000206.1:0-10632 GCA_047626195.1 Myxococcota bacterium
ACCCTTGCCGTCTTGTATTCGTATGGGCCGATGACCCGTTCGCAGCTGGCGCACGGTCTTGGCCTTGACCAAGGTGCGCTATTTAGGCATCTTCAAGCATTGCACGAGAGCGGATTATTGTCGGATGTTCACGACGAGACCGCGCTGATTACGATTCCCGCTGGTCTGCTCGCAAGCGTGCGGACGGAAATGGTCTTGCACCGACAAATTACCGATGAGGGGGTGCGATGATGCGGGTATTCCTCCTGGTCGTTGGACTGATGGCATGCGGCGGCGGCCATGAGTCGGCGCATGACGATGGACCCGGTGCATCGGCTTCTCATAGCGATGACTCAGCCACACAGGATGACGAGCATGGCGCCCCAGTGGCTGATTCTCCGGCCGCGCCGACCGAGCGACCGACGCTTCCTGGAGATGTCTCGGGCGTGCCCGGTGGGTTCCTCCCGTCAATTGGGGCTGACCCTGCACCGGCCTCTCCAGACTCCGTTGCCGTCGCTACCGCGGATGACCGTGCTCGGGTAGCAGGACGAAAGCCTGCAATGGCCTCTCCCATACCACCAATACCTGTCGGTTTGGCTCCTGGCCTGGGCCCGCTTATTTCGGAGAGTCCCAGCATTGTCGTGGTCTCGGAAGGTCCGTCGCTTCCGACCATTGACATGCGGTCCCCGTTAACGACTGCACGCAGTGTTCTGTGGCGCTTCTTGCTCGGCATGATTGTGCTGGTGGGTGTGCACACGCTGGTGGCACGGGCCCGTCGTCGTCTTCCTAAGCTGCAAGATGACCTGTTGATGGTTCAGTTGTTCAGCGTCATAGCCACGTTGTTGGTGACTGCTGGGGCCATCATTCAGGCGCTGGAGCATGCCTCGCCGGTTGTTGCCGGTGGATCGCTTGTGGCGATTGGACTTGCGGTGGTGGTCGTGGGCGCACGATTCTTGCCACGGTACATTGAGGGGCTGTACCTGATGCTCGGTCCAAGTGTTCGCGTGGGCGACTGGGTGAGCTTCGGTGACGACAGTGGAACGCTGGCGGAAGTTGGCCTGATTCGAATCACGTTGGTTCGGGAAGATGGTCGGCGCTTCAGTATTCCTGTTGCGTCCCTGGGCGGAGCGCGCTTCAGCGTCCAGCCTCGAGACCACAGCTCGCCGGTCGATGTCATTGTGCCGGCTGGCAAGACGCCTGAGCGTGTGCGTGCGCACATGCTCGCCGCCGCCCAAATGTCTCCCTACCGAGACCCAGAGACGCCTGTCAGCGCTGTTGTGACCGGGGAACAGCTACGGGTTCACTTTGTCGCGTGGAGTCCAGACGTGGTCGAACATGCCATCCGGCACCTACGGGCCAGTCGCACTCGAATCGACGAACGCCACGCGTTGATCTAAGGCGCTACCGACAGCGCCTGAACAGCGGGGTGAAGGCTGCGCTCAAGCTTTGGCAGGGCGTAGCGACCGAAGCTCTGTGAGCTCGAGGCGTGCTGTTGGGCGAGCCGAGCGAGGGGCAGCGCTTGGTCTGTCGGGAGGCTGTCGAGGTTGTCGAGGATGATGAGCCCATAGCCCGCACGGGTGTCGTCACTGACCCAGCGAATAGCGGCATCGTGAGCGAGGGTGTCCACGCTGATCAGCTCACTGACGCAGTGAGCGGCGCGTGTCCCGACCCACGGCGGCATAGCGACGGTCTCGGCAGTCTCAACGAGGGCTGGAACGACGCTGGATAGCGGTCCTAGAGCATGGATAGCATCACAGTTCGCTCCCGTATGACGGGGTGTGAGTGCGGTCGTAATGTCAGGCGTCAGCGGTTCGGCTTGTGCGGTCGCGAGTAGGGCGATGAGCCAGATCATGGGTGTGTCCTCGTCATCAGTTGACCCACACGCTGCGGTGCATCACACCGCGCTGGGCCGGGGTCATCTCGGTCTGTGGCGTACAGGTGGTCCCAGAGCAAACAGGAACGGGAAACATCAGATTGCGGCTATACACGTTGATGCAGGCGGTCTGATTGGAGCACTCGGGGGTGTCGTCCAGGGCATCCCAGGTGTCGAAGGTCAGCTCTACTGGGTGGAATAAGCCGATGAAGTGTCCGACCTCATGGGCCATGGTCTCTGCGAGTAAGCGAATCTCTGCGTTGCTGAACTGAAGGTCTCCGCCACCATTGTCAATGGCCGACAGAACCATCACGGAGCGGTCACTGGGTAAGATGGGACCGGGAACACCTCCGGCAAAGCCCTGAATACCCGGATTGTCAGCAATGCGTTCAGCGATGACCACGGTGACCTCGCCGACATCAGACTCGCTGGACAGCTGCTGGAACAGGGCGCCGCTGCTCTCGCCAGGCGCTCCAACGGAATCGGTGGTTGGGTTGGTGTCGTATCGCACGGTGAGGTCCAGGCCGAAGTTGGCGTATAGCCCTTGCCATTGGCCGACTGCTGCTTCGGTGGCGCGGACGACTTCATCGTCCTGACCGACAGAGCCTACGTAGACGACGCGTGCGTGTACGTCACCGGCGGTGAAGTCACTGTCCTGCTTGAAGGCCACACGAATGATGCTGTTCACGCCGGCGTCGAACTGGTCTTCGGCGTTGATAGCCCCGACATCTGTGTGCCATTGACCCGTGGTTAGCGCTCCGTCTTGCTCACGAATGGGCCAGTTGAGGGATACCGTTGACAGGGTGAACTGACCGCCAGTGAGGCGTCGGCCTGTCTCGGACACGGGTTCGATGTCGAACACCGTCTGCTGGTCGGGATTCTTCGCCTCGAGGAACACAGCACGCTGCGGAGATGTGGGGTCGACGGAGACCAAGAACGCCGTCTCTCCGTCGAGTACATCGAAGCGCAGACGATGTTGCCCGTTCAGATTGCTGGTTCGGGTGGCGTCGAGCAGGCGAAGGCCTGACGACTCACTCTCTGTCCAGTCTTGGCCGCATCCCGCGACCAGAGCCAAGAGCCACAGGTACCTCACATGTTCCTCCACTGCGCAACACTAGCCTGCAGCGACGTGGTGTGTGTGAACGCTGCGGGGTGCCGGGCACTTGCCAGGACAAGCAGTCTGTGCGGTAGACTGGGGTGTAGGAGGATTCGTGCCAGGGGTACTAGGACGGAACGGGGCGGTTGCATCTGGGCATCCAGAAGTATCGAAGTCAGCAATTGCTGTTCTTCGCGCGGGCGGGAACGCGGTAGACGCCGCAGTTGCCGCTGCGTTCACCTCGTTTCATGCGGAGCCCCTGCTGACGAGTCCGGGTGGCGGCGGATTTGCCGTTGCTGTTGTGGATGGCGAGGCCATTAGCGTCGATTTCTTTGCGACGGCCCCTGGACTCGGTGCGACCACGGCCCCTTGGATGCCATTGGAAGGCTCCTTCTTTCCGGTCCGAGTCGACTTCGGCGCGGCCACCCAGGAGTTCCACATTGGTTCAGGCTCGGTGGCGGTTCCGTCGGCCGCAAATGGCTTGCTGACGCTACAGGAAGAGCGAGGCCTACTCGGGCGTGCGGAAGTCTTAGAACCGGCTCGACAGGCGTGTCTTCGCGGTACACTACACAACGTCGTCGGAGTCTTTGCGGTGCGGTTATTGTGGCCCATCATCAACAGTACCGACGCCCTCCGTTCGACCTTCGTCGATGCATCGGGCGTGCCTCTCGCCCTTGGCGACACCTACCGAAACCCCGAACTGTTGCGCTTTATCGATGCGTGTCTGGAGCGGGGACCCAGCGTATTTTCCCACGGAGACGTCGCCCAAGCCATTGCGGCGTGCATGGCCGAACGGGGTGGGCCTCTCACTCACGCGGACTTGGCGTCGTATGCGACGCACACGGGTGTACCGGTCCGTGGTCGCTGTCGGGATGCCGAGCTGTTGTTGGCAGCACCGCCGAGCGTTGGCGGCATGTGGATGGCGTACGCCATGGCGTTGTTGGAAGGACTTCCACTGCCAGCACCGGCCTCAGCCCAAGACATCCAGCTCTTGGCTACGGTATTTGCTGTTGCAGAGCGTGCCCGGGTAGAGGTTGTGGGGGACGCCACACCTACGCGGGACCACGCATGGGAACTCCTCGACTCCAAACGGGTGGTGTGGGGGCGAGACGAGGTTCTTCGACGTCTCGACGCGGGTGAGTTCGCGCCGCCGGATACTCTCGACAACCTGCACGGGAGCACTACGCACCTGTCCGTTGTCGACCGCTGGGGAAATGCGTGCTCGGTGACGGTGTCGAATGGTGAGGGCAGTGGCCTGGTCCTTCCGGGTTTTGGCGTCTTCCTCAATAACTTCCTCGGGGAGGCGGACATCAATCCGCTGGGCTTCCATCGGTTCGCACCCGGAGCCCGCTTGGGTAGCGCGATGTGCCCAATGCTCGCCCGGACCCCTGACGGCACGGTGATGGCCACCGGCAGCGGAGGAAGCAACCGCATTCGCACAGCGCTGACCCAAGTGACGCGCAATCGCATTCGCCATGGAATGACCCTGCCACAGGCGGTGGGGGCAGATCGGGTGCACGTCTTGCCGAGCGGTCTTTTGTTGGAGGCGCAGACCACCCAGCGCAGTGTGGTCCGTCAGTTCCCGAACGCATCGACCTTTGAACAACAAAGCATGTATTTCGGTGGAACACATACGGTGATTCGTCATCCAGATGGCCTGTGTGAAGCGGTTGGTGACCCACGTCGAGCCGGTTGCGCCCTCGCTTTTTGACCCATGATGGGACGTTCATCCCGTCAAGGGGTTGCGCTTCATAATGTAGTGTGCAGAGCGTTTTCGAAACGTCACGTGACACAGAATCTACGTTGACACGGGATCTATGGTGGTGACGTCCTCAAGCAACCGACGCTCTTGCGTCAGGAGGCTCTCACATGGCGGACGCCCGCAACTCTGACATTCCGTTCAACCTGTCTACGACGCTGCCGGTCATGGCTCTGCGGCGTGGCGTGCTGCTTCCTGGAGCTGTAGCAACCTTCAATGTGGGCCGACCGGCCTCCCGCTCTGCGCTTGCCCATGCCGTAGACGAACACCTCATCATTGCGGCTCAAAGTAGTGAAGCGAAGAGTCCGACTCCCGCAGATTTGCTGCCCGTCGGCGTCATCGCTCGTATTCTCAAGCGCTCGCCCGGGCCGCGCGGCACCGAAGCCATCGTTGTTCAGGGCCTTGCCCGCGTCCATCTGGGGGACTTCCCGTCGATTCACCCTCACCTGGCCGCACGATGGAAGTCCATTGAAGACGCCATGCCTGACACCCCTCACGCGAACGAGCTTCTGGCGGCTATTCGTCGTTCGGTAGAGGAGACCTCCAAGGCGCTGGACGCCGAGGCGCAGGTTCAGCAGATGCTTGACCAAGTTCCGTCTCCAGACTTGCTGGTAGATGCCATTGCGGCCTTCATCACCGCCCCCCAGGAGTGGAAGAAGGAGCTGTTGGTGACCACGGATGCGCTTGCTCGGGCAGAGCGAGTTCTCGACCAAGTCGTGCAGCAAGGAGAGGTCATCAAGGCCCGCCGCGACATTCAAGAGCGGGTGGCGAACAGCACGCGAAATCTTCAGCGGGAACACTTCTTGCGCGAGCAGAAAAAGGCGATTGAGAAGGAACTTGGCGAGTCTGAAGAGGGCGATGACCACCTGCAACAGCTGCGGGACCGGCTCGCCGATGTTGACCTACCCGACGCCGTTCAGACCGCCGTTGACCGCGAGTTTAAGCGCCTGGGACGCATCAACGCGCAATCTCCAGAGCGAAGCGTCGCTGTGGATTGGTTGGAGTGGGTCGCCGAGCTACCGTGGAATGAGGACTCCGGGTCCGACGTCGACCTGGGCCAGCTCGAAGAGGCTCTGGAAGACAGCCACTACGGCCTAGAAGACGTCAAACGCCAAGTCAGTGAGTATCTAGCCGTGCGTAAGCTGGCCGGAACCGGTCGCGCAGACGTGCTGCTGCTCGTGGGTCCTCCGGGCGTCGGAAAGACCAGCATTGGGCAGGCCATCGCCGATGCAACGGACCGTAAGCTTGTTCGCATAGCGCTCGGGGGTGTACGTGATGAAGCCGAGCTGCGTGGTCATCGTCGCACCTACATTGGTGCCCGTCCGGGCCGAGTGGTGGAGGGACTGCGCCGTGCGGGGAGTGGCGACCCGGTCATCCTTCTCGACGAGATTGACAAGCTCTCCAACTCGAACATGGGCAACCCAGCAGCTGCACTTCTCGAGATTCTGGACCCAGAGCAGAACCACCACTTCGTTGACCACTACATGGAAGTGCCTATCGATCTGTCGCGTGCCCTATTCGTCGCCACAGCGAACGACGTCTCCAGCATTCCGGCAGCGCTTCGAGACCGGATGGAAATCCTAGAAATCGCTGGGTACACGCCGACTGAAAAGCGCGTCATCGCGAAGCGGCACCTGTTGTCCAAGGTAGCCAAGAATACCGGACTGGAGGAGTCAGATGTTCAGCTAACGGACGGCGCTATCGATGCGGTGATTGCGGGCTGGACTCGGGAAGCTGGTGTGCGTCAACTGCAGCGTCAGTTGGGTCGGGTGTACCGAGCAGCAGCGGTTCTGAAGGCCAAGGACTTGCTCATTGAGCCACTTGTTGTCGATACGGACGATGTGGAGACCTACCTTAAGCGCCGTCGGTTTCGCACGGAAGACCATGACGCGCCGACACGTCCAGGCATTGCTACAGGGCTTGCCTGGACACCCTTCGGTGGCGATGTCCTGTACGTCGAAGCGTCTACACTGCCGGGAACCGGTCAGTTGGTTCTGACTGGGCAGCTGGGCGATGTCATGAAGGAGTCCGCTCGTGCGGCATTGACGTACGTTCTTGCGCATAGCGAACGTCTTGGTTTCCCAACGGATGCCTTCGAGGGCAAAGACGTTCACATTCACGTACCGGCCGGTGCGGTTCCGAAGGATGGGCCTTCCGCGGGCGTGACCATCTTCACTGCGTTGGCGTCGTTGTTCAGTGGCCGACAGGTACGCTCAGACACTGCGATGACCGGTGAGGCGACGCTTCGTGGTCGTGTGCTGCCGGTCGGTGGCATCGAGGCCAAGGTGTTGGCGGCCCATCAGCGCGGTCTGACTCGGGTGTTGCTGCCGAAGGGTAATGGGCCGGATCTTGAAGATGTGCCAGCCGAGGTGCGTGACGTCATGGACATCATCCTCGTTGATTCCATGGAAGACGCTCTGGTCCATGCGCTGGTGGATGTTGAAGCCGCGGTCTCGGTGTCTGAAGCCGCGTAGGCAGCTGACCTTTGGCAAGATTGCCTCCGGGCGTCGCTCGCCTCTCGCTCGCCGGGTTAGCAGGCGACCTCGGAGGCTGTCTGTATGCGGTTTTGGCTACTACTCCCTGTGTTGTCGGCTTGCGCCGGCCACACCACCCTCTCATTTGATGGGCAAAAGCCGGACGTACGCACGTCGGTCATCGCGGTTGCACAGCCGGTGTTCCTGCAAGACATCCAGGTTCCCGACGAGGGGGAGGAGGTCTGGTCTGGTAGCTACGTGGGCAACCTGCTGTTCTCTGGCGGCTTTCACGTTGTCGCGCGCGAAGGCGGTCTCGAGAATGTGTCTCTGAACATCGAGCTGTCTCAGCAGGAGCGGTATCGATCACAGATACAGGAAGTGGTCAGCCAGTGTGTGTTCGGCAACATGGGCCGCGAGGGACGGGAGTGGGTTCCCGTTGAGTTGGACGACCAGCCTCCGATTCCCACACGTCGAAACATCCGTGGCACAGAGAAGACAGATGGGCGCGACAACCAGCCGTTGCCTCGCTTTTCCTTGTCGGCTCCCGCCTGGGAAGCGGGTGCACCCGTACCGAACGGCGCGGATGCCCTGCTCGTTCCCTACGTTGTGCACTACTACGGGCACAACGGTGGGTGGTTCTTGGGCCAGACCTACGGCAGTGCTGGCGGTGCACGAGTTCGCGTATTCTGGTCGCTATATGGCGCAGATGGCGGTGTGATTGGCTGGGGTGATCATGAAGCGCGCACCGAGCACCACGGCAACTTCTCCCCGAACAGTCAGCAGATCCAAGACTTCCTCATCGACGTGGAAGAGGGCGTCTGCAAGACTCTTAAGCGCAAGCTTCCTTAGACGAGTCCGCACTTTCGGGCACAGAAAAGCCCGCCAACCGGCAAACCGGAAGGCGGGCTTTTAGTTTCAGAACGTACTTATTGTGCGTTCGGAACCGGACGGTCACCGATGCGAACACCGTGTGCTTCGACGGTCGCGCAGCGGGTGCCGAACATCAGGAATGGCGCCAAGGCGATGCCTTCCCACGAGGTGTGGATGCGGGGCTCGAGGAGATGGGTCGCCTCGGGGATGCGCTCAAGGGCGTGGTAGAGGGCGCGGCTGGACTCGGGCGGGCCGCCGAGGAACGGAATGCTCGCGAGGATGGTCGCGAGCGGGTTGCTCGCGCTTGCACTGACGGTTGCACTTTCGTCCTTGAAGAGGTGGCCCCAGTCGATGAACACGTAGGTTCCGCATTCCTCGTGGTTCGTGCGTGCGAGGACTTGGTAGTCGGCACTTGCGAAGCGAGGGCTAAAGCCCGGAATGGTCTGTGACTTAAGATTACAAGCGGTGAGGGCCAGGAATCCGGCTGCGAGGGCTGCAACGGCTGCGATGCGCATAGTGATGTCTCCAATTGGGAATGATGGGGGCCGTAAGACATCAATCAGCCTGTGTCAACGGAGCCCAGAAGACATTGCGAACTCGGACTTGTGCAATGCGGCCGCCGGATCGGCCACGGCTACAAAGTCGATGCGCACCATGAGAGCGCGCTCACTGGGGCACCACGCCTTCACCATGCCTCCCATGGCGAGTAGAAGAGCCTTCGCCGTAGAGAGAGACACGTTGGTGACGTCTGTGTGGGGTAGCGGCCGATGCGTGTGCAGCACTCCAACCAATCCTCGGTGCAACACGGCGGCCGTCGGGCTGCTGCTCCGGGTCAAGACTACCGTGCCAATACCGCCAGAGTTCGACACCTCTACGCCGACGTACACGCCTCCTGCGATATCGTCCAGACCCACGGTCATAAGTGTGGTTAAGGAGCTAATAAGTCGAATACGGTCAGCGCGAACACGACAAGCGTGGCTCACAAGCACTGGGCCGGAGAGGAAAATATCGCGGTGCACTTCATGGCTGGCCTGCAGAGCGGCGCGCACGGCTTCCTCGAGGTCGACATCCTCCATGTTGAGGTCGATGTCTCCAAGGGTGACCCGATGCAGCTCCAGTAGTTGGTCCACCAGTTGTTCCAGGCGAGCACTGCTGCGGTCGGCAATGGACATCATTCGGGTAGCGAGGTCGGGCAGCTCGCCGAACGCGCCGCCAGACACGAGCCGGTGGACTCCGCGAATGGATGTCAGTGGCGCGCGAATTTCTTGTGTCGCCGCACTCAAGAAGTCTCGGGCGCGGGCGTCAGCCTCTTTCTGCGGTGAGATATCATGGATTGAGCCTACGATTCGGCGTAGCGTTCCGTCTTGGCCTAGGCGAACACTCGCGCGGAGTCGAACCCAACGTGGTTCTCCCATCGCCGTTACCATCTGGCATTCCACCGTGACCGGTATGTGGTCGATGACGGCGTCGCGCAGAGTCGTTTGGACTCGGTCTCGGTCATCGGTCCAGATCACGTCGGATGACATGAAGTCTGTAGGGAGAGGGGGAAACTGGGAGAACCCATCGTAGCCGAGCACTTGACGGAAGCGCGTTGAGTAGGTGGCTTGACCGCTAAGGACGTCGATCTCAAACATGCCGGCTTGGCCGTCGGCGGTGGCGACCGATAGTCGCTGTTCGACGTCGCTGGCCCACTGGCGCGCCCAGCGAAGCTCAACGGCGAGCCAACTCAGGACGGCGGCGCATCCCAAGATGCTAGGCGCCAAGAGCACGGCCAGCACTACTTCCCCTTGGACGAGTGAGGTGCCCGATAAGGTCACTGCAGCCAGGCTCGCGCAGGTAAGAGTGACCACTTGGGTGGTCGTCATTGCAGAGACACACAGGATGATTGCGGTCAGCAGAAGGCCGACGGACGTCGCCGTGGGGTCGCTTGGAATTAGCGCCACAATCGTGCCGGCTGTCAGGCCGGTCGCCATGAAGGGTGCAAGAAGACGATTTGTGCCATGCGATACAAACGGGGATGTTCCAGTACTCAAGAGTGGGAGGACTACCATCAGAGCGGGTAGCCACCGAACGGCGATGGGCAATGAAGCGATGGTACTGGCGTGCCAGAGAGCGATTACACCGGTGATTGCTAGCGGGAAGACAATGTCTGCCAATCGTGCTCGTTCGTCAGTAAGAAACGAGTTTTTCACCGCTGTATCTGGCGTATTCAAAGAAAAGCCTCAAGGCAAGGGTGCGGACGTCGACAGGGAGCATAGCAGGCGAGCCGCTGTGCGTGCCATGCAGAGCTCGCGGACGTAATTTTTTTTTATCGCTGACGTCAACCGCTGCACTAGCGAACGCGTAATCCCTCGAACCTGCTGAATCGTGAAACGACTTACCCACGATATGTCGTGGCCTCTCTTCCGATAGATTGCATGACTAGCGATTGTGGGATTTTACTGTAGATTGTTGTCGAGCGTTGCGGTTGCACTCCCCGCCCGACTGCGTTTCTCTGAAGGTCGAAATGGGTTCGTTAGCCATCGCCATGGACAGTAGGAGTACGCCCGACATTCGCGAAGGGCGGCGCAGCGCAGATATT